>SHUY01000064.1 GCA_009694435.1 Acidimicrobiia bacterium | reverse complement strand
ATAGCCATCAAACTGGTCTCTTTAGCAGCCCGAGCATCGTAAATCTCGGCTACCGCTTGACCAACAGCAAGATCGCTCGGTGCCGCTTCTAAGGCATAGTCGGCAAAGTGTGAGGCCATAACCAGATCACCCAGCGCGACAAATCGCTGGGCTTCAACAACAAGACCCGCCGCGCCGCCAGCCAAACTCGCTATCGCTTGGGCTACTTGGTCTCGGGCTGCAGGTTTCAGTTCACTAGGACGACCAGAAAACCAACCGCCAAAATAACGCACTACGTTGCGCACGATGAACTCGGCTTCATCGTAAATAGGTTGAAGCCACGGAGAGTCAGAAACTGGAAGCTCAACCGAATGAACAATATCAACGTGAGGTGGTGATCCGTCTTCCATAACTTTTATCGTGCGTTCGACGATTGCCTCAAGAAAGTCTGCGGTCTCAATAAGAACACGCGCTACGAGTTTGGGGTCATCGACGATTGGACCCCCATGCCCAGGGGCTAGAGTCTTAGGTTTCTTGGCGGCCATATCCCGTAAAGCATTCGCCCAATCCCAGGGGTAGCGCTGAACTTTCTGCGGATTGCCAGCGTTAGGTACCCCCCAGATAATTAAATCACCCGGGCAAAGCACGCCGCGCTCGGGGCAATAAACCCAAGTATGGTCATCAGTCTCACCGCGAGCGTGGAATAATTGAAATTCAATCCCCCCGACAGTTATTTCGAGCGTGTCATCGTAAAGCGTGTCGGGGCCAATAGTCGGTGCTTCCCAAGCGACTCCCATAGCCGGCGTGTGAGCACTGCCACCAAATTGTCGAGCGTTTAAAACTTGATTAGCCGAAGCGGTGCGCTGATAGCGATCGAAGCGTTCGAGCATCGCCCGATGTCCGATGACCCGCGGAGCCGTTTGGTCTGGAAGTAAAAATGCACTTAAGCCAAACGCGTGGTCGACATGGCCGTGAGTGAATATGGCGGTATGGACCGGACTAGAAGTTTCTGAGCGAATTTCTTGAGCCAGATGGGGAGCAAATGCGGCAGTACCGCTATCAACCAGTACTAGTCCTTCATCGGTTTCGAAAGCCGTCACCCCACTAAGCAGCGAAGCGAACCAAGTGCGCTCACCAAGAGCAATTGGACCGCCGTTCCAAAAAAACTTGGCTTCTTCGGGCGACTTGCCCCGCATTTCCGAAAACTTGCCGGCGGGGTTATCTACCATTTTATTTTAATTGCTAGTTAAGTTTGTCGCTTGAGTGATCAAGTTAAGTACGAGAGCTAGTTATCCAGAGCAGACTCGATAGCGGAAATAATTTCCGGTGCATCTGGCTCTACTGGAGGAGCAAAGCGAGCGATTACTTGACCGTCACCCGAAACCAAAAACTTCTCAAAATTCCACCGGATATCTCCAGATACTCCTTCTGCGTCGGCAGTTTCAGTGAGTTCTGCGTAAAGCGAGTGCTGGTTATCGCCGTTTACTTCAATCTTTTCAAATAGTGGAAAGGTGACATTGTAATTTGCTGAACAAAACTCTTTTATTTCATCAGCTGTACCTGGCTCTTGCTCAAGAAACTGATTGCAAGGAAAACCCAGTACCGAAAAACCCTGATCGCCATATTGCCTCTGTATTTTCTCTAGGCCTTCGTACTGAGGAGTGAGACCGCATTTAGAAGCGACGTTTACGATCAGCGTTACTTTGCCCTTCTGGCTTCCAAGTTGGTCGGCGGTTCCGTCAAGCGCAGCGATTGAGTGGTCGTAGACAGACATTATTTAACTCCTATTCTTTCGGTATCAGGATCGGGACCTAGAGAGAAATCTAGACGCTTAGGCTACTGAATGTGAACGCCCGAGATTGAACGAGCAATCACTAAACGCTGAATCTCGGAAGTTCCCTCAAATATGGTGTATATCTTGGAATCTCGGTGCCATTGCTCTACGGGGTACTCCCGCACGTATCCGTAGCCTCCCAAGATCTGAATCGCTTCTTCAGTAACTCGAACGGCTACTTCGCCCGCCTTGAGCTTGCTCATTGACCCCTCACCCGAGACGAACGGCTTCTTAGTCGCAGCCATCCAACAGGCTCGCCAAACGAGAAGTCGAGCTGAGTCGATATCCATTTTCATATCGGCCAACTTAAAAGCAATTCCTTGGTTTTCGATGATCGCTCGACCAAAAGCTTTGCGTTCTTTAGCGTAATCAAGAGCGTATTCATAAGCTGCCCGCGCTATCCCTAGTGCTTGGGCGCCTACTAACGGTCGAGTTGCCTCAAAGGTGCTCATGGCAGCTTGGGTGGTTGAACGCTTTCCTTCTCGCACCCGAGCTAACCGCGCGTCTAGTTTTTCTTTACCGCCCAACAAATGTGACCCGGGAATACGAACATCATCGAGGACTACTTCGGCGGTGTGGCTCGCGCGAATACCCATTTTTTTATATTTCTGGCCTTGACTAAGCCCAGGCGTGTTAGGACCGACTACAAACGCAGCCTGCCCACGAGCTTTTAACTCGGGTTCTACTGCTGCGACTACAACATGAACTCCAGCAATACCACCGTTAGTGATCCATGCTTTCGTTCCGTTTAATACCCACTCGTCGGTTTTTTCGTCGTAGACCGCCCTAGTGCGCAAACTGCTGACATCGCTTCCCGCGTCGGGCTCGCTAACACAAAATGCCCCAAGTTGGATCTTGTCGGGTGTCCCAAAACATTGCGGAACCCACTCACCAATTTGTGCGTCAGTGCCACTGCCCATAATGCCGCTGACGGCAAGCGTGCTACCCAAAATAGCGAGAGTTATACCCGCATCGCCCCACGCCAACTCTTCACTGGCAAGAGCCATTTTCAATCCCTGCGGATCGCCAACGGCATCGGCAAAAAAATCAATCGAGTACAAACCGACTTTGGCCGCTTCTTCGATGACGGGCCAAGGAGTTTCTTCTCGCTCATCCCACTCCGCGGCTACTGGGCGGACAACGTTCTGCGCAAAATCGTGGACCCACTGTTGAATCTGGAGTTGGTCTTCGTTGAGATCAAGAGAAAATTCGGCCACGGCGGTCTCCTTGGGTTGGGCCCCAGTTGGGTTTTAGGGCCAATACTTAACTGGTTCTGTCTAAGTTACTCCTCGGTAATGTAGAGCGGGGTATCGTCAAAAACTCGTGCTTATGCTAGTTAATTTACTAAGTTATCTAGTATGAGCGAGTTTCGCATGGGACAAGCAGCAGAGTTGCTAGGGGTAAGCGTCGACACCGTGCGCCGCTGGGCTGATGCGGGCGAACTCCCCACTAAGCGCACTGGTGGTGGGCAGAGATTAATCGACGGAGTCGCCCTCGCGTCTTTCGCGGTGGCGCGCAACAACGCCCTCACTGAAGCGGAGCCAAATTCCGCCGGATCGGCTCGAAATCGTTTTACGGGAATCATTACTCGCGTCGTGCGCGACACCGTAATGGCGCAAATTGAAATTCAGTCGGGTAATCACCGAGTGGTGTCGCTTATCACCCGGGAGGCGGCCGACGAACTTGGTTTAGAACCAGGCGTGTTGGCAGTGGCGGTGATCAAGGCCACCAACGTTACCGTTGAACGCGACCTCGGGTGAAAAATAGAGTGACTGCTGGATTTTGGGGAGTATTTTTATTATTAACTTCGTTAATCGCATTAACGGTCACACCATTAAATGCTAATAGCGCAGAGACGCAGCCAAGTAAAAAAATTTCGGGCGAGATAATAATTTTAGCTGCATCTTCACTAAATGATTCGTTTACTAAAATAGGAGAAAAATTTGAATCTGAATACAACGATGTAAAAGTTAAATTTAGTTTTGGGGCCAGTTCACAGATAAGACAACAGTTAGAAGGAGGAGTCGGTGGGGATGTTGTTGCTACCGCTGATACCAAAACAATGGCTTTGCTCAATCAATCATCATTAGTTACTAAAAAAAGTACAATTTTTGCCAAGAACACTTTTGCTATTGTGGTCCAAAATAGAAACCCCTCCAAGATAAAAACTCTCGCTGATTTAGGCAACGATAAGCAGAAAATTGTTTTGTGCGCGCCAGGGGTTCCGTGTGGCGTATACGCCAATCAAGTATTGAGACAAGCAAAAGTGTCAATCAGTCATCCAATCTTGTCTTCTGATGCTGCTTCAGCAGTATCTTTATTGGCTTTAGGGGAAGCCGATGCCGCTCTTATTTACCGTACCGAAGCGATAAGTAATTCACGGCTTAAAGGTATAGAAATACCAAAATCAGAAAACATAACTGCTCAATATCCGGCGGCGGTCATAAAAAATTCGAGTAATAAAACTGCAGCTAGAGAATTTGTAAAGTTCCTTAACGAACCAAAAGCCCAAAAAATTCTTAGCAAATACGGATTTTTACCCAAAGCAAAACTTTGACTAAACAAACGACTCGCTCAGGGCCACCATTAGTAATTGTCGCGTTGGCCATCGTGGGTGGACTTTTCTTAATTATCCCTATAGTTGCGTTGCTGCAAAGAGCACCGTGGTCAGATCTGGGAGGACTTCTAACTGACAAAGCGGCGACCCAAGCGTTGCGGCTTTCTCTGGTGTGTTCGTTCGGAGCGACACTCTTGGCCTTAATTACTGGAGTTCCGCTGGCGTGGGTATTAGCTCGAGCCAACTTCCCTGGCCGCCGGCTTTTGCGAGCACTGGTTATTCTCCCTCTTATATTGCCCCCAGTGGCTGGAGGTGTGGCCTTACTCTTAGCTTTTGGTCGCCAAGGTCTAGTTGGCGCGCCACTTTTTGATTGGTTGGGGCTGCAACTTCCGTTCACCACTATCGGAGCCATGCTCGCAGAGACATTTGTCGCTTTACCTTTTCTAGTTATTACCGTTGAGTCGGGATTCCGCAGCATTGATCGCAGCTACGAAGATACTGCTCGCACTTTGGGGGCGAAGCCTGGATTCATATTTCGCCGTATCACCCTTCCCCTGCTTGCTCCCTCGATAGCAGCCGGAGCTGTTCTGGCTTGGGCTCGAGCCCTAGGGGAGTTTGGCGCCACCATCACCTTTGCTGGGAGTGTGGCCGGGCGCACCCAAACTCTTCCTCTAGCCGTCTTCTTTGATCTGGGATTCGATCCTGACCGCGCTATTGCCTTAAGTGTTGTTTTAGTATTTATCTCGATTTTGATACTGGTATCACTGCGTGAGCGTTGGCTCACTCCTCTCCGATGATTCTTGACGCACTCATATCAACCAATGCCGAAGAGTTCCAATTAGTTGATATAAAAATAACGGCTGAAGTCAATGAGACCATCGTAATTATTGGCCCTAATGGTTCGGGGAAAACAACTGCCTTACGAACTATCGCTGGCCTTACCAAATTAAGTGCTGGGCGCATTTCTATTGATAGTAAAGATGTCGAAGACCCTGAGCGGGGCGTGTGGGTGGCGCCCGAAAATAGACCGATCGCTATGGTTATGCAAGAGGCCAACTTATTCCCGCACCTAAGTGCTCGGGCCAATGTTGCCTTTGGTCTAGAGGCTCAAGGAGTACCTCGGCGGGAGGCTCAAGCCCGGGCGAATGAAATTTTGAGCCTTTTAGAAATGGGACACGTAGCCAAGTTGCGACCCAGACAGTTATCGGGAGGTGAGGGGCAGATGGTCGCTCTTGCTCGAGCGTTGATTATCGAGCCTCGAGTACTTCTCCTCGATGAGCCCTTTAGTTCGTTAGATGCTACTAATCGGTCTGATATGGGGCAAAAATTTAGATCAGTGCTTGATGACTATTCTGGCGCTCGCGTTCTCGTCACCCATGACCCAGTAGAAGCCAGCTCTCTCGGTGATCATTTTGTCGTAATAGAAGATGGAAGAGTCGTACAGTCTGGATCGGCGAATGAACTCCGCAATAATCCTAAAACTCGCTATGTTGTCGATTTGCTTAGCTAAAACTTAGGTATATCTGATACCTCAGGGCGAGATATTCCCAGCGACGAGAATTGATTTCTGTGATGTTTGACCGCCAGATCCAAAAACCTGAAGATAGTAAGTATGTTGCAGTGGGCTAGCGCCACAAGCAAACGTAAACTGTTGTTGCCCCGACGGACCAAACGTTCCGACTGACGAACCTGGGTTGTCGATACTCACCGTGGCACTCGACGCACTCTGTGACGACCAAGTAAGAGTTACGGTTCCCGAAGCAGATGCGTCGGGACAAGTGACTGGATTAGGGCTGGCAGAAAACTGAAGTATCTGTGGAGCCGGTGCGGCCGTGGTAGTGGTGGCTGGAGCGGTTGTCGACACTTTGGGGGCAGTAGTCGTAGTTGAACTCGTCGAAGAAGTGCTCGATGAAGTTGATTTACCAGAATCTCCGCCAGTAGCCAGCAAGATGATGATCGCAATAATGATAATGGCCACCACCGCGCCAACAATCCACCACCATTTGCGGTTGTCGCCCGCCTCGTCATCTCCAGTTCCGCCCCCTTGGGGTCCGCCTGGGGCGCCTCCACCGGGTGCTCCGGAACGAGGTGGACCACCGGTAGCAACGGGAACCGCAACCGTAGGGTCGCCACTGGCAAAACTTTCTGGCCCGCCTATCGGCGGAATGGGAACGGTGGGGTCAGGGTTACCCGCTCCTGGAGGCATGCTCATGAATGAATATGCTAGCGGTTAAACCGGTCAATTTGGTGCATTTCCTAAGGTATCCAGTCCGGCTGGTGGCTCAAATATCGGCAACAATGCACTAATGAGCGATCACGAAGATGCCTTGCGCTACGCATTCGGAGCGGGAGAAATACTTCTTGCTCTACGAGCCGAGGAATCAAACAAAGGACGCTCGTGGTCGCTAGGTGATCGAGGCGACCACGAAGCCAATGTGTATCTGCTTGAGCAAATCGCGGGCGATCATCCCAACGACTGCATCTTGTCCGAAGAATCAAGCGATGTTTCCGACCGGCTCAACGCCAACCGAGTCTGGATTATTGATCCCCTAGACGGCACGCGCGAGTTTTCTGAATTAGACCGCACCGACTGGGCCGTGCACGTCGCTTTATGGGAACGCGATCGGGGCCTAATCGCGGGGGCAGTGACCCTCCCCGCGCTCAATCAAGGTTTCGGAACTAATCCTTCGGCCACGGTTCCCGAAGCGGCGGGTAGACCGCGGCGAGTTGTTGTCAGTCGTTCTCGCCCATCGCAAGCGGCCCGACTTGTAGCCGAGGCCATAGATGCCGAATTGGTATCCATGGGTTCCGCGGGGGCAAAAATAATGGCCGTAGTTCGAGGTGAAGTGGATGCTTATGTGCACACCGGCGGGCAATACGAATGGGACTCCGCTGCGCCAATAGCCGTGGCGGAAGCAGCGGGGCTGCACACCAGCCGAGTTGACGGGTCGCCAATGATTTACAACCAACCTGACTCATGGCTGCCCGACCTGATTGTTTGTCGGCCTGAATTTGCTGACCAAGCGTTAGCGGCGATAAATCACTAAGCCGAGGCCGGAATCTTAGGAATCAACCAACCAAATAACATCTCGCCCGCATCAGGATTGAAGTGCACTCCGTCGTAGCGCAACTCGGTACCACTTACCGAGTTGGTGTACTTACCCTTTGGTGATAGATATTCGTTTATATCGACCACTGTTACTTGTGGGTCATTGAGACCTTTTGCGTAATCTCGCAAAAGTTTGTTCCAGTGATCAACGCGAGCCGGGTCGTCTTCAGTCCATTCAATAGGCTGCCCTAACCGTTCTGGACGATTGTTGTAAGGAGCCGTCAAAAGAACTACCGAGCCCCCGTCAGAGCGGAGGATATCTACCCCTTTACTTAATTGTTCGGTTAGGTATTTATCTGATGCCGGTTTTCCAAACGCAAGATCACGATCATTAAGCCGAAGATCAGAGATGACGAACACATCAAATAAAACTAATGAAACTTTAGGCTTCAACTTTTTTACGTAACTCGCCCAATCATTTTTCCAGTTAGTGCAAGTGGGCTCTACGTCAACCCAGCGTCCGCCGCGGCTGAGTTGCCCACCTTCGGCCAGCCCACACGCCAACTGGCCACGATTAAACAAATCCACCCCTAGATCATTTGCTCCCCGTTCAAACCCTTGGCCCACCGTTTGGGCGACTGAATCACCCACCACCAATATTCGAGCCGGGGGTGGAGATGTTCCAGTTAGTTCAATTGCTACTGCTTTATTCGGAGTGCTAGTCGGGCGCACGATGGGCAGAAAAATAAATAACCCTGCCAGCGCCCCTGCGGCCATAGCGGTGACAAGCACAGCTTTTATTGGACCTTGTCGCCAGTGTTGCTGACGAATAGGGAGTTCAACTACATAAAAAGAAGTGGTGGCAATGGCAAAAGTTACGGCGAAACGAATAACGAGCAAGACCACTCCCGACTCTCCGATGCGTTCCGATGTGAGAGTGAGAAATACTGGCCAGTGCCATAGATAAAGCCCATAAGAAATTTTCCCGATCTGACGTAACCACACTGGGCTGAGGCTTGACTTAATGGCATTACGACGCGGTTGAATTGCGGCGGCGATAACTGCCGCTGTCGCCAAGGCCACTAAAAGGTATCCGCCGTAATACATCCACGAGGCCGTGTCGCGAACGAATACCAGCATCAACGTAACCACTACTGCGCCCAGTAAGCCGAGTCGAACCCACGGTGCCGAAGACGCTCGTTTTGCACTCCGTCCCCGTAGGTACAAAAGCCCGGTGGCCAAAGTGGCTCCAATCAAAAGTGCCTGCGCTCGAGTATCGGTGCCGTAATAAACACGCGAAGGATCAGAGCCAGAACTAAAAAGGACGGCCATCAATACGGTGGAAGCAACTGCGGCTGCACCAAATATCATCGTCATGGGGGCCAGACGAACTCTCAGTTTCAACAAGAGCAAGATCACCAGCGGCCAAATAAAATAGAACTGTTCTTCTATAGCCAGTGACCACATGTGTCGCAAGGGTGACGGAACAGAAAACTGGGCAAAATAACTTTGGTTGGAAAATACAAAGCGCCAATTTGCTACGTAAGTGAGCGAAGAAAGCGCATCGTCACGAATGGAGTCCAAGCGATCAGGTTTGGCAACAAGCGTTGCGTAAATTAAAATACCGATCAAAACGACTCCGAGGGCAGGAAGAAGTCGGCGGGCTCGGCGGGCCCAAAAAGCTATTAGAGCAATAGTCTGGGTGCGGGAATACTCCACCAATAATAAGGTGGTGATTAGGTAGCCCGAGAGAACGAAAAAAATATCTACTCCCAAGAACCCGCCCCGCAGACCAGTTACCCCACCGTGATAGGCCATCACGACCAAAACTGCCACCGCGCGCAAGCCGTCAAGCCCAGGTTGGTAAGGGATAGAAACCCCTGAGGGTTTAGTTGAGCGGGGGGATGGTGGAGGGAAAGTCACTCGTCAATTCTCATCTATTGGCGGGACAACAGTGGTTCAGGGCAGTGGAACCTCAGGGAGCGGATGGCGAAATAGTTTTGCTGCGTTTTGGTGAGTCATTTTGCGCAAGTCTTCAGTGGGTAAATGCCCCCAATAGCGCTCAATTACATCTTGAGTATTGGGCCAAGTTCCGTCGCCGTGAGGATAATCGCTCTCAACCATGATGTGGTCAACCCCGATAGCGGCTCGAGTTTCGATAGTTGACGGATCATCAATAGTGCAGAACCAAAATTTATCCCGCAATATGTCAGCCGGACGTTGGCCATTAAAACCTTCGAGCCCGTATCCAGACCTATCGACAATATTGTCTAAACGATCGATAAGCATTGCTACCCAACCGATTCCTCCTTCCGACATCGCAATTTTTAATTCGGGGAACTTGACTGACCATCCAGACCAAACCCATTCTGCGCACGCGGTTAGTGACAGTGCACCAAAAAGTGTGGCTCCTAATTGCACCGGTGGGCAACCTTCGGGGAAGTCGGGCATACCTGCTGAGCCGACATGTAGACAAACCACCGTGTTGGTCTCAGCGCAAGCACGAATAATTGGTTCCCAGTAGTCAGAGAAAATTGATGGAAACCCGAGTCGGTGTGGGCGTTCGGGTAAAGACACGGCCACAAATCCTCGATTTGCGTTGCGGCGAATCTCTTGTGCCCCACTTTCGGGGTTGGCTAAATCGGTAATTCCGAGTGGAATAAATCTTTCGGGATAAGCGCCCCACCACTCTTCGTACATCCAATCGTTCCAAGCTTTAGTAACCGCGTTACCCAAGTCGCGATCAGCAATCTGCGAGTAAACCCGCCCACAAAATCCGGTGATCATCGACGGGAAGTTGAGTGAGGCCCATAAGCCGCCAAGATCCATATCGTGCACCCGAGCGTGGGGATCAAAACATCCGGGTCGCATCTGATCGAATCGGAAAGGCTCAATTTTTACCGTTTCGGGTCGTCGTCCGGCTATTGCATTTTGTCCGACTTGGAAATGACGTTCACCCTCGAATTCCCATACTTCGTGGCCCTGATCGGTAGTTACTACTTTGGGTGCTCGATCGGCTAACGCTTTAGGAAGACGCCCTTCAAACATATGAGGTGGTTCAACTAAATGATCATCCACCGAAATAACCGTGTATCTAACCTTGGCCGGCTGGGGCTCCGGAAGAAATAAATCGGAAGGAAGTGAACTATTGGTGATGGTCATAACCGCACTCTAGGGCTTAGACACCGTATTGGCGTTGGAGGGATTGCTCAAACCTTCCCAGCCCAGTGGCGGTGGTGAAATGCGCCAATACTGTTCGGGGGCGGGGGCGGAGAGTTTTTCTCTAATACCCCACTCGGCTTCGAGGGCCCGCATTTGTGACTGGTAGCAATCAACTGCTTGCTGTTTACGAGCATAATCAACATCAACTGGAACTGCGGCTGGCGTTGGCCATACTCCTTTACGAAACAACTGCGTAATACGCCAAGCTAGTAAGCCAGGTATGTGTTTGTAACCCATGTCTTCGTATAAAAACCATGCCGTGTTCGGATCGACTCGGTCGCGAGCCATTAGCGCGGCTTCGTGAGTGAAATCATGATCTGGATTAGCGAGACCAAACGGAGCAAATACTGCGGTTGCTTTTAGATCACTAATAATTTTCGTCAAGGTATCAACAATGTCGTTCGCTCCTACCCACTCGGAGCGGGGAAGATAAGCGTGCTCGACAAAATCGAGCCAAACCGGATGAGCGTCCAATACCGAAAGAGCGGCGGCGTCTTCGGCTCGTCTTGCGGCGTGCACTTCGTCACCGACAACAAAACCA
>SHUY01000063.1 GCA_009694435.1 Acidimicrobiia bacterium | reverse complement strand
TTGTTTGAAGCGGCGTAAAGCGTAACAGGCGGCTAATCCGTCGTCGGCGCGCTCGTCGAAAGTAAAAGACACTTCCATTGCCCGGCGCCGGTCGGGGCCACTAGTGGGACTACCCGCGGCAGTGGTGGGGCGGCCGACAACGCAAAATGCTCCACAAGTTCCGTATTCGTAGAGATGATGGGTTATGGCCGGCAGCCCTAAGCTCGCGAGGTTGGCAAAAAAGGCCGAGCAGTACATTGGATCATTTTCTATATAAGAACGGGGGAGCATCCCGACTCGATCTAGTCCGCGCACTCCCGCCATTAGCAGCCGACGGATGAACCCGGGGAAAACAAAGAGCAATCCCAGTTCGCGTTCAACGTGAGGACGACTACCGTCTTTGTAGTCCGCTTGAGTTTTGGCCATCCCCTCAACCATTTCCCCAAAAGATCTATCGGTATCAAATCGACGCTTCACGACAAATAGGGGCGACCCAGTTTCGAGCTTCTGCTTCACCGCGTAAGAAAACCAGATGCCCTTACGGTCATAAATTCGCCCACCGGCTACAAATCGATTTATCGATGGCACGCGAGTGAAAGTTTCTCTCAATCCCCATACCGCGAGGTGAAAAATGTCTATTCGGAGACCGGGATTGGCTTGGTTCCATTTGCGAATAAAGGCGTCGGAGTGAGCAAGATCCATTTCCATAATCATTGAAGCAGCCGATTCGGTGCGGCCCCTCATCATGTAAGGCATGATGCGACGAGTGCGCGACAGCCCTCGGGCTAAGGTTCCGTCGGATCGGTTCCACCACATGCTCTAAGAGCGTACCTGCAGAAGGCAAAAAAGTAGGGTTCCTCGCCCGACTCTGTTACCGCAAGCCGGTTTGCGAGGTGAGGACGTTTATTCCGGCAACGCAAACCGCGCCGAGGCGAATAACGTTCGCACTCTCGGCTCAAAATGCTCAAGGGGCAAGGTGTCGTAATCGGGGTCGAAGGCCACTTGGTCCCAGTCGTCGGCAAACTGGGCCGCAAGGGCAAACCACGGCTCATCTTGATATTGATCTCGAGCATCGGGGTCACCGCCGAAATGAGAGTAGTAATGGCGCCCCTGGAAGTCTTGATGGGCCTTAATTACGAAATATATTTCTGGTCGTACGTAAGGTCTAAGTATCTCGGCCGCAATCATGGGGTGATTAGGAACACTTATAGATTTTCCGATGTCATGACATAAAGAAGCAATAATCATTTCGTCGTCGGCACCATCTCGTTCAGCCCGAGTAGCAGTTTGTAGACTATGAACTAATTGATTGACGGCAAAACCGTCGGTGATGGTTTCTAGTGATTGCAACATAGACAGAACCGACTCCGCCACGCGTGATTGATTGCTCATCGTTTCTGCCCCAATAACCGCCCACTGTTCAGGAGTTGATTCGTCCATGCGAGTAAAGGTCGACATAAGTCCAGTATGCCACCCACTGCAGTCGCTATATTGGGTCCTATGGGCAAGCCTTTGATCGACGCCACTCAGTTGGGGGCAATATCTCTCAACGACCCTTCTGGTAACCCTCACCAACTAGGGGATTACTGGAGCGAAAAACCCGTGATTGTAGTTTTTTTACGCCATTTTGGTTGACTGCTTTGCCGAGAGCATGCCGCGCAGTTGCGTGAGAATTACGACGAGATTACCGGGTTAGGGGGAGAAGTAATCGCGATCGGGACAGGAGATCAGAGATACGCGGCGAACTTTGTCGCTAAAGACCACATCTCGTTTCCGGTGTTAGTGGATGATGATGCCAAAGCAGCCCAGAGCGTTGGTCTGCCGAGAGTCAATCCTTTTCGATTGCTGTTCGATCCCAAGAGCTTCAAGGGGGCACTTCGAGCCCATCGAGCGGGCTACCGAGTCAGCAAACCGGGTAAGCGCACGAACCAACTCGGCGCAACCTTCGTCATCGGACCAAACGATACGGTGCTCTATGAGCACATCGATACCCACACCGCCGACCACGCCCCTATTTCTGAGGTTGTAGCGGCACTTAGCGTTTGGTCTGATTGATATTTCATCCAACCCGTAGGTCCTGATAGCGGTAGCGTCAATGGTGTGCAGGTAACGGGACTCGAAAGCGAAGTAGTAATTCGACGCGATCAGTGGGGGATACCGCACATAGCGGCGAATAGTTCGAGTGATGCATTTTTTGGTCAAGGTTTCGCTCAAGCCGAAGACCGCTTAGGACAATTGGAGTTTGATCGCCGTCGAGCCTACGGTCGGTGGGCTCAACTTGCGGGTGCCGAGGCATTAGATTTTGATCGCTTCGCTCGCCGCTGCTCATTAAGACTGACTGCTCAGAACGAGTACTCTGCTCTTTCGTCTGAGGCTAAAGAGGTGCTTACCTCGTTTAGTGCCGGGATTAACGCTTATTTGAATTTGCGCCGAGATCTTCCGTCCGACTTAGCGTTGACCAAAACAACTCCCGACCCTTGGTCGCCCGAAGACTGTTGTGCAGTGTTTTTGGTTCGCCACGTTGTATTCGCTAATTGGCAAAAGAAATTATGGCGAGGCCGATTAGCCGCAGTTCTAGGCTCTAAATTGGTGGCGCATCTCCAGGGCGCCGATTTGCGAGATATCCCCCTGATCGTCTCGCCTCCAGAATTTGCTCGGCTTGACCCTAACCCTGACCAGCAGCCATTGAACGAAGTGTTGGCGGCAATGGCTCATCTAGCTCAAGCCGCTACGGGAAGCAACGCGTGGGCTCTACACGGCTCTCGTACGGAATCGGGGCTTCCGCTCATAGCGGGAGACCCGCATCGAGCCTTAGAGACCCCGAGTGTTTACTACCAATGCCATCTAACGTGCCCGGAGTTCGACGCTATCGGCCTTTCGTTCGTTGGCGTACCCGGGTTTCCGCACTTTGGTCATTCACAACGAGTGGCGTGGGCGATTACGAACGCCAACGGCGATTATCAAGATCTATACGTTGAAGATACGCCGCCCGCGTCATCGCGTACTGAAGTTATCGAAGTTAAAGGGGAGTCTCCGGTAAGTATCGAATGCTACGAAACCCCAAGGGGAGTAGTTATATTTGGCGATCCACTCACGGGGCCAAGTTTGGCTTTGCGGTCTACCGCTTTAGTCGACGCTAGCTCGGGGCTAGAGGTATTAGCGCCGATGCTGCGGGCACAAAGTGTGAGCGAACTTGACGACGTAATGCGTAACTGGATTGATCCAGTAAATAATCTTGTTTCCGCGGATGTGAGTGGCGATATTTCTTATCGCACAGTCGGAAAAATACCGGTACGAAATCGAGCTAACTCGTGGGGGCCAGTACCGGCGAATAATTTAGAGTACGAATGGCAGGGAGAGATCGCTTTTGACGAAATGCCCCACGCACTTAACCCTGAAAGCGGTTTAATCGTTACCGCGAATCAGAAAATCGTTGGACCCGACTATCCTCATTTTTTGGGTTTTGATTACTCCGGTCCCGATCGCGCTCAGCGACTACATGATCGGCTTGACGACATACAAAGAGCCACCGTGGCTGATATGGAGTCGGTGTTGACTGACCGAGTCTCGCTGGCCGCCAAAATATGGGTGCCGGCAATTTTGGCTGCGACCGCGCGAGATAATCCTGACGATGAATACCGGGGATTATCGGAAATTCTAAATTCCTGGGATTATTCAATGGATCCTGACTCCATTGCGGCCAGTCTTTATTTGGTGACGCGAGATTTCGTGAGCCAACGCCTAGCCAACCAAGAAATTTTCGATCCTCTTCGCCGGCCGTATTTTGGAGAGCCCCGAGGGTCTTTTCAGCCGGTTTCATTGAGAATTTGGTCTCTATCTACCGGCCTTCTCGCCGGCAACGATGAATCGTTGTTATTTTCTGGCGAGTCATGGCCGGATCTTTTGCGAGATTGTTTTAGCCAAGCAGTTGAGTATCTACGTAGTGATCTGGGACCGAATACTGATGAGTGGAGGTGGGGAAGTTTGCATCAGTGTCGTGCTCGCCATCCGCTGAATCGGCCTGAGTTGGACCCGCCGGTTGTCGGCGTGGGCGGCGAATGGGACACGGTCATGAGCGCGTCTCACCCCGCCGGTTACGGTTTTGCGGTAACGAGCACTTCGGTTGCTCGTTATATTTTTGATGTCGCCAATTGGGATAACTCTCGGTGGGTGGTACCTTTTGGCGTTTCGGGCGATCCCGCTCGTGAGCATTTTTCCGACCAGCAAGACATTTGGGCGAAGGGTGACTTAGTAGCCATGCCGTATTCTCCTGAGGCAGTAAGCGAGGCGACAGTGACTACGGCGGTGCTCACTCCGTGAGCGTGGGGGCGGCGAATTACTCGAGCAGAGAGTCTATGAGCGCGGCCAATTCAATCGGCTGGTCGCCTTGGATACTGTGACCTGCACCGGGGAAAAGCTCAATCCGCGCTTCCGGCTGTCGAAGTAGAACCTCGTTCTGGTCACTATCATCAACTACACTTCCCGCCGCTAACCCCCGAGCCAGGGTGAGAGGAACTCTGAGCGCGCCTAAGTCGTCCCAGAGATTTGAGAAATCTATAGTCGATCCGGCTTGAGTCGAGTCAAGGGAAACCGCCGCCTCGATCAACCGTGGGCGCTGGTAGCGCCAAACCCACTCCCCGTCACGCTCCACTGCGTTATGAAGAACCCCTCGACGCAGAGAACTTTCGGAGCGGGTGGGGTTGAACTCGATCGTGCGAGCCAAAATTTCGTCAAACGAGGAGAAAGACTCGGGTCCGGCAATAAACGCCGCGATGGGAGCGGCTTTGTCTCGATCTACTCCCGGAGTTACGTCAACTAATAAAAGCGATCGCACCACTTCGGGCGCTACACGACTCAACGCCAAAGCGGTCAATCCTCCGAGCGACATACCGACGACCAATTGTGCTTGAGGAGCGAGTTCGCGTATCGCTACCGCTATGTCCTCGGCGTTTTCGTTGGGAGAGAATGGATCGCCGAGGCGGTGGTCAGAGTGACCGTGACCAGGGAGGTCTAGGGCAACCATGGATCGATCTAGCGCTAAAGCGACGGTGTCCCATGTGTGGGCATTTTGTGCTCCCCCGTGGATAAAAACGATTTCGGGATCGGTATTTCCCCAAATCAGAGCGCTTACTCGACGCCCGTCTTGGTCTACGGGGATCGCTTCGCGGCGAACCGCAGGAGAACCTCGCCACTCGATTCCGTACTCTTGGGCATTTTCAGCGAATAAAGAGAATTCGTCGTAATGAAGGGGCAGATCGCTAGGGGGAGATGAGGCCATGGGCTCAAATTATCGCGTCTTGAGCGGTGGCGGAGGGTGCGTTTGCTGAAGAAGGCGTCTAAGCACCTACGCTACCTGCGTGAGTTTCATTAGCCCCAAAGCCTTCCAGCGGATTGCTTTAGCCGCCACTATTTTTTTAGCCATCATCATCATCACCGGAGGGGCGGTACGGCTCAGTGGTTCGGGCCTGGGGTGTCCCGATTGGCCCAATTGTTCTCCGGGCCGCCTCACTCCCCGTTCATCGAGTGACGCCCACGCCATGATCGAGTTTTTAAATCGAGTCTTTACTGGGTTGGTTTCCTTGGCCGTAATTGTGGCGGTACTGGGGTCGATTTTCCGTAATCCTCGGCGACGAGATTTGATTTATCTTTCCTTAGGTTTAGTGGGTGGGGTGATAGCGCAAGCTGTACTCGGTGGACTGACTGTGCTCTACGAACTTCAACCCCCATTCGTAATGGCCCATTTTTTAGTTTCGTTGGTTTTGTTAGCCAACGCTTTGGTTTTACTCCGGCGTTCAGGAGAGCCCGAAGGCCGATGTCGGTGGCGAGTTAGTCGGCCAATCCAAATCGCTGATCTAGTGATGCTGGTGAGCGCAGCAGTAGTTTTTGTGGCCGGAACCGTAGTAACCGCTACGGGCCCTCACGGTGGAGACCGTTCGGCTCGGAGGTTTAATTTCAATCTTGAAACTGTGGCTCGTATTCATGGATCCAGCGTCATCGTTTTAATTCTCGTCATTATCACCTTGGCGGTACTTGTATTTAAGTTGGGAGCCTCTAGGTCTATCAAAATACGGTTATTGGCGGTAGCAGTAGTGGTGTTACTGCAAGGGACTATTGGCTACGTTCAATATTTCCGGGGAATACCCGAGCTGCTCGTCGGTTTTCATATTGCTGGGGCTACGGCAGTTTGGGCCGCAGTGGTCTGGTTCGATCTAGGTTTGCGCACTCACGACAATCAAGAAGTTATTCCTCGTGACGATAGGCTCGCCGCTCGTGAGTAATCCAGCAATTATCACCCAAGGTCTCGGTCGAGATTTTGACGACAATCACGCGGTGATTGACGTTGATCTTGAAGTCGCCACCGGCGAAATCTACGGATTTCTCGGTCCTAACGGCGCCGGAAAGTCGACCATGGTGCGCATGCTGTGCACCCTGCTAGCACCCAGTTCGGGTATGGCCATGGTGGCCGACTACGACGTAGTGCGTAATCCGGGGGCCGTTCGCTTGCGCATCGGAGCCGCTTTGCAGTCCGCGGCTCTTGACCCAATGCAATCTGGACGGGAGATTCTTTTACTGCAGGGGCGACTGTACGGATTGTCGCGAGCAGCCACGAGTGAAAGAATCGAAACTCTAGCCACGCTCATCGACTTAGGCGAAGCACTAGACGATCGCATTAAAACTTATTCTGGCGGCATGAAGCGCCGGCTCGATTTAGCAGCCTCTTTGATCCATACCCCTAAAGTTTTATTCCTTGATGAACCAACCACTGGCCTAGACCCGGTTAGCCGAAACCGAATTTGGGAAGAAGTGCGGCGCCTGAACGACGAGGGGATGACAATTTTTCTTACCACTCAATACCTAGAAGAAGCTGACGTCCTTTCGGATCGAGTGGGGATTATCTCTAGCGGTCGCATTGTGGCCGAGGATTCTCCCGATACATTGAAGCGGCGATATGGGTCTGACGTGATAGTGGCGCAAACCCCAGGCCAAGAAGACGATGCGGTGGCGGCGTTAAGAAACCTGCCCGGAGTCGAGCGCGTCGAACGCCACAGCGACGACGTGATGGTGGTGACTCCTAACGCTTCAAAACTGCTAAGCCCAGTAGCCCTAGCCTTACAAGACGCCGGAATAACAGTGGCCAATCTTGCTATGCGCACCCCCACTCTCGATGACGTATTTCTTGAATTGACCGGCGGGCGCTTGCGCCCCGGAGCAGACGAATGACTGCCTCAATGGTCGAACCCAAGGCGGCGGGATTTTTCCACGATTTGTTGTCAGTGGCCGGTCGAGCCCTGCGGTCTATTCCGCGTGAGCCCGAAGTATTGGCTCCCGCGTTATTTATTCCCGTATTTTTCTATTTCATCAACGTCGGCGCTTTAGAAAATGTCGCCAAGGCCAGCGGGGTAAGCGACTACCGAGCTTTTCAGTTACCAGTGGCGATCATATTTGCCGTAACTGGGCTGTCGCGCGCCAGTGCGCTCGTACTCGACATTCAAGACGGTTATCTCGACCGACTGCTAATGACTCCAATTAAACGGGCGACACTACTTTTGGGCTTAATGGTGGCCGATTTTGTGCTGGTATTTGCGGTGGAAGTGCCCGTTATCGGGCTGGGTTACTTGTTGGGCGTGCGATTCGAAACTGGAATACTCGGGATATTTGTATTTCTACTAATGGGGGCATTTTGGGGGTTAGCCTTTACCGGGTTTCCTTACGCCATTGCCCTCAAGACCGGAAACCCCGCGGCGGTGAACGCCAGTTTCATTTTGTTTTTCCCGTTTGCTTTTATGACGACCTCATTTCTTCCCGAAGAGTCGCTCTCGGGCTGGTTGGCCACGGTGGCCAAACTCAACCCAGTTACTTATCTCCTTGAGGGAATGCGATCAGTGATTACTGGCTGGGATACATCGATGCTATTGCCCGGAATAGCATCGATCGCGGGAGTGATGATCGTTTCGTTTAGTTTGGCGTTGCTTACACTGCGTGGTCGTTTGCGTCGGGGGGCCTGATTTTTGTGAAAGTTCATTTAATCGACGGTACTTACGAATTATTTCGTCACTACTTTGCCCTTCCCGAGCACCTCGACGAAGAAGGGGTCGACATTGGTGCGGTACGAGGAGTAGTTCGTTCGGTGATCGGTTTGCTTGAAGAAGGGGTGACCCACATCGGCGTTGCTACCGATTCTTTGGTCGAATCTTTTCGCAATCAACTCTGGGACGGTTATAAAACTGGAGACGACATGGATCCAGTCTTGTGGGCCCAGTTCCCGTTGCTGGAAGAATCTCTTTCGGCTCTTGGAGTTGAGATTTGGCGGGGCCTCGACCTCGAGGCTGACGATATGTTGGCCTCGGCCGTAGCGGTGGCCTCGGCCGACGAACGAGTAGACGAGATCGTGATCTGTACTCCTGATAAAGATCTTGCTCAGTGTGTTAGTGATCCGCGAGTGGTGCAGTTTGACCGGCGAGCGAGAGTCCGTTACGACGAAACTGGGGTGCGAGAAAAGTTTGGTGTTGGGCCCAAATCAATCCCCGACTGGCTGGCACTAGTTGGAGATGCCGCGGACGGGTTTCCGGGACTTCCCGGGTGGGGAGCGAAATCGGCCGCGGCGGTGCTGTCTCGTTATGAACACATTGAAGCGATACCTGCGTCGGTCGACGAGTGGGATGTACCCGTGCGGGGTGCGGCCAAACTTGCCGCCACTTTGGTCGAGCGGCGAGTCGACGCCGAGTTGTTTAAAGTCCTCGCCCAGTTGCGGATTGACGGCGAGGTGGGCTCGGTCGACGACTGGCGCTGGATTAAGCCCAAACCCGAGTTTGAGTCATGGGTGAGTCGGTTTGGTCAAGATGACCTGCTGGCTCGGGTGGAGGCTATTACTGTGGCCTGATGGCCAGCAAAAAGTCTGCGGAAGGCGTAAATCTGGCGGGGCGCCGAGCGTTGGTAACCGGCGGTGGGCGCGGAATCGGAGCGGCTATCGCGGTGGCGCTCGGCTCAGTTGGAGCGGATATCGCGATCAATTACCGTCGTGACCACGAACACGCAGAGGCAGTAGCTCAAGAAATTCGCCAAGCCGGAACCCGAGCGGAAATTTACGCGGCCGCGCTGGATGACCCCGAAGCCCTTGACACTATGGCTACTAATGTTTTGGCCAACTTTGGCACCATTGACATTTTTGTTCATAGCGCGGGAATCGCCAGTAGTGGAGCGACGGTAGTCGACACCGAAGAGGTCGAGATTGAAAGATTGTGGCGCATTCACGCGCTAGCCGCTTTTTCCTTGTGCCGGCGTTTAGTGCCCGGAATGCGGGCGGCTACTCGCGGTGATGTGGTGTTGGTGTCGAGCGCGGCCACGACGATGTGGGCGAGTAACTCTGCTCCTTACAATATGGCGAAGGCCAGTCTTGAAGCCTTAGCCCGTACGCTGGCAAAAGAAGAGCGTCGTAACGGAATTCGGGTCAATGTCGTAGCTCCGGGTCTGGTTGATACCGAGATGGGCCGACGATTAGCACGAGCGGCCATGGGGGCCGAAGATATTCACGATCTCGACGCCACCGCTCCGTTTGAACACGTTTGTAGTGCTGAAGAAGTAGCAGAAGTGGTTACCTTTTTAGTGAGTTCCGGTTATGTAAACGATCAAAAGATTGTAATTGATGCCGGAACCTTCTAATCCGACCAGATCTGAACGTCAAGCTGCTCTTCGTCGCCCTAAGAGCGGTATTAGTCGAAAAAAAATTGCTCTCACTCTAGGAGTTGTCGTCTTCGCCGCCGCGGGAGTGGGGGCGTGGTTGATATTTTCGAGTGACAATAATAAAAGTGTCTCTTCGCCTTCCACTACTTCGACGATTCCGACTACTACCACTACCACTAAACCGCCTTACACCGGATGGGTCGATCCCGCCTCGGCGTTTACTCCTTATTATCAAGCCAAAGTGTCGGGGTTGCTAACTTTTAGAGGTAACCCCACTCGCAACTACTACGGAGCGGGGCCGGTACCAGTAGCGCCTAAAACATTATGGAGTTACCCCGGAAAGGCGATGTGTTCGTTGTCGTCCGATAAAGGTGAAACTACCAATTGGTGCGGAATGGGTTGGACGGGGCAACCCGCGGTATTCGAGCGGGACGGGCGTACTTGGGTAGTTTTCGGTGCTTACGATCGGGCGATTCATTTTGTTGATGCCGCTACCGGGCAAGACATTATCCCCCCGTTTGTTACCGGCGACATAATAAAAGGATCGGTGACTATAGATCCTGATGGCTACCCCTTGGTTTATAGCGGATCTAGAGATGGGTTCTTTAGAGTGGTTGCTTTCGATCGACCCGTGCCCACTGAACTTTGGCGGCTATCGGCCACCGACGTTTCTCCTACTAAGTGGAATGACGACTGGGACTCGAGTCCATTAGTACTGCGGGACTACGTGTTCGAGGGTGGAGAAAACAGCCAGATTCATATCGCTAAGTTAAATCGATCCACGGGTGCTGACGGTCTAGTTGCAGTGGCACCGCAACTAGTTTTCAATTCACCCGGCTGGGACGATGAGTTGATCGCGGCGGTGGGTTCAGAGGTTTCGATTGAAAACTCAGTAGCAATTTCTGGCAACACGCTTTACTTCGCCAACTCGGGTGGCTTGGTGCAGGGTTGGGACATCGGGCCACTACTCACTGGGTCTGGGCCACCGGTACGCACTTTTCGCTATTGGACTGGTGATGACACTGACGCCAGTATCGTGGTTGACGAGTTCGGAATGCTCTACGGCGGTTCGGAGTGGGAGCGTCATAACGAACGCTCTAAAGAGGTAGGGCAGATGTGGAAGCTCAACCCCACCTTGCCCGAACCGTTGGTGTGGTCGCAGAGCGATAACGCTTTACCCAAGTCGGGGGTGTGGGGGACTCCAGGAATCGTGGGCGATCTCGCGATATACACCACCTATTCGGGTCGGGCGATTGGGTTGGATCGCAATACCGGGGCAATTCGGTGGGAGAAGAAATTAACCGCACCGTTGATGGGATCGCCGGTGATTGTTGACGGAGTTTGGATTCAGGGAGATTGTGCGGGTGTTCTTCACGGCTACGACGTTAAAAACACCCTCATCGACCCGCCCGAGTTGTGGCAGGTGGGCCTAGAGAGCTGTATTGAGGCCACTCCGGCGGTATGGAAGGGGCGAATCGTGGTGGGCACCCGCGGCGGGCTTATCTATTCTCTCGGCGATGGCTAGGGGAATGTCCCACCCTCAGGGCATGATAAAAGTATGGAAATAGTCATCGCGGTTGTAGCGGCCCTCGTGGTGGGCGGGGTGATTGGGATAATTGTCGTTCG
>SHUY01000062.1 GCA_009694435.1 Acidimicrobiia bacterium | reverse complement strand
TAGCCCAAGCCGAAGAAGAACGCCGGGCCAAAGAAGAAGCCGCCGCCGCTCTCGCCGCTTTAGGTACTCGGTGCGAACTGTCAGGATTTTATGTCAAACCTTCATCCTCTGAGCTAACTTCAGCCACGGTTGGCCGGCTGCGCGAAAAATTAGTTAAAGAAAAAGAAGAACTTGAACGCAAAGCCAATGAATTTCTTGCCGAAGCGGAAGCGTTGGCTCGTGAACGTGAAGGGGGAGATACTCAGTTTGACGAAGAGTCGGGTGATGGCGACACGATTAACACCGAACGTGAGCGAGACTTGCTGCTGTCTGCTTCGGCTCGAGCGGTTGTTGAACAAATCGACGAAGCCTTGGAGCGCATTAAAAATAGTACTTACGGGGTGTGCACTCCTGCTGGGCGAGCGATCCCTCTCGAACGACTAGAGGCGATTCCGTGGGCTGATGTCTGCGTAGATTGCAAGTCGCGTGCCGACCGGCGTCGATAGTTCGTCCTCGGAAAGTCGAAGATCTACTTCTTCGGCCGCGCGGCGCAAGGGAGCTCGACTGGCTACGGCGGTGGCGCTAACTGTAATTGTCGCTGACCAACTTTCTAAATGGTGGGCAGTTTCTAATCTGGCTGATAATCCCTTAACTCTCATTGGTTCGTATATTTCTTTTGAGTTAAGTCGCAATTCTGGTAGTGCGTTGAGCCTTTTCCAAGGGTTCACTCCGATCCTCGCGATACTTGCGGTAATCCTTACCGTTGTTCTCGTCCGGGTGATTCAACGCTCGGAAGACTTGCTGAGCATTTTTGGTCTCGCACTCATTCTCGGTGGGGCAGTGGGGAATTTGATTGACCGAATTTTTCGAGCCCCCGGAATTTTTGAAGGTTCGGTAGTGGACTTTATCCGGGTGGGTAGTTTCCCAATTTTCAATATTGCCGATTCAGCCATAACCGTCGGCGCAGTGGTAGTAGTGGTGGCTTCATTCACTCACGGGGGGCGCCGCGGTGCGCCTAAGCAAGTCTGATGAGCCAAATGGATCCAATCATCGTTCCCGAATCTCTAGCCCAAGAGCGCATAGACCGAGCGCTGGCGTTGATTACGGGCTGGAGTCGAACTGATATTCAGGACCTTCTAAAAACCGAGAAAATCTTTGTTAACGAAAAATTGGTGAACAAAAGTTATCGATTAACACCCCACGACCGAATCGACATCATTTCTTCACCGCCTCTACCCCCACCTCTTGGCCCAGAAGTGGTAGATATAGAAGTTCGTTATTTTGACGAGGACGTAATTGTCGTCGCCAAACCTGCCGGTTTGGTTGTTCATCCAGGAACTGGCAACGAACACGGCACATTGGTCCACGGGTTATTGCAAGAGTTCCCAGAAATCGCCGAGGTAGGTGAAAGCGGTCGACCAGGAATCGTTCATCGCCTAGATCGCGATACAAGCGGGCTAATGGTAGTCGCGCGGTCTACTGCGGCCTACGTCAAACTAGTCGATGCTTTAGGAGAAAGAAAAGTAACTCGCAAGTATGTGGCTTTAGTAGAGGGCGTTCCTGACGCCCGACGCGGTGTAATCGATGCTCCTATCGGTCGCTCTACTCGTAGTCGAACGCGTATGGCAGTGCGAGATTCCGGCCGTCCAGCAAGAACTCATTACGAAGTTGAAAAAATATGGTTGGACCCCCACGTTTCTTTGTTGGCGATTCGACTGGAGTCAGGGCGTACCCACCAAATTCGCGTGCATTTTTCTGCCATCAGTCACCCAGTTGTGGGTGACGGCACTTACGGTTCATCAGAAAAAAGTTCTCGGATAATTTCGCGGCCCTTCTTGCATGCCGCCGGACTATCTTTTAACCATCCTGTAAGTGGAGAACCACTTAATTTTACTGAACCTCTTACCCCCGACCTAATCCACGCTCTTGAAGCTTTGGGGCCGGCGCAAGACTCGGTCTAACTAGCCTTAGCTGATTTTTCGGGGTGCCCTTGGCGAGTGCGTTTTACTAATTCACCAATAGTCACTCGCTCAAGAATCGAACGGCGTTCTTCGGCCGCGGCGATCCATACTTCTTGAAGAACGCAGTGACCTTCACAGTGGTCATGTTTCCCCAGCGGGGTGACTAGCGGACCCTCTACTGCGGCAATGATTGAGGCCACCGTGATTTCGTCCGGGGAGCGGGTTAAGTTGTAGCCCCCACCGATTCCGCGCTTAGAGCGAACAATCCCCGCACCCTTTACCGCGAGAAGTATTTGTTCTAGGTAAGGCTGGGGGAGCCCAGTGCGCTCGGCTATTTCTTTTACCGAGGTAGGCCGGCTCGTCTTCCAATCCGCCTGATGGAGAGCGAGAGAGAGCAATGCTCTTACGGCGTAGTCGCTGCGGGTCGATATCTTCACTTGATCATCTTTACACACTCAGGCCGCTGGCGGGTCCCCAGTCGGCCTAATCTCCTTTAGTGACCCCAATCAGCCCCGTTGTCCCAGTTTACGATGGCCCAGGATTATCGTCACTCATGCCTACCTTGTTAGGGGTCGGTGATGAGTCGTGGTTACCCGAGCCCTGTCGTCGCGCTCGCTCGGTGGTGCTGTTGGTGATTGATGGATTGGGTTGGGAGGCGATCCGATCTCGCCCCGAACAACTTCCCACCCTCTCCTCTTTCGCGGGGGGATCTATAAGCACGGTCGCGCCGTCTACCACTGCCGCCGCTCTCACCTCAATCACTACTGGTGTGGCACCAGCCCATCACGGCTTGATTGGCTACCGCATTAGGGTCGATGGTTCGGTGCTTAACGCTCTCTCGTGGCGTTTCCCCGATCGCGCTCCACCCGATCCCAGTTCAGTGCAGAGAGTTGCACCATTTCGAGGTCAATCGGTTCCCGTAGTTACTAAATATGAGTTTGCTCGCTCAGGGTTCACCCAAGCCCATCTAAGAGGGGGACCTTTTTGGGGTTGGCATACCGTTTCAACGCTGATCGGAGAATGCCGCCGACTCTCTGACCTGGGCTCACCCCTGATTTATTCTTACTATCCCGGAGTTGATGAAGTGGCGCATCAATACGGTCTTGAAAGTTCTTTCTACGAATCTGAATTAAGTTTTGTCGACCATATGGTCAAAGAACTACTGTCCGTGCTCTCTTCGGACACCGCTTTAGTCTTAACTGCTGATCACGGGCAAGTAAATATTGAGCCTGAATCCTGGCTTGGGCTCAGCGCGGTAGAAGACTTAGTTGACGAATGCTCCGGCGATGGACGCTTTCGCTATCTCCACTCCCGCCGGGGAAGAGCTCAAGACTTGCTGGCCACGGCGCAAGACGCTTACGGCGCTCAAGCATGGGTGCGGTCAAAAGAAGCGTTGCTAGATGAGGGTTGGTTGGGGCCAACCCCAACGCCCGCGGTGATTCGTCGTATCGGGGATGTGGTGTTAGCGGCTTCAGATTCGGTGGCCTTTATCGACCCAAAGCTGCCCGGAGAGGCAAGATTGCGCTCGGCTCACGGTTCACTTACGGCCGCCGAAATGGAAGTGCCCCTTCTGGCCCACCGAGGTTTGCGAGCCTAAAGGACTATTCGCAATCGTTCGCCGTAATGGCTAGGTTGACTAATCACAGCCGTGTAAGTTCCACAACTAACGAATCTTCTATATTCGATGAGGACAAATGAGTTCTTCGTTCGTACATCTCCATCTGCATACCGAGTACTCGATGCTCGATGGGGCGGCTCGTATCCCTGACGTAATAGCCCGAGCGGTTGAAGACGGTCAACCCGCTATTGGTATTACCGATCACGGAAATATGTACGGGGTTCTCGAGTTTGCCAAGACCGCTCGCTCGCAAGGAATAAAGCCGATTGTTGGCACTGAAGCCTATTTTGTCACCACGAGTCGTTTTGACCGCCCTAAGCGCGAACATCACAAGATTTTCCACTTAACCCTTTTGGCTATGAACACAATTGGTTATCACAACTTGATGAAAGCCGCTTCGGCTGCTTTTATCGATGGTTATTTCTATAAGCCTCGTATGGATTTTGAGTTGTTAGAACGTTACGGCGAAGGCCTCGTTGCGACTACTGGCTGTTTGGGGAGTTCGGTATGTCAAGCAATTTTGGCGGGGGATAATACGGGGGCACGAGATCTGACGGCCAAGTTTGTGGATGTCTTGGGTCGAGAAAACTTTTTTGTCGAACTCCAAGATCATGGCCTTGAAGAACAAAAAGTCGTCAACCGAGAGTTATTAAAAATTGCCAAAGAATTAAATATTGGTCTTCTCGCAACCAATGATTCCCATTACACCAACCGTGAAGACGCAGAGGCCCACGATGCACTTTTGTGTGTTCAAACCGGCCGTACAGTTGATGACCCTAATCGTCTTCGTTTTGAAACTGATGAGTTCTATCTCAAATCGGCATCAGAAATGCGCCACCTTTTTCGAGATCACGAAGAAGCTTGCGACAACACGCTACTTATCGCCCAGCGGGCTGATTTCGAGCCGGTGTTTGGTAGCCCAGTTTTACCAGCCTTCCCAACCCCTCCTAATCACGACGAGGACTCGTATCTGCGTGAACTGACCATGGAAGGGGCTAAGACGCGTTACGGAGAAAATCTTGCCCCCCACGTCATTGAGCGGATAGAGCATGAGTTGACCGTAATTAAATCAATGGGTTTCTCGGCGTATTTCTTGGTGGTCTGGGACTTGGTCAGATTTGCGCGCGAAAGCGGGATTCGCGTCGGACCGGGGCGAGGCAGCGCCGCAGGATCGTGCGTAGCTTTTTGTTTGCGCATTGTTGATATTGATCCAATTCGCTACGACTTGCTCTTTGAACGATTTTTGAATCCTGGCCGCCAGCAAATGCCTGATATCGATATGGACTTTGACTCAAGGTACCGCAGTGACGTAATTCGTTACGCGGCTGAACGCTACGGGTCAGACCACGTTGCCCAAATCATCACTTTTTCTACAATAAAAGCCCGCGCGGCGGTTCGTGATGGTGCGCGCGTGCTTGGTTATCCCCCCATGTTGGGCGACAAAATTGCCAAATTGATGCCGCCCCACATAATGGGGCGCGATACTCCTCTGAGCGCGTGTCTTGAATTAGAAAAAGGTCATGAAGATGGCTACAAGATGGCGATAGAACTCCGCCAGTTGTACGAAAGTGATGCCGACGCTCGTCGAGTAGTCGATGTCGCTCGCGGCTTAGAGGGTTTGCGCCGCCAAGACGGTATTCATGCTGCCGCGGTAGTAATTACTCGTGAACCGCTAACCGACTATTTGCCTATTCAACGCAAGCCCACTGCGGGTGGAGATATAGAAAACGCCCCCATAGTCACGCAGTACGAAATGCACGGAGTTGAAGATCTCGGTCTACTCAAGATGGATTTCCTTGGGCTTCGCAACCTAGATGTTATGGAGATAACCCTTGACTTGATTGAAGCCTCAACGGGCCAGCGCATCAATATTGACGATGTTTTACTGGACAACGAAACAACATTCGAGATGTTGCGTCGAGGGGACACAGTGGGGGTGTTCCAGCTTGAAGGTGGGCCGATGCGCTCTCTCCTTCGCTCGCTTTCCCCGACTCGTTTTGAAGACATAGCCGCGTTAGTAGCTCTTTATCGCCCCGGACCAATGGCGCAAAACTGGCATAACGAGTACGCCGACAGAAAAAATGGCCGCAAAGAAGTTAGTTACCCGCACCCTGATCTTGAAGACATCTTGGCTCCTACTTACGGTTTGATGATTTATCAAGAACAGCTAATGCGAGTGGCGCAGTTGCTGGCGGGATATTCACTTGAAGAGGCCGACAACTTACGCAAGGCCACTGGTAAAAAAGATCGTAAATTGATCGCCAAAGAACGATCTAAGTTCGTTGATGGTTGTGTGACTCAAGGCTATGAGCGTGATTTCGGGGAAAAGATTTTCGACACGATTGAGCCTTTTGCTGATTACTCATTCAACAAGTCCCATTCAGTGGGCTACGGGTTCCTCGCCTACCAAACTGCGTATCTTAAAGCCAACCACCCAGTTGAGTTTTTTGCCGCCCTCCTTACCAGCGTGCGCAGCAATAAAGACCAAACGGCAATATTTCTTAACGAGTGCCGACAATTAGGAGTTCCGGTGCTAGTCCCTGACGTTAATGAGTCCGAACAAGATTTCGTAGTAAGAATAGATGCTGAAGGTAAATCGGTTATTCGTTACGGTATGGCTTCGATACGCAATGTCGGTGAAGGTGTCGTTGAGCACATAGTCGTTGCCCGTAAGAGTGGAGGACCGTTTAAAGATTTCCAAGACTATTGCGAACGAGTCGATCCAGTAGCACTCAATAAACGAACGGTTAAGTCTTTGGCTCAGTCGGGCGCGTTTGATTCTCTCGGTCACCCTCGCAAAGGGTTGGTAGAAGTTCATGAAGCAATCAGTGATTCGATCATGGAACGTCGGCGGCGCTTAGACCAAGGAACGTTGAGCTTCTTTGATCTTGAATCAGGTGGCTTAAGTGCCAGTGACGACACAAGCACCGAAATTCCCGAAGTTGAATACGATAAATCTGAACGGCTAACTATAGAAAAAGAAATGCTCGGTCTTTATGTAAGCGATCACCCTCTACTTGGTGTGGAGCATGGGCTAGCTCGGCTCACCGACGGAACTATTAGTGAGTTGCGCGAAAGAGGCGATGGTGTGGTGTGTACCTTCGGTGGAGTAGTCACGGGGCTAACTCGCCGTCATACTCGCAAGGGAGATTTGATGGCGAGTTTCTTCCTTGAAGACTTAGCCGCGGTAATTGAAGTTATGGTCTTTCCTAAAGTTATGCAGAGCGTTGGGGATTTACTTGAAGACGACGTAGTGGTTTGCGTGCGCGGTCGGATCGACCAGCGCGACGAAGCGGTAAAGCTCACTGCGCTTGAAGTTAAGCGCCCAGTATTAACCACCGAAGATGCTCCAATACGAGTCCGGGTTCTTCTAACTACGCTTTCGGACGACCGGGTGGCGATTTTGCGGTCACTGCTTTCTCGTCATCCTGGGAATAGTCCGGTGTATGTCCATTTAGAGGCCCAAGAAAAAACCACAGTGATAAAGGTGGGCGATGCCTTCCGGGTGGCACCCACTAACGGCTTATTTGGTGAATTGCGGGAACTTCTCGGGGAGCACTGCTTGCTGTAAAAGGCTTGATCTTTACTGCCGTGATCCTTAATCAAGGTTTTTACTGGGGCGGCGTGTCATGCTTTGCTCGTGCAAATAGGAGTTCTTGGTGCCACTGGCCCTGCGGGTCGGGGAATAGCGGCTCGGCTGGCGAGCTTGGGCTACGAGGTTTTGGCGGGTTCGCGTGCGCTCGAGCGCAGTGAGTCTGCGGTCTTGGCTTTACAGGAAAAGTGGGGTAATAAAGTAAAAACTTTATTCCCCGTCGATAACGATTCTGCGGCCAACTGCGAGATGGTAATCGTGGCTACTAATTGGGAAGCCGCAGTAGATACCACCATTTTGTATTCATCAGCATTGGCCGGTCGGACAGTTATCGCTATGGCCAATGGCCTAGAAAAAGTTGGACAAGAATTTCGTCCCGTGATTCCACCCGAAGGATCGTTGAGCGCAGCTATTCAGGCCGCGGCCCCCGAAGCAAAAGTAGTGGCGGCGTTTCAACATATCCCCGCTTCAACGTTCGCGGCTCTCGATAAAAAAATGGAAGGTGATGTCGTTGTGTGTGGTGACGACGATGATGCCCGTAATGTGGTTTTAGATTTAGTGGCGTCTATGCCCGATTTGCGTGGTTTCGATGCCGGATCGTTAGTAAACGCAGTAGGTATAGAAACTTTTGCTGCTGACCTTCTTTCGATAAATCTTCGTCATAAAGGAAAAGGAACACTGAGATTTTTAGGCCTAGAAGGATATTTACCTGAGGCTAATAGGTGAGCATAGAGTTATTTGATACCGCGGCCCGTAAGGTCGTTCCGTTTACTCCTGAAAAAGTTGTCCGGATGTATATATGCGGGATAACTCCTTACGATTCAACTCACCTAGGTCATGGAGCAACTTATCTTATTTACGATCTTTTGATTCGCCGTCTAGAAGACTTAGGCCATGAAGTGAGAATGGTTCGAAATATTACTGATGTTGATGACTCGATTTTGCCTAAAGCGAGAGAATTGGGGATTCCCTATCTTGAACTCGCTGCATCTGAGATTTCTCGCTTTCAGTCAGATATGAACGCTCTTGATATCCGCCCACCTTTTGCTGAACCACGAGCAACTGAATCAATTGATGCGATTATAGAGATGATTAATAAGTTGCTTATTTCTGAGCATGCTTATCTTACTCATGGCACAGTTTATTTTGACGTGTCGACTTTCTCCCGCTTCGGCGAATTGTCGCATTACTCGGTTGAGCACATGATCAAGTTGGCGCGCGCTCGCGGCGGGCGACCTGACGACCCTCATCGCAAAGATCCACTTGACTTTGTACTTTGGCAGCCATCGTTATCCGATGAACCCGCTTGGCGCGCACCTTTTGGTGTCGGACGCCCGGGTTGGCATATCGAGTGCTCTGCTATGGCCATGGAAACCTTAGGCCCCGTAATCGATCTTCACGGCGGAGGAACCGATCTGATTTTTCCGCATCACGAATGTGAAATGGCTCAAAGCGAAAGCGTTACCGGTGAAACATTTGTAAAGCACTGGCTGCATTCGGCGATGGTGAGTTACGAAGGCGAAAAAATGTCAAAGTCTCTCGGCAACTTGGTGTTCGTCAGCGATCTGCTCAAGGTGGCCGATCCTCGGGCTATTCGCTTGGCCTTGATGCGCCACCATTACCGTTCAGGTTTTGAATGGCACGATACCGACCTCGACGAGGGGGTCGCGCTATTGCATCGCCTTAGTGCGGCGGCGGACAGTTCGGCTGGCCCCAACCCCGCCCCCTTCGCCACGAGGGTGCGGGAGGCTATCGACAATGATCTTGATGCCCCGCGTGCCCTTGAAGCGCTTGACGATTTAGCCAGTGCCATACTTTCTGTCGATTCCACCGATCCCGCAATCGATAAAACTGCGCCCACGATACTGAAAGAACTCGGTCATTTAATGGGTATCAACCTAGATCGACCCCTTGAGTAGGCGGTTCAATTTTTGCGTTTTTGCTGGACCGAGCGAAAACGTTGCCGATGAACCTCGCTCACGCTGATACCGTCGGTTCTGATATGGCGAATGAAGTTATAGTCACCTTGCCCGATGGGTCCCAGCGGTCAGTTACTGCTGGTTCGACGCCACAAGATGTAGCGAAAAGCATCGGTTCGCGTTTGGCCAAAGATGCCTTAGCGGCTCGAATCGATGACGAGTTCGCCGATCTATCCACGCCAATTACTCGCGACGCCAAAATCGAAATTGTGGTTCCGGCATCTCCGGCCGGAAGGGAAGTGCTCCGGCATTCCACTGCCCACGTTTTGGCCCAAGCAGTGACTGATCTCTATCCTGGTGCTCGCTATGCCATCGGGCCAGCTATCGATGATGGTTTTTATTACGACTTCGAACTGGCTGATGGGGCGCACTTCACTGATGCGGACTTGGAACAAATCGAAGCCCGAATGCGCGAGATCGTCAAGGACAATCAGTCATTTGAACGCGATGAGGTAGATCGTGATTCTGGCCTCACTATTTTCTCTAATCAGCCGTTTAAGCAAGACATAATTGAGCGAGTTGAGGGATCAGAAGTAAGCAGCGGATCGGTAATCAGCCTTTATCGCAACAAGCGTTCCGACGGCAGCGAGTTTATTGATCTGTGCCGTGGCCCTCACGTTCCGTCCACTAAACGTTTGGGGTCATTCGCGTTATTAAAGGTGGCGGGCGCATATTGGCGGGGCGATGAAACCGGGCCAATGTTGCAACGTATTTACGGAACCGCGTGGGAGTCGAACACTGCGCTCAAGGAACACCTTGAACGGCTCAAGGAAGCGGAACTTCGAGACCACCGCAGACTAGGCGCCGAATTGGATCTGTTTTCATTTCCACCAGAGATAGGCGGAGGTCTGCCGGTATTTCACCCCAAAGGCGCGATGGTGAGAAAGCTTATGGAGGATTACTCCCGAGCAGAACATGAAGCCGCGGGTTATGAGTTCGTTTGGACACCACATATTGGTAAAGCATCACTATTTGAAATATCGGGTCACTTGGAGTGGTACTCCGAAGGGATGTACCCACCCATGGAGATGGAGGGGGCGACTTATTACCCCAAGCCCATGAATTGCCCCGGCCACATGCTTATTTATCGCTCGCGGTCGCGTTCTTATCGAGATCTGCCTTTACGATTTTTCGAATTTGGAACGGTCTACCGTTTTGAACGATCGGGCGTTATCCACGGTCTAACGCGAGTGCGAGGTATTACCCAAGACGACAGCCATATCTTTTGTTCTCCCGAAGATTTGCCTGGCGAACTAGCAAGCTTGCTGGCCTTTGTGCTTAAGCTATTGCGCACTTTTGGTCTTGATGATTTTGAAGCCGAGCTGTCTACTCGTCCCGAAAAGTTTGTAGGCGAAGTATCGGATTGGGATCGCGCCACTGATGCCTTGCGCCACGCATTAGAGCAGGCCGGGATTCCTTACGTCATCGCTGAGGGTGAGGGAGCGTTTTACGCTCCAAAAATTGACGTTCACGTACGGGATGCTATTGGCCGACGCTGGCAGCTTTCTACTCTCCAAGTCGATCTCGCCTTGCCCACTCGCTTCGACTTGGAGTACGTAACCTCAGCCAATCAGCGCGAGCGTCCGTGCGTAATTCACCGTGCGCTGTTTGGATCAATCGAACGATTTTTCGGAATTCTGCTTGAGCACTACGCCGGAGCTTTCCCGACGTGGCTGGCTCCCGTGCAGGTGGTGGTTTTACCAGTCGCTGATCGCCATAACGAGTTTGCCTCGGTAATAAAAAATCGCTTGCATTCTCTTGGGCTTAGGTCAGAAATCCACGACGCCCACGCCGACACTCTGGGCGCGCGGGTTCGCCGAGCAAAAACCGAGAAGGTCCCCTATGTCCTTGTAGTGGGCGACGAAGATGTTGCTGCGCAAACAGTAGGAGTAAACAAGCGGGGAAGCGACGACCCGCAACGGGGAGTTCCTGTGGACACTTTCATAGCTCAACTTCAGCAAAGCATCGCGGAACGCTCATGAGCATGGGTAGGATTTGGGCCGGCTGGCGGCGCGAATACGTTGAAGATGTAGCAAACAACGAACCGAAGTCGGAATGCGTTTTCTGCGATCTTTCTGGGCAAGAGGACAGTTTTCAAGTGATTGCCGACGGTGAGCATTCTTTTGCCGCGATCAATATTCACCCGTACACATCGGGGCACTTGTTGGTGATTCCCCGTAGACACGTCGGCAC
>SHUY01000061.1 GCA_009694435.1 Acidimicrobiia bacterium | reverse complement strand
GACCAAGAAGTACTTGATTTAGGCTTACGACACGAAATGAGCCCGGCGGATATTGGTGAAGTAGTGGGGTTGAGTCGCAACGCCGCTAATCAGGCCGTACACCGGGCACGCGGGAGACTGAAAGAAGCAGTCGAGGCTCGAGTTTTGTGGCACCGCGGTAAACCGAAGTGTTCTGAATTGACTAGTGAACTCAAAGAGGCCGGAATAGAAGACTTTGACGCGCTCGCGCTCGCGTGTATTGGTTCTCATGTAACTGACTGCAAAAAATGTCAAGGTCGGCGGGCGCTACAACTTGACCCCAGCAAGATGTTTGCCGCCGTGCCCTTCCTGGGCGTGGCGTGGGCGTTGCGAGCGCAGACGGCCCACGCCCTTAGCAATGCCGGAGTGCCGATGGGCAAGTCGGTGGGTCTGGCGCCTCGCGACCCGGATAGACCTAGACGATTTAGTAGTCGACGCGCGTCTAAGTTCATTGGCGCAGGTTTGGTGGTCGTTGTTGTTCTGACTGGATTGGTATTTTCGGGCGAAGTGGGTGACGGCCGTTTGTTCGAAAGCGAGTCTTCTCCCCAGGTGACTCCGTCGACCGTGGCGGCGGTAATCCCTGAATTAACTCCGGAGGTGACGGTAACTACTCGGGCGCGTGGGCTTGCCCCGGCCCCAGTGGAAACGGGAACGGCCGGCATTTCAATTAGTCCCGGGAGTGCTATTTGCTGTTCTTTTGTATCGCCTACGGTCACTTGGTCGAGTTCGGGTGGTGCCCGAGTAGAAGTTTTAGGGGCTAACTTGTCCAGCAGTTTTCCCTCCGGGAGTACAGAGATTTGCCCCGGTTCTACGGCAACGGGGAAGTGCGTAGCCGGCTCAGGGTTGTTCGTCTATCGCGTGACCGTCTACGGAACGAGTGATCAAGTACTGGCTGAAAGCACAGTTGCTTTTAGTGTTTCGTAATTAAGTCGCAGAGGTAACGGGGGGCGAAGTTTCTGGGGGCGAAGTTTCTGGGGGCGAAGTGGGTGCGGGTGCGGGTGAACCACCGCCAATAGGGGAGCTGGAAAGAATCTGAGCGTCTTGTCCGCCGTCAACATAAACGGGATCGCCTTGGCGTACGAGGGTATAGAAGTATTCAGCAATGTGCATTGGGATGCGGGTACAGCCGTGGGAGGCCGGTGTAGCGGGCACGCTGTCGTATCCGTGCACCGCAATTCCCTTATTAAAATAAAACGGGTTGTAGAGCCCACCGAGCACACCTTGGTGAGTGCCTTTGTAAAAAAAGTAATAAGTAAAGCGCCCCGATGGCGTGGTGGCGACTTCACAAATCCGCTGGGTGGGGTTTAGGCGGGGCGTGTTGTAGCAGTAGTTCTCACCCGAAGCGGTGGAAGTAGTAGTAATTAGGCGTACTTGGTAGTTCTCGTAGAGGGTGATTATTTGTTTAGTGACATCAATCTCGGTGCGGTTGGCTTCGGCGGTTGGGTGGAGGGGTAGCGGATACTGAAAAGTTTCGAGCGCTACTTCCTCGCTCGTCCCGATGCGACCACTGCGCTCAAGCCCATACATTTTTTGTAATGCCTGTACGGCGTATATCGTGTCTTGACTGTAAGAACCATCAACGGGGCCCGGATCAAACTTTAAATCGGTGAGGCGTTGTTGATAGGCGGCCACGATGTCGGCGGGTGACCCCGGCCCCAAAGTGGTGAGGTAAGCAATGTCGGGCAACATGACCGCCGCGGGCTGGATTAATCCGGGCAAGGTGGTGGTAGTAGTGGGGGCAACGGTAGTGGTGGTTGATGTGCTGGTGGTAGTGGGAGCAGCTTTCTCTTTATCGTTTGCACGAAGGGTTGCTCCGGCTATTACCGCTCCCCCCACTGCCACAGTGGCGATGGCTAGACAAGCGACAATGCGCAGCGAAAACGCTTTACGAACCATGAGGGTTTAAGTTTACCGTTGTCCTGAGTGACAAAGATAGGCAGAGTAAAAAGACTAAGCAGTAACGACTACCGGAGTTCCGAGGGGAACGATGCTGGCTAGTTGCACTATTTGGTCATTGAGCATACGAATACATCCGTTTGACGGGTTGGTTCCGGCCTGTGCCTCCCACATGCCACCGTGAATAGCAAGCTGGCCGTCCCCACCTCTAAATGATGTCAAAACTTCGGAGTAGCCCGACATCCCCAAAGCGTAAGCACCGTAGATCGGGTCGAGTTTTTTGGTTAGGTCAATGGGGTCGGTCACGTAGAATCGTCCAACTGGAGTGGGGGTTTCGGTTGTACCGAGGGCTACCGAGAACTCCATTACTGGTTTCCCCGAATCGCTGAGTACGAGAGTGTGGTTAGCCAGGTTGATCTCGATTTCGTAGTTAGTAGTGCTGAGCGTGACTGATGCAGCCGTGATCCAGCCTTCGGTGTTGTTAGGCCGGATAGGGAGGATTACCTTCACCCAGCCGTCGCGTTGTTCGGTTACGAGAACGGTGCGAGCGAACTTGTACTCAGTTAATGGGCTTAGTTGGGTGATTTTGGTCGAAGTCGTACTGGGTTCGGCGTATACGTCAAGCGCCCCGCCAGTGGTAGTAGCAATGGCGGACGATTTAAAACCCACGCTGGTAGTAGTTCTCATTACTGGCTTGGCGGCCAGAGTGGGCTTTTGGTCTTCGCCGCGAGTAGTTAAGAAAACTGCTACTGCGCCAACGGCGACAACGGCGGCAATCATTGTCGCCCCGATCTTGCGTCGGTGGGCTTTTTTACTAATTAAGCGTTGGCGCTCTGGGCGCGAAACCGGAGAGATCGCCATTACTCATCAGCCTACGGCGGGCTCAGCCACCTTGTCGTCGGAAGACAGCAGCATGAGCCGCAGGTCGAGGAGGAGGTCAGTTACTTCGGCTGCGCTGACAAGATCACGCCCGCGGTACTGCTCGAGGGCCTTATCAATGCGCATGGTGAGTTCGGTTTGTTCCATCGCTGCCCTTTCTTGGTCCTTGACTGCCTTTTGTTACTTATATCAACATAGTGGCTCGGGTGGTTTATTCCGGCGCGCATTTAATCGCACCTGAGCCTTTATTTATGGGGCTAGGAGCCGCCGCTGGTCTCGTCGAGGCCCTGAATCAGGGTGTTCCAAGCCAGCGTGGCGCACTTGATACGCACCGGAAACTTGACCACTCCCTGGAGCGCTTCAAGGTCGCCGAGGCGCACATCGTCAGGTACGGGGCCTTCGGTGGGGCCGTTCTCAGCCCCTTGCAGATGGGACTCGTGGACCGACATTAGGGCTTTGAAGGCACGGATGATTTTGCGCGACTCTTCCACCGATTTGCCTTTGACCGCATTGCTCATCATGGAAGTGGACGCTTGGCTGATTGAACAGCCTTGACCGGCTGTGGTTATGTCGGTGATTGCTCCATCGCTGATGTCAAGGTAGAGCACTACCTCGTCGCCACATAGCGGGTTGAAGCCTTCCACCTGATGGGCGGGGGGGACCGACAAAGTACCGCGGTTGCGAGGCGCGCGATAGTGGTCAAGAATTATTTCGCGGTAGAGGTCTTCGAGTCCCGACATGAATTTTAGCCTAGACCCCGAAAAACTTTTCTGCCCGCACGAGGGCGTCAACCAAGATGTCGATATCGCGAGTGTCGTTGTAGATGTAAAACGAAGCCCGAGTAGTAGCGGGCACGCCGAGAACGCGCATGAGCGGTTTGGCACAGTGATGGCCTGCCCTTACGCATACCGCTTCTTCGTCGACGACCTGGGAAATGTCATGGGCGTGGATGTCTTCGAATAGGAACGAAATGGCACTCCCGCGGTGTGCGATATCAAGAGGCCCGTAGATTGTGAGTTTTTTTCCGAAGCGATCGGCGAGAGCATCAAGCGCGTAGGCGGTGAGCTCGGCTTCGTGCTCACGCACTGCGGCCAGCCCAATTTTTTCTAGGTAATCCACCGCTGCCCCCCAGCCAATTACTTCAACGATGGCGGGAGTTCCGGCTTCGAATTTCCACGGTATTTCGTTAGTAGTGAACCCCTCGAGGGTTACATCGCGGATCATTTCGCCGCCTCCCAAAAACGGCGGCATGGCTTCGAGTAATTCGGCTCGGGCCCAAAGAGCGCCAACCCCCGAAGGTCCGAGCATTTTGTGAGCCGAAAACACCATGAAGTCGGAGTTGTCAGTCACAACATTGGTGGGGAGATTGGGCACAGATTGGCACGCATCTACCAGCGCGAGCGCACCCGCATTGTGAGCCGCCGCTACTAAGGCGGGCACATCGTTAATGGTGCCCAAAACATTCGACATTGAACTGAAGGCCAGCAGCTTTGCTCCCGAAAGCAGCGACTCGAGGTTGGTGAGATCTAGTTGGTAGTCGGGAGTGATTGGTATCCAGCGCAACTCAAGGTCAAGTTCGGCGGCCAGCATTTGCCAAGGAACGATGTTGGCGTGGTGCTCCATCTGGGTGAGAACGATGGCGTCGCCCGGTTTTAGATTGGTGCGCCCCCAAGTCTGTGCCACCAAGTTGACCGCCTCGGTGGCGTTGCGAGTGAAGACCACTTCGCTAGGTGATGACGCTCCGATGAAGCGACTTATGGCTAAGCGAGCCCCTTCGAAAGCACTGGTGGTTTCTTCGGCGATGGTGTAGACGCCGCGATGCACATTGGCGTAAGTATTTTGGTAGCAGTTGTTCATGGCATCGAGTACTGAGGTGGGGGTTTGAGAAGAACTGGCGGAGTCGAGATAGACAAGTCGCTTGCCGTTTACTTCGCGCTTAAGGATCGGGAAGTCCTCCTGGATTTTGGCGACGCTAAGACTGCTCACGCGGCGACTGTACGAAACGCGTCGAACCCGTCGGCCTCGACGCGGTCGGCTAGTTCGGGCCCGCCACTGTCCACGATGCGCCCATCAAGTAAAATATGTACGCGGTCGGGTACGAGATGCGCCAAAATGCGCCGGTAGTGAGTGATAAGCAAGATTCCGAGGTTAGATCGTTCGGACCGCACGGTGGAAATTCCTTCGCCCACAGTGCGCAAAGCGTCGATGTCGAGCCCCGAGTCGGTTTCGTCGAGAACGGCGACATCGGGTTCGAGCAACGCCATCTGCAAGAGTTCGTTGCGCTTGCGTTCACCGCCAGAAAATCCTTCGTTGAGGTTGCGAGTCACGAAGCGGTCGTCCATTTTGAGTTTGGCCGTCCATTCGAGCAAGGCCATGCGCACCTCAAGGATCGACAGGTCGGCAATATTTTGGCGCGCCCCCATTGCTTGGCGTAAAAAGTTGAGCACACTCACGCCGGGGATTTCTTCGGGGTGTTGAAAGCCGAGGAACATCCCGCGCGCCGCCCGAGCGGCAGTGTCTAAACCAGTAATGTCTGTGCCGGCGAGGCTAATGGTGCCCGCGGTTACTTGGTAAGCCGGATCACCGAGCAGGGTTTTAGCCAAAGTGGATTTCCCTGAGCCGTTAGGGCCCATGAGGGCGTGGAGTTCGCCGCGACCGACAGTTAGGGTTACCCCCCGTAAAATGGGAGCCCCATCAACGCAAACATGGAGATCTTGGATTTCTAGAGCGGGGGGCTCAGTGGGCGAAGCATTCTTAGCGTTCATAGGCTCATTGTATTCCCCCTATCGCCGTAGTGGAAACTCGGGCCGATAAATAAAGGGCGTCCGGCTAGGTCGGTGGCGGTCGCTACCGTTGATGGGATGCCAAAACGATTGCGAGTTTTACTCGATGTATCGGCCGTGCCCGATAATCCGGTGGGAGCTGGAGTCTTTACTGTGGCGCTCGCCACCGGCCTGACCCGAGATCGATCTGATATCGATCTGGTGTTATTGGCGCGCGGTAATGATGCTGATCGCTGGGCCCGATTGACTCCGGGGGCTGAGGTGCACGCGGTGGTGCCCGAGCGCCGCCCAATGCGGTTGGCTTGGGAGCAATGGAGTGGGCCGCGCTTAGCTCGAAAACTCAAAATCGATGTTTGGCACGGACCGCACTACACCCTGCCTTTGCGTTTATCCACACCAAGGGTAGTGACGGTGCACGATTTGACTTTTTTCACTAACCCAAAATGGCACGAAAAAAATAAAGTGCGCTACTTCCGGCGCATGATTCGAGCCGCAGTCAAACGCGCCGCGGTTACGGTGTGTGTTAGTGACGCCACCGCTCAGCAACTTGCGGTTTACGCACCCCCGTCGGGACCGGTGCGAGTAATCCATCACGGAGTGAATCACGATCGTTTTGCCGTCGCTCCCGAAATGGCGGCTCTTGACGATGCTCGTTTGAGCGTGCTGGGTGTGCGGCAACCGTTCATTGCTTTTGTCGGAACTCTTGAGCCGCGTAAAGGCTTAGTCGATCTTGTGGGTGCGTTTGCTGAGGTGACGAGCAAGTACCCCGACTTACAACTGGTGCTCGCAGGCAGTCCGGGGTGGGGTACGGCTGAACTCGACGCTGCGATTACTGCTTGTCCGAGTCGAGATAAAATTTTGCGGACAGGATATTTGCCCAACGACTCGGTTCCGTCACTTTTGCGCCGAGCGGCCGTAGTGGCTTACCCGTCGCTCGACGAAGGTTTTGGTTTGCCGGCTTTAGAGGCGTTGGCCTGCGGCGCGCCGCTAGTTGCTAGTGCGGTACCCGCGATTAGCGAAGTGGTAGGTGAGGCAGCAGTTTTGGTGAGCCCGGGCGATAAAGCCGCTCTAGTTGCCGGCCTGAATCAAGCGTTAGCGCCGGCCGAGTCGGAGCGGTTGCGGATCGCCGGGCCAAAGCGGGCGGCCGAGTTCACTTGGGCCACGGCCATTGATAGTTACGCCGAAGTTTATGAATACGCGCGGACCAAATAAATGAAGAAAATACGGGTCGGGTTAAATCTTGAACAACTATTACTCCGCCCTTCCGGCGGAATTGGTCGGTATTCGGCGGAACTGGCTCGACTTCTACCCGTCAGCGGTTCAGCCGCCGGTGATGATGGAGTAGAGGTGGTGGGTTTTGTTTCGCGTCATAGCGCGGCCAGTGTGGTCAAATCGTACGCGGCGTTTGGTTTAGTCGGCGATAGTGCACCCGAAACTGTTCGCATATCGCTGCCTCGTCCAGTTTTATTTGACTGCTGGGGAGTATTGGGTCGGCCCAAACTTTCGTCCCTGAGCCGACGATTAGCCGCAGTAGACATCGTGCACGCTCCGTCGTTGGCGGTACCGCCCCACCCTAAGAGTGCACCGTTAGTCGTTACGGTGCACGACGCGGCGCCGCTCATTCATCCCGATACTTACCCCCGTCGAGGCCGATGGTTTCACGAGCGGGGTTTCGCCGCCACCGCTCGTCGAGCCGATTTAGTTATCGCCCCCACTCAAGCGGCGGCGGAAGAAATTATGGAGTTCACCGATATTTCGGCTGATCGCATTCGCATTGTTCCTCACGGAGTGACCGATCGGCCGGTGGTTCCGGGTCTGCTTAAACAAGTGCGCACTGACTTAGAGCTAGGGGAAGAACCTTTTGTGCTGTGGGTGGGAACTTTGGAGCCCCGCAAAAATCTCCCGGTGCTGGTGGAGGCCTTTCATTCGGTATTGGCCGCTCGGGACCTTCCTCACCGTTTGGTGTTGGCGGGCCCGAAAGGTTGGCTCAGCACTGCGAGTTCGCTTGAACACCCTGCGGCCGGTCTAGAGGGCCGAGTTTGTGTGGCCGGAGAACTAACCGACGAACAACTCGTAGCCCTTTACTCAGGCGCCGATTTGATGGTTTTACCGAGCCGGCACGAGGGCTTTGGTTTGCCGGTGCTGGAGGCAATGACTCAGGGCACGGCGGTGTTGTGTTCGGATATCCCGGTGCTGCGCGAAGTTGGGGGTGAAGCGGCGGCCTACGCTCCGGTTGACGATGCCGCGAGCCTCGGTGAGGCGATGGTCGAACTGTTGCGTGATGATTTTGAGCGAGAGCGTTTGGGCGAGGCGGGGAAAAAGCGAGCGGAGAAATTTTCGTGGCGCCAATGCGTGTCTCTTACCCGCGCGGTCTACCGCGAAGCGTTGGGTGGCTAAAACTTAATCGTGGGGTTCTAATTACCAGCCTCGGTCGACCCATTCTTGGAGATGGGGGCGTTCGTTACCAATAGTGGTATCAAGTCCGTGGCCGGGAAGAACCAAAGTGTCGGGGGCGAGAGTAAATAGGCTGCGGTCAATAGAAGTAATTATTTCTTCAAAATCTGCGCCGGATAAAGAAGTGTTTCCGGGGCCGCCGGGGAACAGTGTGTCTCCGGTAAAACACAGCGGTGTTCCTTCCACTAAAAACGAAGTGGAGCCGGGAGTGTGACCGGGAGTGTGGCGGGTGCGAATGCGTAAGTCGCCTACCTCGTAGACGGTGTCGTCTTCGATAATGAAGTCGTAAGCGGGCAACATCTCCGCGTCGGCCGCCGCTATTCCGACATCAATGCCGGCGTCGCGCACCGCCTCAACCGCTTGAATGTGGTCCCAGTGACCGTGAGTGGTTAGAACCTTACGCACTCCAGTAGCACGACAAACCTCAAGCAACTTTTCGTGCTCGTTGGCAGCATCGAGTAAAACTGCTTCTCCAGTGTTAGTGCAGCGAATAATGAACACGTTGTTATCAACTGGGCCGACCACTAGACGGTCAATGCGCACCCCTGAATCGACAAAATGGGGAAAGTCTTTAGCGGCCATACTCTTTTAGGGTATCGGGCTTGGTACTAACTTGACGCCCCAAGTAGCGTTAGCCCCAGCATGGATTTCATTGATTCCCCCACCGAAGCAGCGTTTCGTACTGAGATCAAAGACTGGCTAAACGAAAACCTAAAGGGCGACTTCGCCGAGTTGGGAGGTCGGGGGGGACCGGCCGATGAGCACGGCTGGGACATACGCATTGAGTGGGAAAAACTTTTAGGTAAAGACCGTTGGCTGGGACTTACTTGGCCGGTTGAATACGGTGGCCGCAACGCGAGTTTTTCGGAGCAGATTATTTTTTCGGAAGAATACGCGCTAGCCAACGCTCCCGCTCGGGTTAGTTTTTTTGGCGAAGGGTTGTTTGCCCCTACTTTGCTGGCCTACGGAACCGACGAACAAAAGCGGAGATTTTTGCCCAAGATTCAGTCGGTGGAAGAACTTTGGTGTCAAGGTTATTCTGAACCTGACGCGGGTTCAGACTTGGCCAATGTAAAAACTAAGGGTGCGCTTGATGGTGACCAGTGGGTTGTCAATGGTCAAAAAGTTTGGACCACACTGGCTCACCGAGCGCAGTGGTGCTTTTGTATTACCCGCACCGACCCCGATTCGCAAGGTCATCAGGGTTTGTCGTATCTGTTAATACCAATGGACCAGCCCGGAGTGGAAGTGCGCCCCCTGGTGCAGATGACGGGTACGGCAGAATTCAACGAAGTATTTTTTGCCGACGCTCGCACCGACGCCACCAATGTTTTAGGCGCAGTGGGCGACGGTTGGAAAGTGGCGATGGCTACTCTCGGCTTTGAGCGGGGAACCGCGTTTTTGTCCCAGCAACTCGCTTTCGCTCGTGAACTCGAGGAGATAATCGCCCTCGCCCAAGCCAACGAAGTGGCCGCTGACCCAGTGATCCGCCAAGAGTTGGCCGATTCTTACGTGGGGGTCCAGATCATGAAATACAACGGTCTGCGCATGCTCACCAGTTTGGTGAAAAGTGGGGTTTTGGGCCCCGAAGCGAGCATTGGCAAGCTTTATTGGAGCAATTGGCACCGCACTTTGGGCGAGCGAGCGATGCGGGTCATGGGCTCGGCCGCCACCCTCATTGAGCCGACCAAAGGCGACGGGCCCTCCATTGGACAGGAGTCGGGTCCGCGCGCCTACGATCTCAACGAGCTCCAAAGGATCTTCATGTTTAGCCGGTCCGAGACGATCTATGCCGGTTCGAGTGAGATCCAACGCAACATTATTGGCGAGCGGGTCTTGGGACTACCCCGAGAACCGAAGTAAACAGACAGAAATCCAACCGAGAGGGAGTGTTATGAACTTCGCGTTCACCGAGGAGCAGGACCAACTACGCGACGCAGTTCGTCGTTTTATGGAGACTAAGTCTGACGAGAAAGAAGTTCGTCGACTTATGGAAACTGCTGAAGGCTACGACCCTGAGTTGTGGGCGCAGATGGCGAACGAACTTGGGCTTCAGAGTTTGCATATTCCCGAGGCTTACGGTGGTCAAGGATTTACTTTCATCGAACTCGGCATTGTGTTAGAAGAGATGGGACGGGCACTTTTGTGCTCACCGTATTTCTCTACTGTCGGTTTAGCGACTAACGCTATTTTGAACGCGGGCACCGAAGAGCAGAAATCTGCTTTACTTCCAGGTATTGCGGCGGGAGAAACAATTGCTGCGCTCGCGTTTACTGAGCCCAATGGCCGCTGGGACGCGAGTGGTATCACTATGGAAGCCAAGGGATCGGGCGATGCGGTAACGCTTGATGGCACCAAGATGTATGTGATCGATGGCCACATCGCCAACACCATCGTGGTAGTTGCGCGCCAGGCCGGTAGTAGTGGTGAAGACGGCATTGGTTTTTATGTCGTTGATGGCGACGCTGCGGGCCTAACTCGCACTGCGCTTACCACCATGGACCAGACCCGCAAGCAAGCCAAACTTGAGTTTGCCGGAGTGAAGGCCACTTCTCTGGGCGATTCGGACACCGGCTGGACGGCTCTATCGAAAACTCTCGACCAGGCTGCCGTGTGTTTGGCTAACGAGATGGTCGGGGGCGCACAAAAAGTTCTCGAGATGAGCGTGGAGTACGCCAAAGTGCGGGTGCAGTTCGGTCGTCCGATCGGTTCGTTCCAAGCCATCAAACACAAGTGCGCCGACATGTTGCTCGAGGTGGAGTCGGCTAAGTCGGCCGCGTACTACGCCGCGTGGGCGGCCGCCGAAGACAACGACGAGTTGCCGGTAGTGGCGAGTTTGGCCAAGGCCTACTGCTCCGACGCTTATTTTCACGCCACGGCGGAGAACATTCAGATTCACGGGGGCATCGGATTTACTTGGGAGCACCCCGCGCATCTTTACTTTAAGCGAGCCAAGAGTTCAGAGATTCTTCTCGGGGACGCTACTTACCATCGAGAATTGTTGGCGCAACGCATCGGGATATAAATTTCGGCTCAGAAATTAAATCCATGATCACTAAAGTAATTGCGTGATCGTAGTAATTGCGTTTTTGGCTTTTGGTGTAGTGGTGGCTATAGCGGCGGTGTTGGTGATTAGAGAGGCCGGGCGTATCGCCGGCACTCCGCCGCCGGCGATCTTTGACCCTGACGATGCCGAGGCCTGGGTGATTGAACAATTACCCGCCATCGCCGCGGCCACTCTTACCCCCAGCGACGTACGGCGCATTCTTGGTTTTCAGTTGGAGTTTTTCGCTCAGTTCGATGCC
>SHUY01000005.1 GCA_009694435.1 Acidimicrobiia bacterium | reverse complement strand
CAACCGAAGGGCCGCTTCTCGCACTAAGCGCAAGCGGCCCGAATTCGTATCAAGAGCAAATACGAACCCTTTGGGCCCGACTGCTCCAGCAATCGCCGTAGTTTTTCCTCCTGGAGCCGCGGCGACATCCAAAACACGATCACCAGGCTGAGGGTTGAGATAAGCCACGACCGCTTGGCTGGCTTGGTCTTGCGGAGTGGCCCGACCGCTGGCTACTGCCGGCAGCGTTCCTGGGTCTCCAGTTCCAGTAACTAAAAGGGCCTCGGGAACTAATTCTCCGCGCTCAACTTTTATTCCTTCGGCTAACAACTCGTCGGTCAACTCTTGAGCAGTAGCCCGACCAAATTGAGGGCGAAGAGTCAACACTCCAGGGAGATTTCCCGCCACCAAAACCCCTCGAGCATCGCTCTCACCCAATTCAGTGACGAATAAATCAACAATCCAGTCCGGATAAGACAACGCTACGGCCAGTGACTCCGGCTCGGGCCACGGCGGTCCGAGCCGAGTCAGAGATCGCAAAACTGCGTTTACGAACCCTCGCGATCTCTGAGGAACCGCACTAACCGTCTCGTCAACCGCAGCATAAGGGGCTACGTCAGATATAAGTTGCTGAGCACCAATCCGCAAGGCCGCTCTCACGGGAGGGTCGAGTCGATTTACTTTACGCTGGCTCACCCGAGAAATTAGATCATCAAGCCGACGCTGATTGCGCAAAGTGGCGTAAACCAACGAAGTCACCTGGGCTCGATTGCGGACCGGAATATTTTTCTGTCTCAGTATGGTCGGAACAACCACATGAGAGTAAGCCCCTTCTTCGATTCTTACTAATGCTTCTACTGCGACCGCGCGACTCGAGATCATGTATCGACCTGTACTTTCTCAGTTCGTAATCCGGCCAGCCACGCAACGCCACTCATCGACTTACGCCCTTGAGGGTGGACTACATCGAGCACCAATGTCCCGCTTGCAGTACCTAGGTGAGCGTGCTTACCGATTACCCCTAGATCAACTTGAGTATCACCGACGTGGGCTTTTTCGATTTTGACTCGGTTTCCGGACACCGTCATCCATGCTCCCGGTTGAGGGTTTCCGGCGCGAACCATTCTTTCGATTTCTTTAGCCGGTCGTTGGACATCGATGCGAAAATCATCGACTTTTAGTGTTGGCGCCCACGAGATCTCTCCGGATTGAGGTTCTGGGGTGAACTCCTCGGGTGCAGCGAGCACTTCGGTCATAAGCCCAGCCCCGATTTGGCTCAACGAATCGAACAACGACCCAGTAGTACTTTGCGGATCAACCGGAAAAACCGCTTTCGCCCGAACAGGGCCGGTATCTAAACCTTCTTCAAGCTGCATTACGCAAACTCCAGTTTCGGTATCGCCCGCCAAAATGGCGTGTTGCACGGGAGATGCTCCCCGCCACCGGGGTAACAGGGAAAAATGTAGATTGAGAAGACCAAGCCGAGGTAATGCGATAACTGAAGGAGCAAGAATCAATCCAAACGCGACCACTACCCCCACCTCAATATTTTTATCAGCCAGAAAAGTTTCGATCTCTTGAGCAGAAGTCACCTCTATAACATTGAGTCCTAGTTCATTGGCCGCCGAAGCCACCGGTGTGTCTATTGGATCGCCGCGACGGTGTCGGCGCTGTTTTGGCCGAGTAAAGACTGCTGACACCTCGTGGCCCACAGCGACTAGAGCGTCCAAAGTAGGAACGGCTAATTCCGGAGTTCCAAAAAACGCGATTCGCATTATTGGCGCTAGTTAATCAGAACTCAGTGACGCCACTAGGCGTCGACTGAACTCCACCCGCTTGCGCTATACGATGAAATTCCTTTAGGGCCGCTCGACGCTCGTCAGGATCTAACCGGTCAAGCAGTAGGACCCCGTCAAGATGATCAATTTCGTGCTGGATAAGCCGACCCATAAAATCACCACCTTCGAAGATAACTTCATTTCCGTCTAGATCAACCCCGCGTACCGTAACTATTTCGGGCCTCAAAATATCGACCGCAAGGCCAGGCAAGGACAAGCACCCTTCACTGTAAATGCATTCTCCCGACGATTCGACGATTTCAGGATTGATCAAAGTATGCGGACCATCGCCCACGTCGTAGGTGTACATTCTTTTCAAAACGCCCACTTGGGGGGCAGCGAGCCCAGCGCCGTGAGCTTCGTGCATAGCCACGATCATTGCATCAGCCAATCGAGCTAGATCGCCGTCGATGTTTTCTATGATCTTGGCCTGCTGACGCAGAACAGGATCTCCGAGGATACGGACGGAAAAGGTGTTCATCTCTCTAGAGTACCGGTTCTCTCGAAGAATTTAGCTAGTTCTAGACCCGCAAAGGATCAACGTCGATACGCAGGCGACCTTTAGCTCGAGCGGGGCCAAGGTCTACGGCCGCAAGGGCATCACATAAAACCTTCGAACTCGGAGCGCGCAATAAAACGTCCCCCTGGCCTCCCGTAATTTCCAGCCGATCGCGCAATGAGTCACACGCCATATCCACGGCCTCAATCTCTCCCGTCATAGCCGCCAAACCGCCGAGAGGTGGAAAACCTAGAGATTGACGACGCTCTCGTTCGGCGACGAGGAGCGGCTGGGGGTTTCCCGAAACCGCCGCCAGTAAAACTTCATGGTCGGGAATCCGGGTTTGTACTAAAACCTTGCCTCCCTCCGAACGCGCGCCTACCAATCGAGCGGCTCGAACTAGCAGCCATGCTGCTTGTTCGATCGCTCTGTACCTCGGAGCCAGAAGTTCTTGGTCAAAATCTAAAAAAGCCACCAACCCAATTGGGCGATCAAATTTTGGGCTCGAGGTTCCAGAAAACCCGTGCAAAATAGTTTCGGTGCCAATGGCAACATCGAACTTGGGTCGAGTTTTGTCACCGGCCTCTATTGCCACAACATGGTGATGAGGGACTAGTCCGGCTAATGCATCTCGTACTCGAGTCACTCCCGGTTTAATAGCTTTAAATTTACTTGACCCACAGTGACGGCACTGATGGCTCTCGTGAGCCAAACACTGGTTACACAAAAATCCATCTTCAACTTCGCTCATGACTGCTTCGCATTGCGAACACCGAACTAACTCTCCGCAAGTACGACAAGCCAACAAACGAGCCCGACCTTTTCGATTTAGAACACACAGGGCTTGCTGACCGGCACTTAAGGCTTGGTGCAGAGCGGGACCTAACGCCAGCGCTAATAATCCTAAGCCGGGAGGGTCTTGTCTCTGGTCTACGATCTCAAAATTCGGCCACCCTCGCTGACTGATTGAAACGGGTACGTCTATTGGGGGTCCGGCGGCGACCAAGGCTTCAGTGGTGGGCACTGGGCTCACTATCACCAATTGAGCCTTAGCGCGGCGAGCCCGCTCTATAACTAAATCTCGAGCGTGCCAAGCGGGAGCGCGTTCTTCAGCCAACGCCTCATCGGCATCATCGAGAATAATTACTGTATTTAGATCAGGAACTGGAGAAAACACTGCCGACCGGCCGCCCACTACTACCCACGCCCCCGATCGAGCCTCGGCCCAAATTTTTGTTCGTTCACTTGCGGGTAGATCAGACCGGACTACTAGAACATTGCGGCCTAAGTCAAAGAAAACCTGCGCTAATGAGTCTTGTTCATTTGGGTCCGGGACGATTAAGAGCGTTGACCCCTCGGAGGCAAGTAAAGAGGCCAACAGATCCGCGCGGGGCTCGCTCGGGGGCCACATGATCAAAATCGATTCCCTTTCGGGAACTGGGATTGGTTTGGGCGTATCGGGGTACAACGCATGAGACAAAGGCTCGAGTGCGTCAAGAGGAACGATGTTGGCGGGAGAAGCGGCCCGTAAAAAAGCCGATTGGGGGCCGGCCCAGCGCCAAGCCGCAAATTCGGTCAACTTCACCATTTCGGCTGACGGTCCCGCCGAGACGTTGGCTTTAACGGAGAGAATCCTTTCGTGCCAAGCCTCGGGTTCTACCGCGGTGGCTAATACCCACCCTCGCACCGTGCGCCCGTGTAGCGGAACCCGGACAAGCGAGCCGACTTGTGCTTGTCCACCGGGGATCGCTCGGTAATCAAACGAGAGCCCCCGAGCCGCCGTATCCGGGAGGACTCGATCTATACGCTCACCCGACTCGCTCAGGCCAGCCCCTCGGCCGCTTTTCGGAAATCACTCGCACTGTCGGTGTTTTCCCAAGTGAAAGTTGGCTCTGGGCGACCAAAGTGACCGTAAGCAGCAGTTTTTTGAAAAACCGGACGACGCAGATTAAGCCGCTCGATAATAGCGGCCGGGCGGAGATCAAAAAATTCGCCTACCAGAGGGGCCAACTTGGCAGGATCGATTTCTGAAGTACCAAAAGTCTCTACCATCACTGAAACTGGATGCGCAACTCCAATGGCGTAAGCAACTTGGACTTCACAGCGTCGAGCCACTTTTGCGGCCACGATATTTTTAGCGGCGTGACGCACTGCGTAGGCCGCTGACCGGTCAACTTTCGTTGGGTCCTTACCACTAAATGCTCCCCCACCATGACGAGCCATCCCACCGTAAGTGTCAACAATTATTTTGCGACCAGTAAGACCACAATCTGCATGGGGTCCGCCGAGTTCGAAGTTCCCTGTGGGATTAGTAAGAATTTCAAATGAATCATTGGCGAATTGGTCCGGAAGTAATGGTCGAATTACGTGTTCTTCGAGATCAGGTTTAAGCATCGACTCGATATCGACACCCGGGCCAGTTTGAGTAGAAATTAAAACTGTTCCGAGTCGCTTAGGAACACCGTCTTCGTACTCAATCGTTACTTGAGTTTTTCCGTCGGGGCGCAGGTAAGGCAGTATCCCTGATTTACGGACTTCAGCCAAGCGATGAGCAAACCGGTGGGCGAGCCAAATCGGCATCGGCATTAAATCTTCAGTCTCATCGCAGGCGTAACCGAACATCATTCCTTGATCGCCCGCTCCAATCTCGTCAAAAATTTCGCCGGTGCCCATTCGCTGCTCAGCGGCTTTATCGACCCCCATGGCGATATCGGGCGATTGTTCGTCGATAGACGTAATTACCGCACAAGTCTTACCGTCGAATCCGTAAGACTCGCGGTCGTAGCCAATGCTGCAGACCGTGTCGCGAACGATGCGAGGAATGTCGATGTAACCAGAAGTGCTTATCTCACCCGCTACTACTACTAGTCCAGTTGTGGCCATAGTTTCACAGGCGACACGACTGTAAGGATCGGCTTCAAGAATTGCGTCGAGGACTGCGTCACTGATTTGATCGCACATTTTGTCGGGGTGCCCTTCGGTCACTGATTCCGACGTAAACGGATAATTATTCAAAGTTCTCCTTGTCGACTTAAATAAGATTAAGTATTCGGTCTAAAATAACATCTGCGAGCGCCGTTTTGGTTTGCAGCGGAAGATTTTCTACTCCCCCAGCAGAGTCCAACACGATCACCCGATTGGTATCAACCTCAAACCCCGCATCGCTTTGCGATACGTCGTTAGCCACCATCAGGTCGACACCCTTACTCCGCAACTTTTCGGCCGCCTGTTCGGCTACATCTTGTGTTTCCGCAGCAAACCCCACTAACACCTGTCGATCGCGTCGCTCAACTAGGGCAGCCAAAATATCTGGAGTTGGCTCTAGGTAGATTTCGGGTGCACCCAAGGAGCGTTTAATCTTTTCTGGGGACATTACTTTAGGGCGGAAATCGGCTACTGCCGCAGCCATTACGACCACGTCGGCAGAGGAAAATCGGCTCAACACTGCTTCATACATTTCTTGAGCGGTGACGACCGAAACGATTTCACTAATGCTGCGTGATGTCTCTTCAGGACCAGAAAGCGGGTTGGTGGTAATCAAGGTCACCGCGGCACCTCGGCGGGCTGCATTGATAGCAAGAGCATGTCCCATTTTTCCTGACGATCGGTTTCCTAAAAACCGCACGGGGTCAATCGGCTCGCGCGTCCCACCAGCAGTAACAATCACTCGAAGTCCTGACAGGTCTCCGCCGCGAGCCATAACTTTAGCGGCCGCCAAAACGATAGCGGCGGGATTAGCAAGTCGTCCTTCTCCGTAATCTCCACCGGCCAAGCGACCGCTTTCCGGATTGACAATGCTCACTCCGCGCTGGCGAAGAACTTCTAAGTTCTCTTGCACTGCTGCGTGTTCCCACATTTCGGTATGCATAGCCGGGGCGATGAGCACTGGAGCACGGGTGGCAAGAAGAGTGGCGCTGAGCAAATCGTCAGAAATTCCCGCGCGATACTTTCCGATAAATCGAGCTGTTGCTGGAGCAACGATAACCAAATCAGCCGATTGACCAAGTCGCGTATGCGGAATTGGATCATCTTTATTACCAAAGAGTTCAGTACGCGCAGGCTCGGAAGCTAGGGCCGAAAAAGTAAGGGCACCGATAAATTTTTGTGCCCCGGAAGTTAAGACGGGGATAACATGGGCACCCGCTTCAACTAGTTGCCGGCATACCTCAACCGCTTTGTAGGCGGCGATGCCTCCGGTGACACCCAGAACAACGCGGCGCCCGCGCAGCGCGGCTAATTCATTCATCGGAATCTCCGGAGTTAGCAAAATGTATTACTCGTCAGGAACAGGCTCGTCTTCGGCGATTTCAAGTGCGACTACTTCTTCTATCTCTACGACTACTTCTTCTTCTGGCCGAGCAACCGCTTCTATTTTTCCCGCTTCTATTTCTTCAAGCGAGATTGTGAGGGGCTTATGAGAAACTGAGTCAATTTGAGGCGGGACTATCTTTCCGAGTCCTTCTCCAAGTTGGTTGTAATAATCGTTAATTTCCCGCGCTCGCATTGAGGCCAGAGTGACGAGGGTGAACTTGGAATCGACCTTGGTCAACAGGTCTTCCATTTTTGGGTCCATAAGCGTTTCACGTCGCTCGGCCATTTATGATCTCCTCTTAATAGATAGCGGGACTTTTACTCAGATTCGTGACGGGCTATAAGTCTACTCGGCCTCACGATGAGCAGCGATAAGGTGCTCGATTTCGGCTACCGACTGGCTTAGCGTCTCGTTGGTCACCACCGCATCAAAATTAGCGGAGGCGGCTTCTTCCCCCGCCGCTGCGGCTAGCCGAGCCTCCAGCAATTCTGGGTCGAATTGAGGGTCGCGGGCAAGCAACCGCTCGCGCTGTGCCTCACTAGACGGCGTCCGCACAAACACCAACAAAGCATCCGGATAAAGACTTTTGATCTTCGCGGCCCCCTGAACATCGATTTCCAACACCACATCAGACCCTTGAGCACGGTTCGCATCGAGCGCGGGGCGAGGAGTTCCGTACTTTTTGCCGAATACCACAAAAGACTCTATAAATCCCCCGTTCGCCTCCAAGTCAGAAAATTCTTCGGGGCCAAGGAACCAATACTCGACTCCGTTGCGCTCACCGACTCTCGGTGATCGAGTGGTCGCCGATACCGAAAGCCAAAGTTTTGGGTTGCGGTCCAAAAGTTGACGAGCGATCGACCCTTTACCCGCCCCGGATGTGCCCGCAAGCACCAGCAGTACTGACTTGGACACTCCGTCAGTCATGATCCCGCGATTGTTTCTCGTTGGTGAAGTGAGCCAGGAGTCCGGCTCGTTGTTGACGCCCAAGACCTTTTAGGCGGCGGCGTTCGCTGATGTCGAGATCTCGCATTATGTGGCGAGCTCGCACTTTCCCCGTTCCCGGCATGGCTTCAAGCATGCTGAGGACCTTAAGGCGACCAACTACTGGCTCGTTATCCGAACGAAGAAGAAGATCGTTTAGAAGCAAATCGCCGCGCTTCAGCTGTTCTTTTATTTCAGCTCGAATCTGTCGGGCTTCAGCCGCTTTCACCAACGCCGCCCGGCGTTGATCGTCGGTTAGGTCGGGTGGACCAGTTCGCTCGGTAGCGCTCACGAGACTTCGGCCAAAACTTGAGCGGCAGCCGCGACAGGGTCGGGGGCAGCAGTTACCGTTCGACCGATAACAAGCCAATCGGCTCCAGAACGCACTGCCTCACCAGGAGTAGCGACTCGAGATTGGTCACCCGCATCACTGCCCGCCAGCCTTACTCCAGGAACCATTGTTCGCAAGCCAGCCGATTGCGCCAATCCGATTTCTAACGCCGAGCACACCACGCCATCGCAGCCCGCGTCGGCGGCGGCTTGGAGTCGTTCGGGGAAAGCCGAAGCATCGGGATTGCTAGTCAGCACGGTTACTCCGAGCGCAATGGGAACTTCCGTGTTCGCGGCAGTCGCCCCTTCGTGCAAGCCTTCAATACCCGCTTTCATCATCTCAATCCCTCCCGCGGCGTGAAAGTTCAAAAACTCCACCCCCATTCGTCCGAGAACGCGCGCGGTCCGATTTACCGTATTCGGAATATCGTGAAGTTTTAGATCAGCGAAAACAGAAAACCCTAGATCGTGCAACGCCGCGAAAGCATCGGGGCCCGCCTCGGCGTAAAGTTCGATACCTACTTTGGCGATAGAGAAAAAAGGCGCCAAGTCTTGAGCAATGGCCAATGCTTCTTCAATTCCACCAACATCTAGGGCTAGTACTAATCGATCTTTTGGGGTAAGCGAAGATGGGATCATTTTTCTGGCTCTTTGAGTCTGCCAATTAAATCACGAACTGATCCCACGCCATGAGTTCGGCACCAATCAACTAACTCATCGGTTATCCGGTGCGTGGCCCGCGGTTCATAAAAAGTTGCCGTGCCTACACCTACCGCCGATGCACCCGCTAATAACATTTCCACTGCATCTAACCCAGTCAAAACTCCCCCCGTTCCAATTATGGGAATGTGGGGGTGAGCCTGAGCAACATCATGAACCGCGCGTAAAGCAATGACCTTTAAAGCCGGACCCGAAAGACCTCCCCCAGCCGCCCCCAGCGCGGGGCGACGAGTCTCAGCGTCGATGACTAGCGAGCGAAAAGTGTTGATAAGAGTCAGTCCAGTAGCGCCCGCATCAACAACTGCTCCCGCCACTTCGGGCAAGTCAGTTACCCCCGCGCTCAGTTTGGCAAAAAGAGGAGCTTGAAGATTGGTCGCGTGAACCGCTTGAACTACTTCGGCTGACAATGCGGTGTCGTGGGAAAAAACTGTTGCCCCCGAACCGTGGTTGGGACAACTGAGATTTATTTCTACCCCGACTAACTGGTCTTGAACGGCCACTAGCAACCGAGCCGCTTGAGCGAAATCTTCTACCGTGAATCCCCATATCGATGCGATGACGCGTGCACCCGTGGCTTTTAAATCGGGCAAATCGCGTTCAACCCAATGCTCGATCCCCCGACCCTGCAGACCGACCGCATTGACCATCCCCGCAGCTACGGGAATTAACCGAGGAGCACGATTGCCGGCCCAAAGAAACGGTGCTTGCGATTTAGAGGTAACTGCCCCCAAGCGAGTCGGATCGCATAAGTGCGCCACCTCGGCCCCGTGACCAAAAGTTCCCGAAGCGGCAATTATCGGACTGGGCAAGAGAACTTTCCCTAATTGAGTCGTAAGGTCTACCGTCTCGCTCACTTATCACCGCCACCAATTGTTTGATGGTACTCCTGCAGTGAAAGTACTTCGGCGGGATGAGCTGCTCGATCGGCAATTCCGTTTACCGCGGCGAGAGCGGCGGCGGCGGTAGTTATGCAAGCGACGTTGTTACGCAAAGCGGCGGCGCGTATATGCGCACCATCGAGCCTTGACCCGCGACCTCTGGGGGTATTGATGACTAGAGAAACTTTCCCCGACGATATTAGAGCGACTGCATCTTCCCCCGATTTTTCACCCACCTTGGCTACGGTCATGGCGACCGAAACTCCGGCTAGTTCCAAAGCTTTCGCCGTTCCACTGGTAGCGGCAAGGGAGAACCCTAACTCCGCCAGCTGAGTGGCCACTCGCACTCCATCGTCCTTGTCTCTATCGGCGAGAGAGAAAAACACTGTCCCGGCTTCGGGCAATTGATTGCCCGCCCCGGATTGACTTTTGGCAAACGCTCGGCCAAAAGACTTATCTATACCCATGACTTCACCGGTAGAGCGCATTTCGGGGCCCAGGATGGTATCGACTTCCGGAAATCTATTGAACGGAAGCACCGCTTCTTTTACAGCAACATTTCCGCGCGCCGGATTGCTCAGTAAGCCCTCGACTCGCAATTCGGCCAGCGTAGAACCCACTATCACTCGGGCCGCCACTTTGGCTAGAGGGACTCCGGTGGCCTTGCTGACGAACGGGATTGTTCTACTGGCCCGTGGATTCGCTTCCAAAATGAAAACTTCAGAATCTTTGACGGCAAACTGAATATTGATAAGTCCGCAGACGTCGAGTGCTGCGGCTAGAGCGCGCGTATACTTTTCGATTTCCTCGATTACCACCGGAGGCAGTGTTGGCGGAGGCAGAGCGCAGGCTGAGTCGCCTGAGTGGACCCCGGCTTCTTCGATGTGCTCCATAATCCCGCCGACAAGAACTTCACCCGCGCGATCACGAATGGCATCCACGTCAACTTCAACTGCGTCTTCTAAAAATCGGTCAATTAATGCTGGTCGTTGAGCCGAAAGTCCTCCTTCGCGACCCAGACTCCCCTCTTCGGCCAACTCGGTCATGGCCTCGGTTAAACTTTCTTCGTCATAAACGATTCGCATCGCCCGACCGCCCAATACGTAAGAAGGGCGGACGAGGACAGGGAATCCCACTTCACCCGCCACCGCGATCGCCTGATCCACGCCAATGGCAGTCCCCCCAGGTGGTTGCGGGATGTCTAAGTCGTCACACAATTTATGGAAACCGGCTCGATCTTCGGAAAGGTCGATAGACGCTGGGCTAGTGCCCAGAATAGGAACGCCGGCTTCTTCTAATACTGAAGCCAATTTGAGCGGAGTTTGACCTCCGAGAGCCACGATCACGCCGACTAGCGGCTCGCCGTTATCAGATAAAACATCAATGACATTAGTTACTTCTTCAACCGTCAACGGCTCAAAAAACAAACGGTCGCTAGTGTCGTAATCGGTGGAAACAGTTTCCGGATTGCAGTTGATCATCACGCTTTCAAAGCCTGCTTCTGATAGAGCAAACGCCGCGTGTACACAGCAGTAATCAAACTCCACTCCTTGCCCAATTCGGTTTGGCCCACTGCCAAGAATTATTACTGCGGGTTTTTTTAATGGAGATACTTCGTCTTCGTCTTCGTAGGTTGCGTAATAATAAGGAGTTTCGGCGGCGAATTCGGCGGCACAGGTATCTACGGTCTTAAATGTGGCAACCACTCCAAGGGCAAGGCGCGACTGGCGAACTTTTGGAGCGTCGATCTTCCAGATGTAAGCCAGTTGGCCATCGCTAAAGCCCAACCGCTTTATCGCTCGGAACTGGGCGGCGCTGATCGTGGCAGGGTCAGTAGCCGAAATTTCTGCTCGGGCCTCGGAGATGTCAAGGATCTGCTGAAGGAACCACGGGTCGATGCCGGTTGCTTCGTTGACCACTGTGACTCCTAGCCCTCGCCGTAGGGCCGCTTCAACTTTAAATATGCGATCCGGTGTAGCGATAGCGGCCTCGGACAACAGGTCGTCATCAGATTTAGCATCCAAGACTCCTTCTTGTGGATCGGCGTTAAGTCCCAGCCGGCCAATTTCGAGACTGCGTAGGGCTTTTTGTAGGGACTCGGGAAAAGTTCTTCCTAGGGCCATTACTTCACCCACCGATTGCATTTGCGTTCCTAAAACGCCCCGAGCACCGGGCAACTTCTCGAATGCCCAGCGGGGGATTTTAGTAACTACATAATCAATCGAGGGCTCAAATGATGCGGGGGTTTTTTTCGTAATGTCGTTAGCGATCTCATCAAGACGGTACCCCACTGCTAAACAAGCTGCGATTTTGGCAATCGGAAATCCAGTTGCTTTGCTAGCTAGAGCGCTAGAGCGCGATACGCGAGGATTCATTTCTATAACTACCACTTCGCCATTAGCGGGATTAACCGCAAATTGAATATTAGAGCCCCCCGTTTCAACTCCGATGCGACGAATACAAGCAAAAGCCGCTTCGCGCATCGATTGGTACTCGACATCGCTCAAGGTCTGAGCAGGTGCCACTGTTATCGAGTCACCGGTGTGAACACCCATAGGGTCGAAGTTTTCTATCGAGCAGACTACGACTACGTTGTCGGCGTTATCACGCATTACCTCTAGTTCATACTCTTTCCAGCCTAAAACTGATTGTTCAACCAAAATTTCGGCTATCGGGCTGGCGCTTATTCCCCGAGTGGCCACCGCGCGCAATTCTTCGTCGTTGCCGGCGAATCCGGTTCCGCTCCCCCCCAGGATGAAAGAGGGTCGAACTATTACTGGATAACCGATTTCGCCACCAATGACCAATGCCTCTTCGACACTATGGGCAAGTCCCGAATTTGGAGTAGCCAAACCGATTTCGGCCATGGCCACCTTAAATTTAGAGCGATCTTCAGCAGTGTGAATAGCCTCTACGCTGGCACCGATCATCTCCACTCCGTAGCGTTTAAGCACTCCAGCATCGTGCAGTTCAATCGCAAGATTTAACGCAGTTTGTCCACCGATGGTAGGAAGCACAGCGTCGGGACGCTCGCGAGCGATTATTCGCTCAATCGTTTCGACATCGAGTGGCTCTACGTAAGTGGCATCAGCGAAATCGGGGTCGGTCATGATTGTCGCCGGATTAGAGTTCACCAGAATCACTCGGTACCCTTCGCGGCGGAGCACGCGACAGGCTTGAGTCCCGGAGTAATCGAATTCACACGCTTGGCCTATAACTATGGGGCCGCTACCGATAACCAGAATTGACTTAATGTCATTTCGGCGAGGCAAGGTTCACCGCCCCCGAGTTGAGTTGCTCATCAAATTGATGAACTCTTGAAAAAGATAGGCCGCATCATGAGGTCCCGGACCAGCCTCGGGGTGATGTTGAATCCCGAAAGCATTGTCTTTCGTTAGACGAAACCCTTCAACTCCCCCATCGTTGAGATTTACATGGGTTAGTTCAGCTCCCGAAACCGAGTCTACGTTTATAGCGTAATTGTGATTCTGGCTCGTTATCTCTACTCGACCAGTGTCTTCGTTGCGGACTGGGTGATTACCTCCGTGGTGGCCGAAAAGGAGTCGCTCTTTTTTTGCCCCCGCGGCAAGTCCTAAAATCTGATGACCGAGACAGATCCCAAATATCGGTCGTTCCCCCAGCAGGGCTTGCACATTAGCAATTGCATCAGGGGCAGCCTCAGGATCTCCGGGCCCGTTAGATAAAAATATCCCGTCGGGGTCGCGAACTAAAACATCATGAGCTGAAGTGGAAGAAGGAACCACTTCGACTCGACAACCCGCGGCAACCAGGCGACGCAAGATAGTGGTTTTTATCCCGTAGTCGTAGGCGACAACAAAAAATTTCGCCTCCGGATCTCCGACTGTGTAAGGAGTGGGCGTTGTTACTCCCGTTACTAGATCTTGTCCTTCGGTGCTGGGCTCAGAGGCGGCGGCTTGGACGACTAGCGCCTCATCACGACCAAACGCACCCGGAATAGCCCCTACTGTTCGCAGATGTTTAGTCAACCTTCGAGTGTCAATACCCGCTATTCCCGAAACTTGATTTTCAACCATGAACTCATGCAGGCCAGTTTGTGCTCGCCAGTTGCTGTAATTTTTGACTAAATCGCGGACAACGATTCCTCGACAAAATGGGTTACGGCTTTCAGAATCTTCCGAGGAAATTCCGTAGTTTCCAATCTGAGGATAGGTAAAAGTAATGATTTGTCCAGAATAAGACGGGTCGGTAATTATCTCTTGGTAACCAGATAGAGCGGTATTGAAAACCAGTTCTCCCGAAACGATACCGCCATCGAGATCGGCTCCCACTAGGTAGCCTTCGAACTTTTCTCCGTCGGCTAAAACCAAAACGCTGTCGTTGAACCGCATTACTCAAACCTCATCGCGTGGCTTGTCCGTCGAGTACCACTACTTCGCCTCGCAGAATCGTGTGGCGATTTTTTCCTTTGAGTTTGCGTCCACCCATCGGAGTGTTTTGTGCTCGGCTGGCCAAATTCGCGGGGTCTAAGACCCATTCGAGATTAGGATCGATCACACAAAGATTGGCCGTAACCCCTTTTTCTATAGTGGCTCCGTGGTCAGCCAAACCCGAGAGTCGTGCCGGTGACCACGACATGAGGGCCAGCAACTCAGTCAAAGTCATAACTCCAGCATCAACTAACTCTGATATCCCCAAGGCCAGCGCAGTTTCTAATCCGAGCATTCCGGGCGACGCTTCTTCGAAAGTACGTTCTTTGGTTTCAGTGGGGTGAGGGGCGTGATCGCTCGCAATTACATCAATGGTTCCGTCGGCGAGCCCAGCTTTTACTGCCGCCACGTCATCTTTCGTCCGTAAAGGGGGATTGACTTTAAATAGTGGGTCAAAGGTGGCACAACTTTCGTCGGTGAAAGTGAAGTGATGGGGAGCAGCCTCCGCAGTGACCGGAATGCCTTGGGCTTTAGCCGCCCGTACGATAGCGACTGATCCAGCAGTAGATAAGTGCAAGAAGTGAACTGGAGTTCCAGTCTGAGCGGCCAAAATACAGTCGCGAGCGACGATTATCTCTTCGGCTTCCGCGGGACGACCAGGGATTCCTAGACGACTCGACCACTCCCCCTCGTGCATGTGTCCAGTGGCCAAAGTTTCATCTTCGGCGTGCTGAGCCACGATCGCACCCGGAAGAGACCGGGCGTACTGCAATGCGCTACGCATTACCCCAGCCGACGCAACACAAGCACCGTCGTCAGTAAAGATCCGCACCCCCAGAGAATGCATTTCCCCCATAGGAGCCAGCTCTAGACCTTCGCGTTGTTTAGTGATTGCTCCCGCAGGGTAAACATCGCAAAGGGCAGTCTGTGCTCGAGCTTTGACTGCGCTGATGATGATGGGGTCGTCTTGCGGTGGTTCAGTATTCGGCATGGCGATTACCGCGGTGAACCCGCCAAGGGCTGCGGCGCGAGATCCAGTTTCGATAGTTTCGGCTTCTTCCATTCCTGGCTCCCGCAAGTGAACGTGCATGTCCACTAAGCCCGGAGAGACAACACAGCCAGAAGCATCAATTTCGCGATCACCGCGAAGTTTCGTTCCCACTTCAGTGACCTTTCCGACTTCGACCCGAACGTCGGCTTTGCGCTCACCGTTGATATCGACTACTAGCCCGCCGCGTATAACCACTGAATCAGGCAACTGGAGCCCCCGATCCAAGTAGTAGGTAGAGGACGGCCATACGTACCGCGACCCCATTTTCAACTTGCTCAGTAATTATCGAAGCGTCGCTTTCGGCCACTTCGGGAGAAATCTCAACTCCTCGGTTCATTGGGCCTGGATGCATGATCAAAACTTCAGGTCCAAGCCGAGTGGCGCGATCGTTGGTTAGCCCGTAGCGAGATACATACTCTCTAAGCGACGGAAACGCCATTGAGTCTTGACGCTCGTGTTGTATTCGCAACAGATAAACCAAGTCAACATCGGACAAAATCTCGTCAAAGTCGCTGGTCGCAGTAACTGGCCATCCAGCAAGCGAATCGGGCAACATGGTCGGCGGAGCTACCAAAGTAACTTTGGCTCCCATCTGAGCGAAAGCTTTAGCGGTACTGCGAGCTACTCGGGAGCGACGAATATCTCCGACGATGGCGATTCGAGCACCTGATAGATCATCTCCAAGATGGCGGCGAGCAGTGTAGACATCGAGCAGAGCCTGGGTGGGGTGCTCATGGCGACCATCACCGGCGTTGATGACGGAGAGATCTACCCAAGTAGCAACTTGGTTGGGTGCACCCGCGTGGCGATGTCGGATAACTATTGCGTCAACCCCCATTGCTTCAATGGTTTGCACGGTGTCGCGCAGAGATTCTCCTTTTTGCACCGATGAAGAAGACATGTTCATGGTCATCACATCAGCCGATAAGCGTTTAGCGGCAGTCTCGAAAGAAAGCCTCGTTCGGGTTGAGTCTTCGTAAAACACCGACGCAACCGTTTTACCGCGCAAAGCGGGAACCTTAGGGATATCGCGGTGGGTAACAGTCAAAAACGAATCGGTTAAATCACAAACTTCGATAATCCCGGCTTGATCTAGATCGGAGATCGAAAGAAGATTTTTCATGCCTCATCTCCATCGACCGGACCCCAAAGCTCGATACTGTCAGAACCGCCATCGATTTCGGTGAGTCGCACTCGAACGTCTTCAGTTCTCTTGGTGGGTAAATTTTTTCCTACCGAATCGGCTCGGATAGGAATCTCGCGATGACCTCGGTCGACCAAAACCACCAATTGCACCGCCCGAGGTCGTCCGATTTCGGTAAGGGCATCTAGAGCTGATCGCACCGTGCGGCCGGTGTAAAGGACGTCATCGACTAGCACCACCGTTCGATCGCTGATATCGACAGGTATTTCCGTTGTCCCTAATGGACTCACGGGGCGCAGACTTATGTCGTCGCGAAAAAAAGCCACGTCGAGCGCACCCACGGGAACTTCGCGAGCGTCGAAAAACGCGATCGCAACAGCTAATCGATGAGCGATTGCTACTCCGCGGGTATATAAACCGAGGAGAACGAGATTATCGGCCCCGTGATTGCGCTCGATGATCTCGTGCGCCATGCGAGTAAGGGCTCGGCGGAGATCGTTAGCGTCAAAGACTTGCGCTCGAAAAACAAAACTTTCGTTATCGAAGACAGCCGGCTCGGCGCCGACTTCGTTCTGGGTTTTGTCTCCGGCGCGATTGGCGGCGGCCATAATCCCTCATTCCGTAGAAGCCTCACGGGACTTCAGTAACGGTCACATCATGTTAGCAAACTCTGCCCCCGAGGTCTACTTATTGGGTTTGTCCCCACTCGTAGCAGCCTTGGCCATCGCCTCAAGTCGATCAAGCATCCCCATGCGCTCTTGTCCAAGTTCGTCAAAGCGCTCCGCGATTTCTTCGGGAGTCCAGCGACCGTCTTTGTTGATTTCACGCACTTCGACCGGTTGGTTCCATACGGCCAATTTCCCACCGTTAGCGGTGAACACTTGACCGGTTACCGATCGGGCTGCATCTCCAAGGAGGAAAACCACCATGGGAGCAACGTCTTCGGGCTCCCCCATTTCTAACCCAAAGGGCACATTCCCCGACATGCGGCTCTTGGCTACTGGGGCAATGACATTGGCGGTAACTCCGTATTTGTTCATTCCCACCGCCGCGCTGCGAGTCAACGAGACGATTCCACCCTTGGCCGCGCTGTAGTTGGCTTGAGCGACACTGCCAGCAAATGCTCCCGAAGTAAAGCCGATCATTGTGCCCGACTTCTGCTCTCGCATATGAGGAGCGGCCGCACGAAATACGGTGAACGTCCCTTTAAGGTGAGTCTCAATTACTGGATCCCACTCATCTTCGGACATGTTAAAAAGCATGCGCTCACGCAAAATCCCAGCCACACAAACCACGCCGTCGATAGATCCGTAGGTGTCAATGGCGGTTTGAACGATTCGCTCTCCCCCCTCCATGGTGGTAACGGTGTCAGCCACGGCGACGGCATTACCGCCCGCGGCGACGATTTCAGCTACGACTTCATTAGCAATCTCACTGCTGGGGTCATTGCCATCAATGCTGACCCCGAAGTCGTTAACGACCACATTGGCGCCATTCGCGGCACAAGCCATCGCTACGGCCCGGCCGATTCCTCGCCCCGCACCAGTTACTGCCACCGTTTTTCCGTCTAGATACCCCACCAGCTAATCCTCCGCATTTCTCTAAGTGAGTTGCTTGAACAAGTTGAACTTTATGGCTCAGTACCCTAGTCGGATTAACCGAGGAGAGTTTCAACCAAGTCTCCCTCAAGGTGCGACAGCCACTGATAGGCCGCGTACAGGCCAGGGTCGAGATCAGACCTGACTTCAGATTCGTCGTTTAGGCCTATTCGACTACCCAGAATCAAGCGGGCATCATTTAACACACTCAGTAAAGCGTTGACCGTGTCTTCGTCAAAATCGACTCCCACTAAATTGCGCCCAACGGGGCCAGCCTGATTGAGGGTAGAAGTAACCGCTTCGAGCGCGTCGAGCCGCTGGCGGTGAAGATCGGGGTGAACAAACTCTTGCCATTCCGATTCCGCTTTTTCTTCGGTCGGATCTAGATAAGCCCGGGGGAACAATCGATCGTAAGCCTCGTCCAGAGGATTGTCGTAAAGGTCACGGAGTTGTTGAGGGAGTTCGAGCAACAACTTAAGTTCAGTTTCACTCATAGAAATTCGCATTCCTTCAGAGTGCCGCTCGAAAGTAACGCTCACCCAGGGTGCTCCATGGTTGCCCAGAGACCAAAAGAGTGAAGACGAGCAACGTCGGCTTCAGCTTTTTCACGCTGGCCTTCAGCCACTGCCGCTTTACCCTCGTGGTGAACTTGCATCATCAGCCGAGTCGCTTTTTCCCGTGAGTAGCCAAAAATCTTCTGCAATACGTAGACCACATAGCTCATTAAGTTCACTGGGTCATTCCAGACAATAACGATCCACGGCCGATCAGTTTTAGAAAATTCATCCAGTTCGGGCTCTAAAACGATTTGAGTCCCAAGTGCCCCTTCGTCTTCTGGGCTCACGGTCGGAGATCTTCGGCAAGTTGAGCCAAAAGGGCGTTAACGAAGCGACCCGATTCTTTAGTTGAATACCTATGGGCGAGTTCAACCGCTTCGTCGATTATGACTGCCGTCGGAACATCTTTCTGCCAACCGAGTTCATAGCCACCAATTCGCAGTAAAGCTCGATCGACTGGAGGCATTCTTTCGATCGTCCAATTTTCTGAATGCTTTTTTAGCAAGGCATCGATTTCGGCGCCGTGACGCTCTACCCCTTGGACCAGATCAATTGAATATTCATCTGGAGTGACGAGCAACTCAGAAAAAACTATTTCGGAGTCGAGATTGCGCGTCTCCATCTCGTAAGAGAGTTCTAACGCTCGCTCTCGAGACTCTCGTCTAGTTCCCACTAAAGACCACGGCCGCTTTAAGCGCGCGCGAGATACTCGCCGGTGCGGGTGTCGACTTTTATCATTTCGCCAATTTCAATAAAAAGTGGGACTTGCGCTACTAACCCAGTAGAAAATGTTGCTGGTTTACGAGCGCCCGAAACTCTATCGCCCTGAACTCCAGGCTCAGTCTCGGTCACCATAAGTTCGACTGCCGCGGGAAGCTCTACTCCCACCACGTCTTCGTTGTGCATCGGTAAAACTACTGCGTCGCCTTCGGTCAAATACAAAATGGCGTCTTCCACATCAGCAACATCTACCGAAATTTGTTCATAATTAGCGGTATCCATAAAAACTAGGCTGTCGGCTTCGCGGTAGAGGTACTGCATATCTCTTTTATCGATTACCGCTAACGGAACTTTTTCATCGGCTCGATAGGTTTTATCAAGCACCGCCCCCGTTCGTACGTTCTTCAACTTGGTGCGTACGAAAGCTCCTCCTTTACCAGGCTTGACGTGCTGAAATTCAATAACCGTCATAAGCCCGTCCGGAAGATCAAGGGCCATACCATTTTTTAAATCATTAGTGGAGATATTCATATTTTTACCTCAATCGAGTTATGACGCAGTCAAGAACTTGGGAAATTCGGTTAGAGCCTCGCAACCATTTTCGGTTACTACCACCGTATCTTCGAGGCGAACACCACCTACTCCCGGTAAATAAACTCCCGGCTCGACGGTAACAATATATCCCGCCTCAAGAACTTCATCGGAGGCGTAAGAAACTCGCGGCGCTTCATGGATTTCTAGTCCAACTCCGTGACCGGTGCCGTGGGAGAACTCATTGCCCCAGCCCGCATTATCGATTATGTCTCGACAAGCCCGGTCGACTTCACGACAAGAAACACCCGCCCGGACCGCCGACCGCCCTGCGGCTTGGCTTTCTTGTACAACGCTCCACAAACGAGTGGCTTTAGAACCAGGGTCGTCAACGCTTACGGTGCGCGTCATGTCCGAGCAGTAGCCGTCGACTACGCAACCGAAATCAATGACCACTAATTCGTCTTTTTTAATAGCCTTATCACTGGGTCGGGCGTGCGGCTTGGCTCCGTTAGGCCCAGAGGCAACGATTGAGTCAAAACTTATCCCTGATGCGCCGCCTTGGCGCATACCGATCTCAAGAGCCATAGCGAATTCTCGTTCAGTGGGGCTAGTGGCCAGCATGGGTAAAAGATCCCTCAAGGCTGTATCGGCGATTGAACAAGCAGCCCGAATGCGCTCTACCTCTGCCGGCTCTTTGGTTAATCGTAAAGCCTCTATTATCGAGTTAGTGGAAACCAGTTTGTTCGCCCCAAGAGACTTCGCCCACTTTTGCTGTTCCGCCCAAGTAACACCTTCAGACTCAAGTCCAATCTTTGAATACCGGCTAGCCAAATCACTCACTATTTGCTCTTGCGTTTTGCTAGGCCCAGTGATCTCTATAGTTCCTAAAATTCCCGCCTTTTCGAGTTGCTCATTGGCCTGAGTTTGATAACGCCCATCAGTTACTAAAACCAACTCATCGGGGCCAAAAAATACCACTCCCGCCGAGCCGGTAAAGCCGGTCAAGTACTGAACATTTGGGCGTCGAGTAACTAAAAGCGCGTCGCACTGGGCTGAGGGAAGCGCGGTTCGTAACCGTTCGCTGCGCTTAGCTATATCCATAGCCAAGAAGTTGGTGCTCGGAGAGGACAATTTCACTTCTTAGCCGTGCACTCTAAAACTGCTTCAACTGCAAGTCGGTAGCCGGCGGGACCAAAACCAGCCACTGTTCCCGTCACGTAAGGAGCTATCACTGATCGCTGGCGCCACTGTTCCCGTGACGAAGGATTACTTAAGTGAAGCTCAACTTTGACTCCATCGTAAGCCGCCAATGCGTCCGCCAAAGCGAACGAGGAATGAGTGAGTGCACCCGCATTAATGACTATTGCGATACACCGATTGCGAGCACCGTGTACGGCCTCGACCAAGTCGCCTTCGTGGTTAGACTGAAAATGTTCGAGTTCGTTACCTTGACTCAGCGCTTGAGTTCGAGCCATCTCTACGCACTCTTCGAGAGTGGCGGTACCGTAAATGGCAGTTTCGCGATCGCCTAGCAAATTCAGATTGGGCCCTGAAAGTAGCAATATTGTCGCCATTGTTCTGAACCTTCCTTGCTAGGCACCTACGGCTAAAAACGCGGCCGCGAGTGCTTTGGGTGGAGGATCTTCAACTAGTTCTAAACCGTTGGCGCTAGGAAGAACAAATGCGAGACCTCCCCGCGATTTTTTATCTCGGCGCATTATGGCTAATAAGTTATCTTGGTCTGGTTTCCCTTCGACCTGGCTTGGCAGTCCCAGCCCATCAAGGATTGACCGTAAGTTCTCTAACTCAGTTGCATCGACTCGATGCATGGCCACGGCTAAAGCCATGGCGAACACCAGACCCACACCAACCGCTTCCCCGTGAGTGAACGAATAGCCACCACCAGTTTCAAGGGCATGAGCCAGAGTGTGACCAAAATTTAAATTAGAGCGTAAGCCAAGCCGCTCTTCGGGGTCGGCGGCGACTACTTGAGCTTTAATGGTTGCGCAGGCCACAACAATTTCGGTAAGGGTCACCTCATCACGAGCACGAATTGCTTCGATTCGGGCGCTAATAAGATCAAGGATATTTCGTCCCTCGGGCATAAGACCGTATTTAACTACTTCGCCAAGGCCAGAACGAAATTCTCGATCCGGAAGAGTAGACAAAGTTGAGGTATCGGCCATCACGGCAATGGGTTGATGGAACGCGCCAATCAGATTTTTTCCTTCGGGGAGATTGACGGCAGTTTTCCCACCGATCGCAGCATCGACCTGAGCAACTAAAGTGGTAGGTATCTGCAAAAGAGCAACTCCACGATGAAATAGCGCGGCCGCCAAGCCTGCAGTATCTCCAACCACGCCACCACCAAACGCCACCACCAAATCATCTCGCAGCAGTCCGCCATCAGCGAAAGCTCGGCCGAGCATGTCGACTGTTTCCATAGATTTGGCAGTCTCACCTTCACCGATAGAAATAAACCAGCGATCAGACCCAAGGGCTTCGCGATAATTTTGCGCTACTCCGATTTGGGTAACAATTACCGCTTTTCGATAACCGTCGATTATGGTCGCGCACTCAGGGAGAACATCATCGCCAACTACTACTTCATAGGTGGGGTCAGTCTCTACTCTTATGCGCGGCATTGGGTGTACTCCTGAATTACTGCGTCTGCCACTTCGGTCACCGTAAGCCCGTGAGTGTCCACTCTGAAGTTAGCGGCTTTCTCATAGAGTCCATCTCGTTCAAGCGCCAACTTCGCCAATACTTGCTTGGGGTCAGCCCCGGCCAGCAAAGGCCTAGCGGTGGTGTCACCAATGCGGCGTTCAAGTTCTTCTGGGTCAGCCTGAAGCCAAGCTACTGTCCCCGACGATTGGATGAGATCACGGCTCATTGGATCAACGACCGCACCACCACCACAAGCGATTACTGCTGGAGTGATAGTCGCACACGCTTGCGCAACCGCATCGCGCTCAAGTTCTCGGAAAGACTCTTCCCCAGAATCGAATAGTTCGGATATTGAGGTTTTGGTATTGGTAACAATAGTTTCGTCAGTGTCGATGAATACTCGTTTCAATTGGCGGGCGCACAGTGCCCCCACCGAACTTTTCCCCGACCCCATTAGTCCGATAAGTATCAAATGCGGTGATGAACTCATGATTTTAGAGTGGCCAAAAATGCGTCATGATTGCGGGCGAATTCTTCGACTGAGTCGCCACCGAATTTTCTCAGTGCTTCGTTAGCCACGACTAGCGCCATCATCGTTTCTGCTACTACTCCCGCGGCCGGAACCGCAGTTACATCGGTGCGCTCACGAAACGAAACGGTTTCCTCCTTAGTTTGAGTATCAACCGTTCGCAGCACGGGTCGATTAAGAGTTGCTAAGGGCTTCATTGCGACCCGAGCAATCAAAACTTCACCCGTAGTCATTCCCCCTTCTACTCCACCCGCTCGAGCAGAACCCCGCTGGTAAGACTCAGAATGATCATCCCAAAGTATTTCATCGTGAGCGGTGCTTCCAAGCAGTCCCGAACCTTCAAACCCATCGCCAATTTCAACTGCCTTCATCGCTTGAATACTCATCATCGCTTGAGCTAAAAGCCCATCGATGCGCCGATCCCAATGAACGTGTGACCCAAGACCCGGGGGTACGCCGTAGCCCAAAACTTCGACTCGGCCACCGAGAGAATCTCCCGCCTTAGCGGCCGCCTCGATAGTGGTAATCATTTTTTCCTCAGATTCTTTATCGAAACAGCGCACTGAAGATTCGTCGATGGTGGCCAAGTCCTCAAATTCAGGCCGGACAGTGGTGTCCGCAACTGCGTCTCCGATCTGAACGACATGGCTCATTACTTGAGCGTCAATAATGCCCAATAACCCTTTAGCCAACGCACCGGCGGCCACGCGGGCGGCAGTTTCGCGCGCGCTTGCTCGCTCAAGAACATTTCGAGCATCATCGAATCCGTACTTTTGCATTCCCACTAAATCAGCATGACCAGGGCGAGGTTGGTGTAACGGAGAAGCGGTTTTCCCCAAGCCCGGAGACATTTCTTCTGACCATTTTGGCCACTCAGTATTGCGGATCATGATGGCTACCGGTGATCCGAGAGTGCGCCCGTGGCGAACTCCGCCTAAAAATTCGACCTCATCAAGCTCAAGGCGCATGCGAGGCCCACGACCAAACCCCAAGCGACGGCGCGCCAGCTCATCAGAAATATCTTCAATTAATATTGGCAGCCCCGAAGGGAGCCCCTCAAGGATCACCGTGAGAGCTGGTCCGTGAGACTCGCCCGCGGTTAAAAAACGCAACATAGGTTAAGGATACCGGCGTGGCCGGTCAAACCTGGCGAGTTTTCGAGATTATTGACCAACCGCAGAGCGCATGGCCGCTATGGGGGCGGCCACCCCCGTCAGCAAAGTAAAGGAACATGCGGCCTGATGAACCAGCATTCCTAGGCCGTTGGTGGTCGCCACCCCTAGCGACTTTGCTTGTTGGATTAAAGGGGTTTGGGCGGGGTGATAGACGGTGTCAAACACTAATTTGAGTTGAGCCAGAGCCTCATTTGCTACTGGTACCGAGGTTCCGCTCTCTCCCATTCCCAAAGGGGTCGCGTTCACTAAGACATCAGCGGTCATAACCGCTTGGTCAAGAGCATTGATCTTTTCAACCTCAGCCCCGGGAGCCAGATTGGCCACCTTTTTAGATTTTTCTTCGTTGCGAGCAACGACAACGACATCCGCCCCGAGAGAGCCCAAGGCATGAGTTATCGCTCGAGCTGCGGCACCGGCGCCAAAAACGACGACTCGACTACTCGCAGGGTCAATTCCTTGATCAGTTAACGCACTAAGAAAACCCGAGCCATCAGTTGAAGTGCCTAAAAGTTTTGTTCCTACTAATCTCACCAAGTTCACCGACGAAAGAGCACTAGCCGTATCGTCCAATTCATCACACGCGAGTGCGGCATCAGACTTATGTGGCATCGTTATGCTAACTCCCGCTATCTTTAGCGCCCGAACTCCCGCTAAAGCGGAAGCAACCTGACCGGCGACGACAGGGAAGGCTAAAAACCGCCAGTCCATCTGCGCTTGGGAAAACCCCGCGTTCCAAATAGCGGGTGATAGCGATTGTGAGACTGGATCACCTATTACACCTGCTATCTGGGTGACACCAGATATTTCTGGATTCATAAAAGTCCTTTAGCTCTAGCCGCAGCCACATTTCGATCATGCTCAGCCAGAGTGGTGGCAAAAGCGTGTTTACCGTTGGCATCAGACAAAACGTAAAATTTGTATTTAACGTCGCTAGGGTTCATGGCCGCAAGGAGAGATGCCTCAGTAACACTACATATAGGAGTCGGGGGAAGCCCAATATTTTTATAAGTGTTATACGGAGAATCAATTTCTTTATCAGCATTAGTAGGACTAGGTGGACAACCACCTTTTATTAGACAAAGGGTTGCGTCAATTTGTAGAAGCATTTCGTCCGCGAAGCGGTTACGAATAACCGCAGAAATGAGGGGCGCATCTTCAGCGAGTTTGGCTTCTTTTTGAATTAGCGATGCCGCAATTACAGTTTGGTAGGGAGTCATCTTGGTCGCAGACCCAAGATTTATTTTGTCACCAATTTCATCAAAACGATCAACTAATCGCTGAACAATAGACTCTTCACTTTCGGTGGCCCCAATAAAGTAAGTATCGGGGAATAAAAACCCATCCAATGAAGTCACGTCCGCAGGTTGATAGCGAGAGCGAATCGTGCCAGAAGTTACCGCCGCTAAAAATTTTGCTGCATCCTTGCCAGGAATTTCGCCTACTCGAGCCGCGATCTCTGCGATGGTCAACCCCGGAGGAAGGAGCAGCGTAACGTCCGGGGCCAAGGTGACAGAAGGAGTATCACTCGCGCTGGGACTAGGACGAACTTTGTGGTACAGCCACAGAGCACCGACCACTAAAGGGATAAGCAGGACAACAACGATTAACAGTGCCAGCAGAGTTCGCCCTCGCCGGTCACCACGAGGACGAGTAGACGAACGGGAATGAGCGGCCTGAAGTTCAGATCGAGTCGCTTTTACCGGCGTTCGAGAAGGAGACGGGTCCCCTCTCCGAGGGGTCGGAGTGACACTCATGACGCCCCGTCAAGGTAAGCCTGGAGAAATACTGCCGCGGCGGCATCGTCACTCTTCTTCCGTTTCGATTTAGCCGCCCGAAGCCTGTCGTCAGCTATCGCGGTAGAGAAGCGCTCATCGTGCATCTCGATCACCATATTTTCCCCGGCCGCCACCTTTAGCGATTCCGTTTCTTCACGAACACTCCGAGCTGCGGGTCCGTCCCGGCCAGAGAGAGAACGAGGCCACCCCACCACGATTTCATTGACATCATGCTCTCGGGCGATACTCAAAATCGCCGCGTGGTCAGCATCACGATTATCGGCACGTTCAATTATCGATAATGGCGTAGCCAGAATGCGAGTGGGATCAGAAATGGCTAAACCAATCCGGCGTTCACCTAAATCCACTCCGAGCACTCGCCCTTGGCTTTTCAACTACTTGCCCTTAGCGGTGGTTACCGCTTTCAGTAGTGAAGTGACCGCAGCGTCTATGCCGTCGACCTGAGGACCACCACCAACGGCCACATCGGCTTGTCGGCCGGTACCACCCCCAAGAATTTGAGCTGATTCGTCGGCCAACTCGTGCGCAGACACTCCTTTAACTATCAAGTCCGAGCTAATAGCCACCGCAATGGCTCCCTTGGTTCCGTCGGGGGTTAGCCCGATTAAGCCAACTATGCCCGACTCCATTGCGGCCAGTGTTGCTACCGCTAGCCGGCGCAGATCGTCATTAGCGAGTCCGTCTCGGCGCAGCACTAAAAATTGGTCTTGGGCGAGTGCGGCCAACTCATTTGCTTCAATTAACGCAATACTGGCTTGTGACTTAGATACTTCACGCCGTAATTCTTTGACTTCATCAACCAAGCGGGAAACGCGATCGCCTAAATCGCTGGGGGCTACTTTCAACGAAGAAGCAATGTCTTGAAGAACTCTTTCTTCGGAACTAATAAAACTGAGCGCATCTACCCCAGTAACCGCTTCAATGCGGCGCAAATTGGCTCCTATAGAGCCTTCACTGACGATTTTAATGGGACCAATAAATCCGAGTGCGTGTACGTGAGTTCCTCCACACAGTTCAATAGATTTATCTCCGGCCTCGAGAACTCTGACGATATCTCCATACTTGTCGCCAAAAAAAGCCAGCGCACCAAGGGCCTCGGCTTCTTCTTTAGTTGTCTCGTAGTGTCGCACTCGAGCATCACCGATTACTTCGAGATTGGCCATTTCTTCTATACGGTTCAATTGGTCAACGCTAAGAGCCTCGTGGTAATTGAAATCAAACCGCAAGCGTTCCGGAGCAACTAGAGATCCCGCCTGATGAACATCGGGGCCTAAAACCTCTCTTAGCGCCCAATGAAGAATGTGAGTAGCAGTGTGATTGCGACGAATCCGGTCTCGACGGGAAGAGTCAATAGTGGCAGTAATCGTGTCTCCAACTGACACCTTCCCCGAAGTGAGTTCCCCGTGATGAACAATGAGCCCAGGAATCCCGTAGGTCGTATCTACGACTAAACCCGCGAGCCCACTGGGCGACGCGATGCGCCCCGCATCGCCAACTTGACCACCCGCTTCCGCGTAAAAAGGTGTCTGGTTCAGGACAATATCGACATCGCCTGACGCACAGAAATCAACTGAAACTCCGTCAACTATTAACGCTTGGACTAAGGCTTCATCAGCGGAGTCAGAGCGTCGGCCGATGAAATCGGTGGGGCCATTGGATTCCAAGAGCGAACGATAAAGATCAAGCGGGGCCGAAATTCTGCTTTTGTTTGCGTTGCGAGATTCAACCCCTCGTTCTCTTTGCTCGGCCATTAAATTAGCGAACCCATCAAGATCGACATTCCGTTTTTGCTCACCAGCTATTTCGCGAGTTAAATCAATAGGGAACCCCAACGTGTCGTGCATGAAAAAAGCGTCGGCCCCTGAGATGTCTCCTTTAGCCGACAAGTCCTCCAGCATGTCGACTCCCCGCTCCAGGGTTTGACGAAAACGGTCTTCTTCCCGCTCGACAGATTGAATAATGAAATCAGACTTCTCTACTATCTCGGGATAGGCCGAACCCATTACTCCCACGGTGGCCCGCACTAACTCTGGGGTAACGGGCCCACGACTTCCGAGCAGATAAGCGTGCCGCACTGCTCGGCGAATAATTCGCCGCAGAACATAGCCTCGGTCCTCATTTGACGGGACCACGCCGTCGGATATTAAGAATGTCATCGCGCGAGAGTGCTCAGCCAATATTCGCAGTGATATATCCGACTGAATACTGTTTCCGTAAGCGACCCCAGAAGCAGCCTCAGCGGCTCGAACTAACGGTTGGAACACATCAATGTCGAATATTGAGTTCACTCCTTGTAGGGCCATAAGTAAACGCTCAAGCCCGGCCCCGGTATCGATACTTGGCTTAGGCAAAGCAACTTGACCATCGGAGCGTTGATCAAATTCCATAAAAACTAAATTCCATATTTCGACGAAGCGATCGTCAGATCCGACTCCGGGTCCACCGCCAGCGCCAAACTCATCACCTAGATCCCAGAAAATCTCCGAGCTCGGCCCGCACGGACCGGTGTCGGCCATACGCCAAAAATTATCGTCCCCTAAGCGATGAATACGATCGGCATCTAATCCCACCTCGTTCCGCCAAATATTTGCGGCTTCGTCGTCTGAGGTATGGACAGTTACCCACAGCCGCTCGCGGTCAAGACCAAACCCTTCGGTTACTAGTTCCCACGCCCAGATTATGGCTTCGCGTTTAAAGTAATCACCAAAACTAAAATTACCGAGCATCTCAAAAAAACTGAAATGACGATTGGTGCGGCCTATGTCATCGAGATCGTTATGTTTGCCGCCAGCTCGGACGCAGCGTTGCACTGAGACTGCTCGCGCCCACGGGGCGATTTCGTCACCAACAAAATACGGTTTAAACGGCACCATTCCCGCCACGGTAAATAGCACGCTGGGATCATGAGGTATAAGGCTGGCTGACGGGACTACCGAGTGACCACGCTCAGCGAAGAAACTTAGAAATTCAGCGCGCACTTCATCCGAATTACGGGGTGTCATCGTTAGAGGTTACCGCCCGCAACCCTCGTAGCCGGCCCAGTTAGCGAGAAGAGCCTTCTGCTCAAGGTGAATCGGGGCCCGCTTGGTCATCACCGCGGCCACTAGGAACGAAGTAATTGCCGTATTCGCCACCTTCTGGGCCATAATTCTGATCAACCCACCCCGCCGGATTGGCATGAGGTGACTGATACCCCTCACCGTGACCTAATTCACTAGCACCTGGATAATGGGAGTCGCGCAAGTGATTAGGGACTCGTCCGCCGGCGCTTTTAACATCCGCTTGCGCGGCCAATAAAGCCAGGGTGACTGAATTGGATTTTGGAGCTCGGGCAAGTGCTACTACTGCGTGGGCCAGAACCAGCTGCACTTCGGGCATGCCCACAAACTCAACCGCCCGAGCAGCGGCGTCGGCAATTAATAAGCACTGCGAATCAGCAACTCCTATATCTTCAGAAGCCAAGATAACTAATCTCCGAGCAATAAGGCGTGGGTCTTCTCCGGCTTCAAGCATCTGCGCTAGCCAATACAGCCCGGCATCAACATCCGACCCTCGAATGCTCTTGATAAACGCCGAAAGTACGTCGTAGTGCTCATCGTCTCCATACTTAAGAGCCCGCATAGCCATAGCGGCCTCGGTGTCAGCCAAAGTTATTGTCGACCGCTTGTTTTCGACCGCAATCACCGCAGAAACATCAAGTCCGGTCAGCGCGTGGCGAGCATCTCCGTCAGACCCATTCATTAAATGTTCTTTCGCCTCTTGAGCAATCGTTAGCCCCTCGTCACCCAAACCCCGAGAATCTTTTAAAGCCCTTTCGATCAATTCACCAATTGCGGGCGCAGAGAGATGCTTGAGCCTAAATAAAGTTGAGCGGGATAAAAGTGGTCCAGTCAAAGAAAAGAAGGGGTTCTCCGTCGTCGCTCCAACTAATACGAATAGCCCCTCTTCTACGTAAGGCAGAAGGGAGTCTTGCTGAGTGCGACTAAAACGATGGATCTCATCAAGAAATAAAATGGTCCCCTGCCCTCGCTCACCCAGACGAGCCCGAGCGTCGTCGGCAACCGTGCGGACATCTTTGACTCCTGCACTAACGGCCGAAAGCGCGACAAAGTATTGCTCAGTCGCGCCGGCTATGAGTCGAGCCAAAGTGGTCTTCCCAGTTCCGGGGGGGCCCCATAAAATCAACGACGAAAGTCGATCAGCTTCGATAAGCGTCCGTAACGGTTGCCCCGCGCCAATCAGCTCTTCTTGACCAACTAGATCATCAAGACCTTCGGGCCGTAGCCGAGCGGCGAGTGGGGCCCGAGTTCGCAAGCGCTCTTGCACGGCGGCGCTAAATAGGTCAGACATCTAATCAACGCGCGCTTGGGCAACCAAGACTTAGGAACGTGATTCTTTCTTCTTAGCCGCCAAGCTCAAACCGAGACTCTTGAGCTGAGATCCTTCAAGTAAAGATGGAGCATTAGTTAGAGGATCAGCACCCGACTGAGTTTTAGGAAAAGCGATCACCTCGCGAATGTTATCTTCGCCGGCCAATAGAGCCACGAGGCGATCAATGCCAAACGCGAATCCAGCGTGCGGTGGAGCTCCGTAACGAAATGCTTCCAAGAGAAACCCGAAGCGAGCATGGGCCAACTCGGGTGAAATACCCAACAGAGAAAATACTCGTTCTTGTATTTCACGAGAATGAATGCGGACACTCCCCGAACCAAGTTCCCATCCATTAACTACTAAATCGTAAGCCTGCGATCGCACGGATAAGAGGTCTTCACCTTCGGCGTGCATAAATAAGTCAAGGTCATCAGGATGAGGAGCGGTAAATGGGTGGTGGGAAGAAATTGGGTTGCCTTTGTCGTCAAGACCTTCAAATAGTGGGAAGTCAGTAACCCAAATTGTGTGTAAACCGAGATCTTTAGTAACAACACAAAACTCTTTACGAATTACTCCAAGAACTTCAGAAGTCATGGCCAGTGAGCCCGCAGCCAATAGGATTAGATCTCCTGGTTGTGCGTTAGTTTTTGTTAGAAGAGCAGACTTTTCTTCCTCACTCAAAAACTTAGCTACCGGAGAATCGATTAAAGAACCTTCACGAACCCGAATCCAAACCAGGCCCGGAGCGCCTAGGGACTGAGCTCGTTCGATTAAAGAGTCGAGACGCGCTCGAGTCAACTCGCCCGATTCGGGAATACGGAGCGCTCCGACCGAATCAGCCTGAAAGGCTCGAAACTCAGTGGCAGAAAATACGCTAGTTACATTGCTGATTGGTAGATCAAAACGAAGATCGGGTTTTTCTGTCCCGTAGGTCGCCATTGCATCGGCCCAAGTCATCCGGCCAGGGTTGTCCGCAGATTCTTGGGTTACGTCTCGAATCACCGAGGCTACGATCTCGCCCACTAAATCCATTACGTCATCAGAATCTACGAAACTCATTTCCATATCGAGCTGAGTGAACTCAAACTGACGATCCGCTCGCGGGTCTTCATCTCGCAGGCAGCGCGCGATCTGGAAATAACGATCAAGTCCACCAACCATCAGCAACTGCTTAAACAGCTGTGGGCTCTGAGGTAAAGCGTAAAAACTGCCGGGTGTTAGCCGCGAGGGGACGACAAAATCGCGAGCACCTTCTGGTGTAGACGCAATTAACAACGGGGTCTCTACTTCAATGAATTCTCGTTCGTCAAACGCTTGGCGTAATAGATGGTTGACCCTTGCTCGCAGACGAAGATTGCCCTGAAGTCGGCGGCCACGTAAATCAAGGTATCGATACTTGAGTCGAAGAGACTCGTCGGCGGCTACTTCTTCGTCGACCGGTATAGGCAGGGCGTCGCAAGCAGCCAGAATCTCTACCGAATCAACCGCCACTTCTATCGCCCCGTTAGCAGTATCAGACTTAATTGTCCCTTCGGGTCGATCCTTGACTACGCCAACAACTCGCAACACGAACTCGGACCGAATTAAATGGGGGTCCACGCCCACAACCTTGGACGGGTCGACCACCACTTGGACGACACCACCGGCATCGCGCAAATCAATGAACACCACTCCCCCGTGATCACGTCGCTTTGCTACCCAGCCACAAAGTTCAACGGTGCTGCCTATTAATGCAGTTTCTAGGGCTGAGGTTAAATGAGTGCGCATCATCGTTTTGTTTCCTTGGAGTTTTGAATCTGACTTACGAGATGCTCGCGACGAACTTCAACTTGCTCACCAGTTTTGAGATTTTTAACCGCAACTGAATTGTTTTTATTTTCCGATTCCCCAGTCATTACTCCGTAGGTTGCGCCCGACCGATCAGCAAGTTTCCATTGTGCTTTCACTGAACGGCCTCCGTACGAACGGTCAACGCTAATACCTGCTTCCCTAAGATCATTAACTACTAAAGCTGCTACCTCATCATCAGTACCATCTACTACGAATACATCTAGAGACGCGGAATCTTTAATGATTTCTTCTGCCAGCCCTTGGGCTTCAAGCGCCAAGACAACCCGCTCCATTCCGATACCGAAACCGATGCCCGGAGCGGGGTCACCACCCATTTCTTGGGCCAAATTGTCGTATCGTCCACCACCACCTAAGGCATTTTGTGCCGCGTCGAGATCATCACTAACGAACTCAAAAGTCGTAGCAGTGTAATAGTCGAAACCTCGCACTAGTCGAGGATCTACCGTAAAGGCGATGTCAAGGGCCTTTAGACCTGATTGCACCTTAGAAAAATATTCTTTGGCTGAGTCGCCTAGATAGTCAGAAAGTTGTGGGGCGCCCTCAATCATGGTCTGCCATTCCGATTTTTTAGCATCGAGGATACGTAAAGGATTTTCTTTTACCCGAGTCAAAAACTCCTCGCCAAGATTTGCTCCCGAAGACAAAAAATATTTACGGAGGTCTTCGGTGTACTTAATTCGATCGTCAGGTTCACCCATTGAGTTGATTAAAAGCCGAGTTTTACCTAAGCCCAAAGCCAAAAAAAACCCTGCGGCCAAAGAAACCACTTCGACATCGAGGTCGGGGTCAGAGACCCCCAACGCTTCCGCCCCAATCTGCCAGTGTTGGCGGTAGCGACCTTTTTGGGGGCGCTCGTAGCGAAAGTTAGGGGCTACGTACCAAACTTTCCACGGAGGAGTTGGGTGGTGTTGCACAAAAGCCCTTACGACTGGAGCGGTTCCTTCTGGCCTTAAAGCCAACCGTCGATCACCACGGTCGCGAAATTCATACATTTCTTTACGAACTACGTCACTGGCATCACCGATACGTTCAAACACCTCAGCGTGTTCAAAAATTGGGGTGATGGTTAACCCGTAGTTGAATCGGTTGGCCCGTTCGGCAAAAACTGAAACTACGCGCGCCCATATTTGTGACTGGGGGGGCAGAACGTCGTGAGTTCCTATCGGAGCCTGAAAATAATTACCCGTATCTGCCTGGTTGGATTTCGCCACGCCTTCCATCGTAGGGGTTAGCGGTGCCGATCTAACGCCGTTTTCCTCGCCGAGATTGGCGGGCGCGAGGGGTGACTCTTTGATCATTGGGGTTCGGAGTTGCTGCCGGCATCACATTCTCCTCGTCTAGCACTACCGACTCCACGGCTACGGCGGAAACTGAATATTCGGAGCGATCCCGCAGGGCCCGAAAACGAGGCTCACGCTCTTTGAGTATCACCAAAATAGGCGTGGCGACAAATATCGAAGAATACGCTCCCACTAAAAGGCCGACGAACAGTGCCAGAGAGAAATCACGTAAAGTAACTGCGCCCAAAATGCCGCTCCCGACCACCAAAAGCGATATGACCGGAAGTAGGGCGATGAAAGAAGTATTAAGTGAGCGCATTAATACTTGATTCATCGAACGGTTAACCATCGACGAGTACGAATCACCTTTTTCTCGGCCAAGAGTTGATTGATTTTCTTTAATTTTATCGAATACTACGACGGTGTCATAAAGTGAAAATCCGAGAATAGTTAAAATTGCGACCACCGTAGCGGGAGTAACTTCAAATCCGGTCAAGGCATAAACCCCAATAGTTATAAGAATGTCGTGCACTACCGCAATAATTGAAGCTAGGGCCATTTTCCATTCAAAGCGAAAAGTTAGATAAACCGAAATCAAAATAAAGAAAAACAACAAAGCGATAAGAGCTTTTTGACTTACCTGTTCGCCCCATGTTGGCCCAACGCTAACGATAGAAATAGCACTAGCATCAACTTTGGAATAATTAGACAAGGCTTGCGTTACGAGTTCTCGATCAGCAGTTTTGAGCTCTGAACTCTGAACTCGTACACCGCCGTTGCTTAAAGTCAGGATTCGAGAATCGCGAGCAGGAGTGTCTTCAAGTGCTTCCCGCACTTGCGTGCTTGATGGATTGCCCGAAGCGACAGAAAATTCCCACTGAGTACCGCCCTCAAAGTCGATACCTAGATTGAGTCCTATTAGCAACAGTGCTCCGATGGATATTGCCACCATAAGACTGGAAAAACTTAACCAAATTCTAGAGCGACCAATAAAATTAAAATTCGTTCGTTCGTGATATATATCGCCCAGAGTGGCGAATAAACCTCGGCGGCGAGTAGGGGTGGCGACTGTAGTCATGACTTCACCTCAACAACATCTAAACCAGAAGCGATTCCCACTTTACGCATCGCGACTAAGCGAGGATGGCGAGCCATCAGGGACACGGCGGGATGCATAAAGAAATACGCAACCACTAAGTCGAGGACAGTAGAAAGGCCTAAGAAAAACGCGAACCCTCGCACCGAACCGACGGCCAGAAAATAAAGTACGGCGGCACCGATTAACGAGACCAAGTCGGCTGCGACCACGGTCTTGAAAGATCGAGTAAAGCCGACATCTACCGCTGAGCGAATCGTGCGACCCGATCGAACTTCATCTTTTAGGCGCTCAAAATAGACTACGTAGGAGTCGACAGTTACACCCACCGAAACGATTAAACCGGTAACCCCAGCCAGGGTTAGCGTTAGACCAATAGAACTACCCAGATAAGCCACTAGCGCGTAGATAAACACGAAACTAAGAGAGATACCGGTAATAACTACCAATCCGAGCAAGCGATAGAACGCCAGCATGTAGAGCGAAACCAACAGCAGGCCAATGATGCCGGCCGCGATTCCTGCGTCGAGTTGGTCTTGACCCAGCGTGGGAGAAACATTTTGCACAGTAAGTCGCTTCAATTGCACCGGTAAAGCGCCGTAGTTAATTATGGTGGCGAGGTCGGATGCTTCTGAGGGCGAAAAATCTCCAGTTATCTGGACGTCACCAGAAAAAGAATCCGTCTGGAAAGCAGGGGCGGACTGAATTTTTCCGTCGAGAACAATCGCTACTTCGTTTTGCGGTGGTGACTTTGGGTACGACTCCGCGGCTAGGGCATCAAACTTTGTCGCACCGGCTTCATTGAATTTAACGGTAACGGCGTAACCCTGACCTTGGGAAAACTGCGATTTAGCAGAATCCACTGCCTTGCCAGTAAGGGCAGCCGGTCCGAGAAGCAAACGAGAGGACTTTTGCTCTCGAGAAGGTAGCACTACACAGTTGTCACGCTTATCGTTCGAAGTTTTTGTAGTCGGAATTTCTCTCGCGGTCAAAGCGGCACTAATTTGATCCGAGTCACAAGACGCCACGGCGGCGGCGATGACTGATTCATCAAGAGGCGGAGAACTTCCCGCTACGGTGGTTGTTGGAGTTGAACTTAGAGGGGGAACAGAAGCTAATACGGGGCGGAATCGCAATTCGGCTGTGCGGCCCACTAGACGGATCGCCTTATCCCGATCTTTCACTCCGGGGAGATCGACGACGATGTTGTCACCTTGTCTACTTATTTCGGGCTCGGCCACGCCCAGACTGTCAACCCGAGAACGAATGATCTCCACCGCAACATCGAGCGACTCACTACGAACATCGCCCACCGGAGCGAGCACTACCGAGATTCCACCTTGGAGGTCAAGACCGAGGATGGGCTTTTTATCGGTCGCTATTACTGCCCCAAAGGAAACCGCCACCACGAGGAATATCACAACTAAATAGGCCCGCATGCGCTGAGGAGAGGAAGCGGCCACTTATGATTCGCTCTCCGTTGTGGTTTCAATACGGGCCGCAATTGAACCCCGAGCGCAAGTTACTTTTACCCCGACCGCAATTTCTAAATTGACCGTTTCGTCGTTCATGCTCGAAATAGTTCCGTATATCCCTCCGGTAGTAACAACGCTATCGCCGACGCTCAAACCGGCGATCAAGGCCCGTTGGGCAGTCATACGCCGGCGCTGAGGTAAAACGACGAGCAAGAAGAAAGCCGCCACCAGTATTAATAGATAAATGACAACGACCACTTACGGGGCTCCTTTTGGAATGAATCGTAGCGGAGTGCCTCAACAACTCGCGCTCTGGTTGATGGATTTAGTCGAAAATCTCAGGGTGACGGTCCGCAGGTGCATCTACGCCAAGATGAGCGTAGGCGCTTAGCGTGGCCACCCGGCCGCGTGGGGTGCGACGAATTAGGCCTTGCTGTAAAAGATAAGGCTCATAGACGTCTTCGACGGTATCGGTCTCTTCACCGACCGCTACCGCCAACGTACCTAGCCCCACCGGCTGGCCGGCGAAGGTCTCGCACAATGAGACCAGCAAAAGGCGATCAATTTTGTCGAGACCCCGCTCATCAACTTCAAATACCGTCAGAGCGTCACGAGCAGTAACGAGGTCAACGGTTCCGCTGGCGCGGACTTCGGCAAAATCTCGAACTCGCTTCAAAAGACGGTTAGCAATACGAGGAGTCCCCCGAGAACGGCGAGATATCTCTTGCGCTCCTTCAGCAGTAACCGGAACTCCAAGTATTCCTGCGGTGCGCATAATGATCGTGACCAGATCTTCAGGATTGTAGTAATCGAGCCGAGCGATAAAACCAAAACGATCGCGTAAAGGTCCGGCGATCAAGCCACTGCGAGTAGTGGCGCCAACCAAAGTAAACCGAGGAAGATCGAGTCTTATAGACCGAGCGGACGGACCCTTACCGATAACGATGTCGAGTTGGAAATCTTCCATCGCGGGATACAGGACTTCTTCTACTGGTCGAGGAAGGCGATGGATTTCGTCGATAAACAACACGTCACCATCATCGAGATTGGTAAGAATGGCCGCCACGTCGCCGGCTCGTTCGAGCGCGGGTCCGCTAGTGATTCGTAAAGCGCAATCACGCTCGGAAGCAATTATCCCCGCAAGACTGGTTTTCCCTAAACCGGGAGGACCAGCAAATAAGATGTGGTCAAGCGACTGGCTCCGTTTCTGCGCGGCGCCCAGCATGATTTCTAGATGTTCTCGAAGTTTGGGTTGACCAACAAATTCATCTAGTCGACGAGGGCGAAGTGAAGTCTCTTCTGCCTGCTCGCTCGGATTTGCGCTAGTGCGTAAAAGATCGTCGCTCACAGTTTCCTCAACTTCATCGAGCGGTCGCCAACATTTGCAAAGCGGTACGAAGAAGGTCCTCCGCAGACCCTTCAGAAGGCAACCGAGAGATTATGGTGCGCACTTCATCTTGACCGTAACCCAGACCAGCAAGAGCCGCACGCACTTCAGCCCGAGCATTAGAGGGCTCGCCGTCATCGTGATTTTCAGAAATTGGAATATCGAGACGAGAGCGCAACTCGATAACTAAACGCTCGGCGGTACGCTTGCCGACGCCAGGGACCATAGTTAAAGCAGCTAGATCTTGATCAGTTACCGCTCGTTGCAGAGCAGCTGGATTATGAACCGAAAGAATCTTAAGCGCTAAAGAGGGCCCTACTCCTACTGTTCCTAATAGAATCTCAAAAACGTCGCGTTCGGTTCGAGTGGGAAATCCGTAAAGAGTGAGCGCATCGTCACGAGAATTCAAATGAGTAAATAAAAACGCGATTGATCCGATCTCGAGTCCACTGAGTGCTCCAAGTGGAACTAGGGCTCGATAGCCAACGCCACCAACTTCAATTAGTACTTCCCCACTCGGCGAGCGGTCTAAAACTGTTCCCCGTACCGAGCCGATCACGATGCGCTTTCTCGGGCCAAGGCCGCACTAATGGCGTTAACAAGACCAGGAGCACTTTTTGTCGCGTCCCCCAGTGATCGCAAGTGAGCCGATTGAAGATGACATAACGCCAAGGCCAACGCATCGGCCGCGTCAGGTGATCCGGGAACGGCCTCAAGATTGAGGAGTCGAGTTACCATCAACTGAACCTGGCGTTTCGGAGCGGCGCCCGAGCCGGTAACCGCTAGTTTCACTTCGTTGGGGCTGTAAATTACCACTGGTATCCCAACCCGAGCGGCAGTGAGTAGAACCACTCCACTGGCTTGGCCGACCGAAATCGCGGTTTTGGCGTTATTCTGAAAAAGTATCCGCTCAACCACCAAAACCGTGGGGGCCAACCCTTCAATAAGTTCGGTGAGTTCGTCAGCCAGCACCAGTAATCGCTCGGCCACATCGGAAGCAGGATCGGTAGAAATTTCTCCGTAGGCCAAGGACTCGGGGCCACTCGGGGCTCGGCGAATTGCCCCGTAACCGCAGTGAGAGAGGCCCGGATCGACCCCTAGAACTATCCCTTTTGAATCGAACATAGGTTCGATTATACGAGCAAATTCGGCTTAAGGGTTGGATTGAAAGAAAGCGGCGCTCGAAAGGGTCTAGCGAACAATCAGAACGATCACGACCGCCACAATCACCCCTAGGCCCACCAACACTGGGATTGCTCGCCGAGCGATCGCTCCTCCGGCCACTCGCCCCAAATCGAGCGCTTCGACCTCAGGAGCATCGATCGGCCGAGCCGAGGTCGAGTCTCTCGCGGTCTCCTCGCCCGTAGTAGACCCGCGGAGAACCTGAGCGTCAAGACAATCGACGAATGCCAAAATCAGTTTGGCGGAAACATCGGCCATAACACCACGACCGAACTGGGCCACTTTCCCAGTCACCTGAAGATCAGTCTCGATACTCACTTTTGTGCTTTCCCCTTCAGCGACCAAGAGCGCGGTCACTGTGGCGGAAGCATTACCTTGGCCCCTAGTGTCGCGACCTTCACCCTTAATTACTATTCGGCGCTCGGCCTCGTTGGCTTCGAGGATACGAGCGACCCCTCGATACTGGGCGGTTATCGGCCCAACTTTTATTTTTACGATACCTCGATATTCATCGCCCTCAACCTCTTGCAACTGAGCGCCCGGAAGGCACGGGGCGATACGTTCAACGTCAAGCAGAACCGCCCAGGCTTGCTCAATGGGAACCGCAACTCGAAATTCATTTGAGATTTGCATGATATTCCTCCTCTAAACGGTGGAGCTCACTAATCGTATCGACGTCGGTAGAAATACCCGTACCAGTGCAGTCGATTTCAGTCACCTCGTGTTCGCCCATAAGCGCTCGGGCTCCTTCGTCGCCAGTGAGATTATCTACATCGGACCAAAGTTCTCGATGAATTAGCACAGGGTTTCCCCGTTGCCCGGAGTAGGTGGAGACTCCAAAACGGACACCCGCCTTTGCTGCGGTAGCTAATCTTCGGTAAGACTCAGGCCCAATCAAAGGCTGGTCGGCTAGCCCAACGCATAGGGCATCCACATCTCTATGGTTTAAAGCCTGAATGACCGCGCGCAACGAGTGCGCTTGACCAAGTTCCCAGTTCGGACAGTGGACCACTTCCACATCAGCAATCACTTTCCCCACCGCCAACCCTTCGTAACCCACAACAACTATTAGAGGTAAAAGTTCACTATCTCTCGCGGCGGCAACCGCCCACTCGACTAAGGGTCGACCAGAAAACTGCGCCAGTGGCTTAGGGGTGTCTGGCCCCCAACGCGACCCCCGACCGGCAGCAAGAATGGCCGCCGCTATATTCAGACTAAAGCCTCGTCAAGCGCACGCTTGACTAACACGCGAGACAGATGCTCACGGTAAGCAGACGAAGCGTTGGAATCTTCCGGCGCTTCGGTGCCCACTGCGGCTTGATCAGCCGCTTCGGCGTGACTCGCCCCACTCGCTAGTGCTTGTTCGACTGCAGTTGCCCTAATTGGAACTGACCCCATATTCACTAGCGCAACTCGAGAAGAATCTTGAGCCCGAAACGCGAGAGCGCCGACGATGGCCCAATCTTGCGCGCGGCGATTAAACTTATGGTAGGACCAGTTAGTTGCCCCCGTCTTAGGGACCCTTATTTCGGTCAACATCTCGGTCTCGCTAAGTTCAGTTTCAAGAAATCCCTTAAAAAAATTGGCCGACGCTAGAGTTCTCGATCCACTTGGCCCCTCCACTACGAATTCTGCCTCTAGGGCTACTAAAACGGCCGGAAGATCCGAAGCTGGGTCACCGTGAGCGACTGAACCACCGATGGTTCCGCGATGGCGTACTTGGTTATCGCCAACCTCAGCGGCGACTCCCCGCAAAACGGCACACTCTTTAGCCAGCAAATCGCTAGTTTCAAGATCGCGGTGGCGAGTTAACGCCCCCAAGGCGAGATAGTCGCCTTTATCCGAGATGTAAGAAAGGTCGTCCAATCGGCCCGCGTCAAGCAGAACCGTAGGCGTTGCCAAACGAAGTTTCATAAGCGGTATCAAAGACATGCCGCCGGCGAGAATTTTGGCTTCGTCGCCGTATTCAGCCAGCCCGGCAATGACCTGCTCGGTTGAGTCGACCCGGATGTATTCAAAACTCGCGGGGATCATTTAACCCTCGCGGCGGCCATGACTGCCTTGACGATGTTGTGATAACCAGTACACCGACAAAGATTCCCCTCAAGACCGATGCGGACATCAGACTCAGTGGGATTAGGAATTTCTTCCAACAGCGAAACCGCGGCCATCACCATGCCCGCAGTGCAAAAGCCACACTGCAGTCCGTGCTCGTCTTGAAAAGACTGTTGAACCCGATTGAATTTTCCGTCAGTCATCAATCCCTCAATGGTGGTGACCGCAGACCCATCGGCTTGCGCCGCGAACATAGTGCACGACTTGGCTGATTCACCATCGACTAGAACCGTGCAGGCCCCACAAGACGAAGTATCACAACCGACTTTGGTCCCAGTTAGATTTGCTTGCTCACGTAAAAACTGGACCAAAAGGGTGCGCGGCTCAACGTCATGAGTCTGTTTATCTCCGTTTACCGAAATAGATATCTTCATAGATCTAGATAATAATCATATTAGTTAAGAGACTTCTTTAAGGACTTTGGCGAGGTGGCGAGGCTTTTTAAAAATAGCCCTCACCCCACCCGTGAAACGCCACTGTACGATGCCTTGGGAATCAATGATGTAAACCGTGCGCTTGACCCCCACCACAGCCGACCTAACCCCGTAGGATTCGATCACTTTATGGTCGGTATCCGCCAACAAGGCAAAGGGGAATCCCTCACGGTCAGACCAGTCGGCGTGGCTATCAACGCTTTGGGGCGAGATAGCCAAAACGACCGCACCCGCTTTTTCGAAAACTTCAAAATCATCACGGTACGAGCGCAATTGTAGACTGCACCCCGCGGTGGCATCGCCAGGATAAAACGCCAAGACCACTGGTTTACCTCGATATTCAGAGAGAGAGAAGTCTCGACGATTTTGAAGTTGAACTCCTGGGAGAGTGAAATCGGGAGCAAGTGCTCCTACTTCTGGTCCACTCATAGCGAGCTCGCGAAAAAAATAACTCTTATTTTCTTGATCATAATTTCAAGCATAAGCGTCTTCAAGTATCTCGTCGGGAATATCAAAGTTAGCGAAAACGTGCTGAATGTCGTCGTGTTCTTCAAGGGAGTCGATTACCCGCAAAACGCTCTTAGCGGTCATCGCATCGTTTAAGGGGACTAGTTGATCGGCCACCATGGCGGTATCGGTTGACGCCACCGGTATATCGGCCTCAGCCAAAGCGGCCTCGACTGCAGGAATATCAGTGGGTGCTACTACTACTTGCCAAGTCTCGCCATGATCCGCGATGTCTTGTGCTCCGGCTTCAAGGGTAGCGAGCATGAGCGCGTCTTCAGTGGAGGAAGCCTTATCAATCACGATCAAGCCTTTGCGGTCGAATTGCCACGCCACCGCTCCCGGCTCAGACAGTGAGCCGCCGTTGCGAGTAAAAATATTCTTAACCTCTGAGCCAGTCCGATTGCGATTATCGGTTAGGCACTCGATGAGTACCGCTACTCCGTGCGGAGCGTAACCCTCGTAAGTAACCGGCTCGTAGCGAGCACCCTCGAGTTCACCCGTACCCCGCTTGATCGCTCGGTCAATGTTGTCTTTAGGCATAGAGGAGCTACGGGCTTTTTGCACCATGCTGCGCAAGTTGGCGTTGGCATCAATGTCTCCGCCCCCCGAGCGAGCGGCAACTTCAATCTGGCGAGCGAGCCGAGCGAATAACTTGCCTCGAGCGGCGTCGGCGGCACCTTTTTGGTGTTTAATAGAATGCCATTTCGAGTGCCCACTCATTAACGCTCACCCCCTTCACTCGATATTCTATTCGTGGCTTCGATATCTATTCGCTGGCTGATTGTATAAAAGCTTGATGAATCCGCAAATCGCCCGACAGCTCGGGATGGAATGTTGATGCCCATACCTTACCGGCGCGTACCAAGACGGGCGATCCGTCGTGGGCACCTAAAACCTCAATATCGTCTCCCACTCTTTCGATGACCGGAGCGCGAATGAAAACTCCGGGAAACGGGTCGGGGGAAATACTGATGTCTATTGGGGCTTCGAACGACTGTTGCTGATTTCCGTAGGCATTTCTTTTCACCGTAACATCGAGAATGTCTAGACCGACTTGACCCTTTAGACCACCGACTACTTCTCGAGCGCTGATGATCAGGCCAGCACAGGTGGCTAGCACAGGAACGCCAGCCTCGATTCTCTCTTTAAGTGGATCGAGTAGATCGCCAGTACGCAAAAGGTGGGCAATAGCGGTTGATTCTCCACCGGGTAACACCAGAGCATCGGTAGCAGCTAGGTCCCGAGCTGACCGCACCTCGAATGCTTCACAACCCAAAGCGGCAAACACTTCACGCTGCTCTCGAAACGCTCCTTGGAGAGCTAAAACTCCAACCTTCATCAGGCTTACCTTACGGCGTTAGCGGTAGCGGCCAAGAATTTGATCTTGGCGCAAGGACGGTTCGTTTACCATCCCCGCTCAGAAAGACGAGTTTCTAATCCCGCGATTTCTTCTCCGGGCATCGCTTCACCAAGACCTCGAGAAACTTTGGCGACAATAGCTGGTTCACGATAATGCGTAGTCGCTTCTACGATGGCTTTGGCTCGGGACGCAGGGTCGGAACTCTTGAAAATGCCACTGCCAACGAATACTGCTTGGGCGCCTAATTGTAAAACAAGAGACGCGTCGGCGGGGGTGGCGATCCCACCCGCACAAAACATCGGAACAGGAAGTTCACCAAGTCGCGCTACTTCTTGAACAAGTTCAAGCGGGGCACGCAATTCTTTGGCCCAAACAAAAAGTTCAGATTCGTCGGCTACGGTCAGGCTACGAATTGTGCCCAAAATTGAACGCAGGTGACGAACCGCTTCGACGATGTTGCCGGTGCCCGCTTCGCCCTTAGAGCGAATCATGCAGGCCCCTTCAGAAATTCGGCGTAACGCTTCACCAAGATTGGTTGCGCCACATACAAAGGGAGTAGTGAAAGCCCATTTGTCGACGTGATGAGCTTCATCGGCCGGAGTAAGAACTTCACTTTCGTCGATATAGTCCACTCCTAACGACTCAAGTATTTGTGCTTCAGCAAAATGTCCAATTCGGCACTTTGCCATTACGGGGATAGTAACTGTGGCTTGAATATTTTCGATCATTGACGGGTCGCTCATGCGCGCTACTCCACCGTCGCGACGAATATCAGAGGGCACTCGTTCTAATGCCATCACCGCCACCGCTCCTGCATCTTGAGCAATCCGCGCTTGGTCGGCGTCAACTACATCCATAATGACTCCGCCGCGCAGCATCTCAGCAAGCCCGCGCTTGACTCGAACGGTGCCCGTATGGTGCCGATCAGATTCTGAACTCATAGCATTGAGTCTACCGATGGGGTGGCGTATGAGCGAATAAAGCCCATCTGCGCTTAGCTAGGCGGCTACTTTTTCTTTTTTGCCTTAGGCGCAGTGGTCACCGGAGCAGCAACGGTAGTAGGCGGCACGGGGGTGGCCACCACATCAACTGTTTTGTCCAGAGGCAGCAGTTCAACCCAAGTGCGTCCTGGGGTGATCCGGATTGGTGCTCCGGCCGCGTCGGTGTAGTGAGTGATATCGGCGTCATTGGCTTTAGTCCAGGTACCCTTGATCAAGTTTCCGTTAGAGAAAATCCACGACGTTCCAGTGCCAATCATGTTGCCGTCTCCCCCACCGCCGCCGTAAGGAATGAAGTTGACGATGACGTTGGTAACCGATATTTGCGCCGGTGGACTCGTTGCGGACATAAATGGGGTTGAAGTTTGAGAAAAACGCTTCCACCCTAAAGCTGGATCCCAGACGTAGGTAACGTCGTAGCCCGAAGCAAAATTCACATGAAACTGAGAAATCGCTTCACCGGTAAAGGGGACAGGAGCAGTCGTGGTCGTAGTTGGTAACGGTTTCTTCGACTTCGACTTCGACTTCGACTTTACGGTAGTAGTGGTAGCAGTCGGCACCGTGGAGTTTGAGTCGGGTACACCAACGTAAGAAAACTGGGGAACGGGGGGAACGGGCGTTCCTCCTCGACTAAACAACTCCGCGGTGCGCCCGTAAAGATTATGAGGGGCCGAGCGAGAAGGCTCACGGAAGAACGCGCTGCCCGCGTTGTTTTCGCTGACTTTAACCAGATCGGTCGCTTCCATAAGCGCAACGTTGTCCGGCGCACCACCGGAAAATACAACTATTCCTCCGAAGGGAACGACGATTTGTGGATCCATGGCTCGAACCGAGCGAATTGGGCCTACAGCTTCGGGCGCCGCAGAGTTAAATATCGCCCAAAACCGAGTAATTCCCCCTTCGACCGCCTCTTCAAAGACTACGTCGGCGACATCGAGCCCCGACTGCGGGCGCGCTTCGGGGGTGTTCTCAATTTTTACCGCCAAACTCGCGCGTGTTCCCGAGACTCCACTGGGGTCAGGCAATCCAGTTAACGGCGCGATGGGAATAGCTTTAGTTGTGGTTGTGGTCGCAGCTTTTTTCTTATCTGAATCACTACCGCCGCCACACGCGCTGATAACTACCGCGCTAATAATTACCACTGCGGCGGCGCGGTACAACGAACGCCGAGATCGAGGGGAAGAAACCTTATCTACATCGATTCGAGAATCTCTATTCGCTCGCTGAGGGGTGGATGAGTATCGAAAGCTCGATTTAGCCAAGATCCTTTTTTCCCTTCTTCTCGGTCGAGGGGTGACTCGATCCATAATTGTGCGGTGGCTCTAGTCGCGTGATGAACCACCACCGTATCGGCTTGGAGCTTCTTGAGCGCGGCACATAATCCTGGGGGGTAGCGAGTCAATTGCACCGCCGTGGCGTCGGCGAGAAGTTCTCGCTTTCGGTTCATCGAAAATTGCATCAGTTGAGCCCCTAGAGGGGCCAAGATAAGCAAGGTCATAGCCAACAATGCGATTACTACCCCCACCGCCCCCGCGTCGTTATTGTCACTGCGATTGCTGCGCCCACCAAATATCCAAAAGCGCAGGCCTAAATCGGCCAATAAGGCAATAGCCCCCACCGCGGTCACGGCCACTGTGGCGGCCAAAATATCGTAGTTCTTGACGTGCGAAAGTTCGTGAGCAATCACGCCCTCAAGTTCAACCCTATTCATCATGCCCAAAAGACCCGTAGTAGCCGCGAGCGCGGCGTGCTTAGGATTGCGGCCGGTAGCAAAAGCGTTGGGCGCGGGATCGTTGATTACGTACAAGCGAGGTTTAGGCAAACCGCTAGCAATGCATAACCCTTCCACCAGATTATGGAATCGCTGATATTCGTTAGGGTCGGCCGGCTTAGCACCGGTTACGGCTAGCGCTACTTTGTCGGAATTGAAATACGAAAACCCCGCCATCATCGTTGCAATGACTAGAGCCACCAAGACTCCAACTAAACCGAAATTGAAAAGAACGTCAACCGCTATCCCAACAAGAACAATAAGAGCCACAAACGCCATCAAGATTACTAGTGTCCTAAATTTATTTCGTCTTATCTCTCGAGAAAAGTTAGTATGGGATCCAACTATTCCACCCACATTTGATGATGGCGTGCTTGAATTACCCACAAAGCCCCAGACTACTTACTAGAACTTCACCGAAACTGGACCCGTATCGCTGGGATCAGCCTCGAAAAATTCTTTCTTAGAAAAATTAAACGCTCCGGCCAAAACATTGCGCGGCAGGGTTTGGATGGCATTGTTATAACTCAACACACTGTCGTTATAAAACTGGCGAGCGTAAGCCACTCGGTCTTCAGTTGAAGTGAGCTCTTCTTGCAGCGCCAAAAAGCTCTTATCGGCCTTTAAGTCTGGATAGGCCTCGGCCACAGCAAAGAGGCTCTTAAGCGCACCCGTCAGAGCATTTTCTGCACCGGCTACTTCGTTAACCGTGCCAGATTTTTGCGTGGCCACGGCAGAGTTGCGGGCGGAAGTTACGGCTTCAAAGGTTTGGCGTTCATGAGATGCGTAACCCTTGACCGTTTCAACCAGATTAGGAATCAGATCATGGCGACGTTTAAGTTGAACATCAATTTGACTCCAAGCGTTGTCTACTCGATTTCGCGCTCGGACTAGTGAGTTGAACATCAGAGCAAGAACGACCAATAGCACTACGACTACGATGACAACGACAAGCACCATAACTTTCTCCTCTCAACCTGATCAGGCCCACTGGTGCCCGATACAAAACTTAAACTCTGATGTCTCCATCGTAGACCGCACCTACCTACGCGGGCTATCGGGTTCTTGTAGTTCAAGACTGAGGCAGAGTCTGCCTTCCGGCTACCGCAGCACGGTACAACTCGTGGAACTTGGCGGCCACATTTTCGAGCAAGAATTTTTCCGTACGCCTGACCCCAGCGTCGACCATGGTCTGGCGTAATTCTTTTTTATCTAACAATTCTTGTAAAGCCGACCTCAACCCCATCACGTCGCCCGGGTGGACCATAACTCCTTCTCGATTAGGCCGAGCCACGTGGCGATAACCGGTTAGATCGGACGCGACCACCGCCGTCCGAGCCGCCATGGCTTCAAGGAGGACTATCCCGAACGATTCCCCTTCGAGCGACGGAAAGCAGGCAATGGTCGAACCACCGAGTCGGGCCGCTTTTTCTGATTCGGATACATGGCCTATCCACTCAATCCGTTTTTTTGGGGTTGAATATTTTTCGTACTGACTGCGCAGCGAGGACGTCTGGGGTCCTTCACCCATAATCCAAAGATCAACCGCACGGTCAATCCCCACGAAGGCTTCGAGTAGCACCGCGAGGCCTTTGCGAGGCTCGTGACGGCCAAGAAAAGCGATGGCGGGTTGCGAACTTGGCCACGGGGGTGCTTGAGAAAAGATTTGTACGTCAACTCCATTCGGAATAATTTCGCAGCCTCCGCCGGTCAATTCTTCGACGTTGCGTCGTGCCTCTTCGGAGACGGCAGTAATAGCCGATAGTCGGTCGACCATTTTGGCTAGTGGGTAACGGAAGGTGTCGTACCAGGCGTTGCGCCCAGTATGAGCAGCGTGAAAGGTCCCGATTGCGGGTAGATCGGTACCAAGTATTAAGGGGTAATGCATAGGAGAAAGCGGCTCGTGCAAATGGACTACATCCGGCCTTAAAGCCCGTACGGCCTCAAAGGTACGCGCCGCTACTACCCGGCCAACAGTAATTGGTGCTATCGATCCGTTGCTAGAAAATCGCCGAGTTGGCCCCAAGCTCACTACTCCGGGCTCGGGCGGTGGACCATCGGAAGGAGCCAAGACTCGAGCATCGACTCCTTGGGCGCGCAACTCTCGGGCTAGACCCAGTACTTGCCCCTGTACGCCTCCATCTACCGACAGTGAATAAGGGCAGGTAAGAACTACCCGCAATGGATCGCCCAAGGGAGTCACTGCGCCAACCGATCTGACGGCCAATTGGGTTGTAGTACTAGCCACTGATCGGGGGCGGTCCTAATAAAATCTTCAAAGTTTCTGACTAACTCTTGAGTAATTCGAACTACGTCTTGTCGTAAACTTCCCTCTCGGGCAACTTTTAATGGCTTCCGTATTTCGATTACATGGCTGTCTTGGGGACCAAAAAATGCCGCGGCGGGAAGTAGAGGTGCGCCGGTTCGCAATGCCAACAAGGCGGGGCCGCCAGGGACTTTGGTGCGTTCACCGAAAAATTCCACTTCAACCCCGTCGCCGCTGATATCTCGATCGGCGACTAAACACACCAATCGATCAGCGTCGAGAGCTCTAATTAATTTTCCGGTCGCCTGTGTATCAAGAGGAACTACCTCCATCCCTAATCGTTCTCTGCTAGCAGTGAAAAACTCAAATAATTCTGGGGGCTCAATCGTTTCCGCGACCACGGTCAGCGGGAAACCCTGCGAGCAAAGGAACCCGCCCCCTAAATCCCAATTGCCTAGATGAGGAAGCGCCAATATTGCGCCCCCCGATAATTCGTCGAGATGATTTCTTCCCTTAAGCTCCATAGCACCAAAATTGCCATCACCGCTGCGAAACAACTCAAGCCAGTAACGAGAATAGTTTTCAAAAACTTGAGCCACCGCTCTACGCATTTCATCATCGCTCAGTTGATCATCAGTAATTCGAGCAAGATTTCGTTTTACTTGCGCTCTTCGCGCGGGAGTGGCGACTGAAGCTATTACACCAGCCGAGCGAGCGAGCGGACGACTGACTGACGCAGGTAAACGTCGAGCCGCCTCCGCACTAGCTCGATACGCGAGATACGCGACGCGCGCGCCGAGCACGAATGCTCCGACTAGGTCGTGATAACCGGCGGCCCCTGTCGGGAGTTGCTTGGCGCCAAACCATCACGAAGCGGTGAACAGCAGTAATAGCGGTCAAGACGAGCATGATCCACAACACTGGCACGAGGATGTCAAGAGCGAGACCGATGCCTAAGAGGACGAATCGCTCCAGCCGTTCCATGATCCCTCCTCGAGCCGAAAGGCCGAGTGCTTCAGCTTTAGCCCGTTCGTAAGAAACCAACATCGTTAGAGCAAGCACCGCGAAAACCAATATTGGCAGTTGCGAGCCCTGCGAACTTAAGTGCCACGCCACGCCACCGAGAATGACGGCATCAGCAATGCGATCAAATACTGAATCGAAAAATGCTCCTCGCTCGCTCGCAGTCCCGCTTTGGCGAGCGACTGACCCATCAAGGATGTCTGGTATTCCCGTCGCGATTAGCCCAAACACTGCCAGAAGCAAATTACCGTTGGCGATAAGCAAAGCCGTGACTATCGCCGCGAAAAGCCCGAACACAGTCAGCGCGTCAGCCGAAATCCCTACTCGAACGAGCGCCCGCCCTACTGGCTCAAGACCTCGCTCAACCGAATCTCGCCACCGCCGATCAATCACTTACCTACCTACTTCCAAACTGTTTAATTACATTTTTTTATTAAAACTTGAATCTAATAACCAGCAAAATTTGTCTTCAAATTTCACGAATAAATAAATTTATCACACCTAGAGCAGATTTTGATAACACCTAGTTTTTAAGTAAAACTCTAGGGAGTGCTTGGCTATAAATCTGACCAGTCTTCAGGATTGGCTTCTAAGTAATCACCAATGACTTGTCCGTCAACCGCATCAATCTCCACTAGTCCCCGAATGTCTGGGGGCGATTCGGTGGAATAGACCAATATCCGCCACGAAGGCCGGGAACGAAGTCCGGTCCAACCGATCTGGGCCGAAGCATGTCCCACGGCGAACCCGACGGTTCGGCTGGCAATAGCCAAGGCTTCGGTTTGGTCGATAGCCAGCGGCCATGCGGCCAAAAAAAACCATAGCGAAATAACCCCGATAACCACTCCACCGACAATTACTCCAATATTGTCCGCAGAGATGCCTACCCCTAGGCCGATAACTGAAATAATCGCCAAAATTGTTGCCGCGATGCGGCGGCGACGGATATCAGGAAATATATAAGGGCCGACATAAGCCGTTACGTTTAGTTCGTCGGGCAACGAATCACCGACGGTTTCGGGCGCAGCGGCAGGGGGTTTATCAGACACAGGTTTACTCATTTCTTTGGCCACGCCGCGCGCAGGCGATCACGCGTTTCATCGAGGGCCTCAGGAAGAACCCGGGCTTCGGCTACTGATGTCATGAAGTTGGTATCAGCGATCCATCGAGGAAGAACATGCACATGGAGATGATTAGGTAAACCAGCTCCAGCCGCTCTACCTTGATTAATCCCAATATTGATACCGTCGGGGGCGTACGCAGAGTTGACTGCGGTTGTCGCAGCTTGCGTC
>SHUY01000060.1 GCA_009694435.1 Acidimicrobiia bacterium | reverse complement strand
CCAAGTGCGAGAGCGTTTAGGCGAGATATGTATGCGGGTGCTTGACCGCAGAGCGTTCGATATTCATGACTTTTTAGTTGAAGAAAGGCTGCGCACGCTTTCTCTTCCGATCGCAGCGGGAACTTCACAAATCCAGCGCAACATCATCGGTGAACGATTGCTCAATCTTCCTAAAGAGCGTCCCTGGTTTTTGGAGAGCAAGTGAATTTCGATTTAAGTGCAGACCAAGAAGACTTACGCGACGGTATTAGAGCACTGTGTGCTGGGCGTTTTACGAGCGAGCGTGTGCGTTTAGGCTTTGATCAAGAAATGCATAAAGAGTTATCTGATGCCGGAGTTTTTTCTTTACGGACTGATGGGTTTAGTTGGGCCGATAGCAGTATTGCCTTTCAGGAATTAGGTCGAGTGTTGGTTCCCGGCCCATTGGTGTGGACTCACTTGGCTAACGGAGCCGCGGGTTGCGAGGGGATTGTTACGGGCGTCGAATCTTGGCCAGATCAATCAGAGGCGGTTGCGAACGGGGAACATCGAGTGATGGTCGAATTTGGTGCTCAGGCTGACACCGTATTGGGGCTAAGTAGCGAAGGGGTTGTGTGTTTCGATGCGGAGGCAGTTCGTCGAGCTCCCCAAATTGATTGGCCACTTGACCCACTCACTCCCGTATCGGTGCTTGATGAATTTCCCGCCGGTGAACTTTTTCTCGGCCCCGACGCGGCCGCCCAATGGCGACTGGGTGGGGCGGTGCTTACCTCGGCGTACCAAGTCGGTATGGCTCAGGCGTGCGTTGAAATTGCTACTAGTTATGCGCTCGCGCGAGATCAGTTCGACCGCCCGATCGGTTCATTTCAAGCGATCAAGCACTTGCTGGCCGATATGGCGGTACGAGCTGAAGTCGCTCGCGCGGCCGTAGACGCAGCGGCGGTCACTCTTGATGATCTACTTACCCAAGACTCCGCCATTTTGTCCGAGGTCGTCCGCCCGGTAGCAGGGGCGCGCGTTCTCGCGGGTGAAGCGGCGCTGGCTAACGCTAAGGGGTCGCTGCAAGTTCACGGCGGAATGGGGTTTACTTGGGAGATGGATGTCCATCTCTACCTCAAGCGAGCCTGGATGCTGAATACAGTTTTCGGCACTCCGACGCAGCACGCGGATTTTTTAGCCGCCACTTTAACCACCACGAGCGGTTAGTTTCGTCGCCGTCTAGACCCTTTGTCGTACCTGACGCTAGTGTCAGGTACATGAGTTCTTTAGGTCCCCAAGTCACAGTTCTAGATGCTCTGAACCTGCGACTAGAAACCGATCCCGACGGCTTGTACCTCGATTTCGCGGGCGATGCTTACAGTGCCCGCGAAGTCGATGAATCCAGTAATCGTTTGGCCCGGGCTTTGGTTGACTTTGGGGTTGAACCTGGCGATCGAGTGGCCACATTATTAGAGAATTCAGTTAGTCAGGTATTGGCTTTTTTTTCTACGCTCAAGCTTGGGGCTATTCATGTTCCCATCAATACTGCTTATAAGGGCGAGTTTTTGCATCATCAATTGGCCGACTCGGGCGCTAAAGCGATAATTGCTCAAGCCGACTTTTCCTCTCGGATTCATGAAGTTTTTGCCACCGGACTACCCAACTTGGTGGCCAATGTTGTTGTGGGGCTAACTGGTGATGAAAAATCTAGCGACCTTCCTACCTATGATTTTGATGAGCTGATTAATCGATACGATTCAGAATTTTTAGAATCAAGTAAAGAAATCGGTCCCGAAGATTTAGCCTGCTTTATTTACACCGCCGGCACTACTGGACCATCTAAAGGCTGCATGTTGCCTCATCACTACATTGTTGCTTTGGCTGACCAAATCACTCGGGCGTGGGGACGACAATCGAACGACGTAATTTTAACTCCTTTGCCTCTATTTCATTTCAACGCCATATCTGTCTGTGTAGTAGGGACTCTCCTCGTGGGTGGCCAATCGAGTATCGCCAAGCGGTTTTCGGTTTCACAATTTTGGCCCGAAGTTAAACGCACTGGAGCGACGATGGTTTCGTTATTAGGGTCACTAGCAATTTTGATCGCCGAAGCTGATGATCACCCTGATCAAACTGGCCACAAATTACGACTCTGCGCGGCGGCCCCTATGCCGCCAGCAACCGACCACGCGTGGCGGGATCGTTTCGACTGTGCCACTTTTAGTGCGGGCTATGGACTTACCGAAGCATCTTTGATTTCTTTTTTACCGGCTGGAGAAGAAAATAAAGTTGGAGCTGCGGGGAAACCCAACACAAATGATTTTTTGGTGCGAATAGTTGACGACGAGGGATCACCAGTTGCTCCTGACACGGTTGGTGAAATCGTCTGTCAGCCGATCCGTTCCAACATCATGTCAAAAGGCTATTGGGGGCGGCCAGAAGAAAGTGTTGCCGTTATGAAAGACGGTTGGTTCCATACCGGCGATTTAGGCCGCATTGACGATGACGACTTCCTTTTTTTTGTTGATCGCAAAAAAGATTATTTACGCCGCCGAGGAGAAAACATTTCGAGTTTCGAAATGGAGCGTATTTTCCATGGTCATCCCGATCTAGTCGATCTTGCCGTGCACTCCTTGCCGAGTGAAATGGGTGAAGACGAAGTAAAGGTAACGGCTGTATTGGCGGAAGGGGCAACTCTTACCGAGGAAGAACTATGTCTTTGGTCAGTTGATCGGGTTCCTTACTTTGCGGTTCCTAGATATATCGAATTTCGAGCCGATCTTCCGCGCAACCCAGTGGGGCGAGTGCTTAAGTACGAACTGCGTGACGATGGAGTCACTCCATCTACTTGGGACCGAGAAAAGTCTGAAGTTAAGTTCGAACGCCGTTAGTCGCTCGAACTGTTCCGAGCAAGAAGTTGTCGGTATTCCCACCGGCGGGTAAGCGGTGTCGCTATTGAACCCAATACGAGTGCTATTAGCACCATTACCCAAAAGGGTGTACCAAAAAACCAGAGCACTAGGGCAGTGGCGACAAAAGCGATGGCCGAGTCGATAACAAAGTGCACCCAAAGTGGCTGAGCCGACCGAGGAGGCAATTCGTGCTCAAAAGAGTCGCCGTCCATAAGATTTTTACGCGGTGGGATTTAGTTCGCTGACCGCGAGACCTTTGCGGTGAGGAAACCGCCGGCCTTTAGGCGTCGGGCGAGTATCAACGTCAATCGCTTCAAGTCGCAACGCCTCAACGGTGCATTTTTCACGGGCACGATACGAGAACGGGTCATATTGGAATTCGCGCATGGCGTTTAGATGAGTCATAGCGTTTATGTCGTCGTCACTAATGTTGGCCGCTTCGAACTCTTTTAATAAATTCTCGGGAGCATTGGGCCAGTTGGCGTCAGAGTGGGGATAATCAATTTCAACACAAATTTTATTGACATCGATGTGCTCGCCCACGAGTTTTAAACCCACTGGGTCAGAAATAAAACATAAAATTACATGGTCAAGGAAAAATTCCGCCGCACTTTGACCACCAAAATCTGCCCCAGTCCATTCGTGATGAACTTCAAATGTATGGTCTAAGCGCTCCATGAAGTAAGGAACCCAGCCGATTCCACCTTCGGAGAGGGCAATTTTTACGTTTGGGAATTTCCGCCAAATCGGTGAAAAAGTTAAATCGGCGGCGCACTGAACGATATTCATCGGTTGTAAAACAATCATCACGTCCATCGGCGCGTCGGGGGCGGTAACCGCAAGTTTTGAAGACGATCCAATGTGCATACATACGACAGTCCCTGTATCTGAACAAGCTCTCCATATTGGATCCCAGAATTCATCGTGCAGGCTAGGGAGCCCTAACGGAACAGGATTTTCCGGGAATGTGATGGCGTGGCAGCCCTTGGTCGCCACGCGGCGAATTTCTGCGGCAGTTATTTCTGCATCCCAAATCGCCGGAATTGCCAAAGGAATAAATCGACCGGGCGCACTCCCGCACCATTCGTCGATGTGCCAGTCGTTGTAAGCCTCGGTCAAGACTCGAGCCGCAGTTTTATCTTCGAGAGTGCCAAAAAGCCGCCCGGCGAACCCCGGCAAGGATGGGAAATTTAGTGACCCCAAGGTTCCGTTAGCGCTCATATCGAGCACTCGTTTTTCTACATCAAAACAACCTGGGCGTATTTCGTCGAAAGACGTGGGATCGATACCGTACTCGTCTCTCGGCCGTCCCATTACTGCGTTCAAACCGATATTGGGGATCTCTATCCCTTGGAAATCCCAAACGTCAGTTCCGTCTTCTTTGCGTATCACTCGTGGTGCTAGTTCCGCGTACTTGGCGGGAAGATGACGAGTGAACATATCGGGGGGCTCTACGACATGATCGTCAACGCTAACGATGATCATGTCGTTCATGTTCATAACCAGCCCCTTATCTGTTGTCTAGATGATCTAGAGGTTATCGCTTAACGACGAGTATTCCTTCCATGCCGCCGTCACGATGACCTGGGAGGGTGCAGAAAAAGGTGTAGCGACCCAGTTTGTCAACCCGCAGTCGGCGAGTAACCGTGCTGTCTCCACTCACGGTGGCTATTTTACCGAGGCCATCTACCGCAAAATCATGAGCGTTATCATCAGACTTAAGTTTGAGCGCAATTTCTTCCCCCACTTTTATCTTTATGCGCGATAAGGAGTACTCAAAGTTCTTAGCGGTTAGCGCCACCGAGCGAGCATTTGCTTGAGATTTACCGCCTGCTTTACCGGGTATTGACCCGGTTTCGACTGAAGTTCCACAGCCCCCAACAACGAGGCTGGCAAAAATCACTGCAATTAGTGAAGGTTTTTTCATTACCACCACGTTAGCGACAGATAGAGATTAAACCTGAATTGCGTTGAGCGCGTGAGCGCAAAGTTCACCCCAAACCGTTACGGGCCCAGCAATAGCAATCAGGTCCGCGGTTAGCAATAAATTGACTGGCGTCTTTATTATTTTTTGCCCCTCCCCGCTAAGGGCATTGGTAATATTGCGTCGGTGATCTTCAACCGATAGCCAAGATTCGTCGGGTGTACTAGTCCAGATATCAACCACCAAGTCCAGATTTTCTTTTCTGACGATTTCCAGTAATTCCCTATCGAGCGAATCGATGGGGTCGGTAATGACGGCAATAGTTGTTCGTCCCTGACGCGCACTTTCAATCGCTACTCGTAAAGATTCTCCCGGAGTGTTTTGTACCGGAACTACCACTCTTCGCGGCTCGCCGCTGGTCAACAAAGGAGTGGGGAATGTTCGGGCAACCCATAATCCTGCGAGCCCCGGCTGGGCGGCGATCAACCCACCGGCGGGTAAAGCCTGACCTAGCTCAGCTACGGCCCGAGCAGGATGAAGGGGGACGCTTGAGTCAACAAAGCCGGGTTGAGCGATAGCGGCAATTTTTGCGTAAAGAGTATTTATCGGCGCGTTAGCCGACGAAACTTTACCGACCATTGCTTTCAGATCTTCGGGCTTTACCTCGTGCACTGTTGTTAGACCGGATAAAACCGTAGTCAAATCAAGTTCAGTATCAAAAACATGATCGAGACCGGTAGTGATTATTAAATCCGCTGCCTTCCAATCAAGTAGATCAAAGTCTTGGGATTGAAGGCCGCAAGTTCCGAGATGATGAGGACTGTCCCAAGCGAAAAGCCCCTTGGCGTCAAATGTGTTGGCGACGCCGATATTTCCACTCGTTGCGAGCCGGTGTAGGTCGGCTATTGCCCCCGCTTCAATAACTCCTGCTCCGGCCAGTATCACTACGCACTTAGCCTCCGCCAATTCGCTTAGTTGGTCTGATTGGTTCACGCGTCAATGGTGCCACGCGGGGCTTGGGCTCTACGCTTTAGGAGATGACAGAAAGCCGCAATATCTATCTGCACGAAACTGTTGACATCGTCGGCCAAGGTGCGATGGGCTATATGGATCAAGTGGCCACTACCACTGCGACCAATGGTTCGGGCGGTGCTCTCGACTTAGTAGGCACTTGGTACACCATGGGTTCGACCGGCCGTTGGCCTCAGGTGATCAATCTCTGGGAGTGCGTTAACGGTTGGACGGGTTGGCGAGAACTTATGGAGCGCACCAACTTGCAGCGAACGAAGTCCTCTGAACTTAATGACTGGTGGCGAGAGGCTCTAGAGGTAAGAAGTGGTGGCTACGATCGCTTGCTCGCGAGTTTCTCGGGGTCACCCAACTTGACTGAATTGCGAACCAACGGACCTCGGGCGTCGGTGTTTGTCCACGAGGTTTCACGGTGTCGTCCCGGAGCCGCTAATGACTACTTAGCTGCGGTGCGCGAATTCTGGGCCCCCCTGCGCTCTGAATTTGGGCATGAAGTCGTCGGGCTGTACGAAGTTCTTCTAACCGACACTGAAGTCATGACGATCTGGGCCACTGATCCAAAATCACATTGCCGAATGATGGCGGCTGAGGTTGATCAATCCGATCTACGGATTAGTGAGTGGCGAGTTAAAGCTCGGGAGTACTTGACCCAGTGGAGAGAAGAATTGATGACTCCATATCCCAAGACGGTTCTATCGGCGGGCGACAGCCTCTGACCGGTTGTGCGTTCGGGGCTACGATAACCATCGTTCGCAATAATCAGATTGGAAGTGTAGCGATGGTCGAGTTAGCTGGAGAGTCGCAGATGCTTATCAACGGAGAGATGGTCGATGCACTGTCGGGTAAAACTTTTGCCAATATAAATCCTGCAACTGAAGAAGCAATCGGCGAGATAGCTGACGGTGGTATAGAAGACGTAGATCGATCCGTAGCCGCCGCTCGGCGGGCATTCGATGAGACCAATTGGGCGACCGATAAGGCGTTTCGCAAAAAGTGTTTAGAACAACTTCAGTCGGCTCTTGATCGCCATCGAGAAGACTTGCGCCCGTTAATCGTGGCCGAAGTAGGAACGCCAGTAGCTCTTACTCATGCTGTGCAGATGGATTCGTGTATTGATGATTTTTCTTACGACATCGGGTTGATTGACAACTTTGAATGGGAACGCGATTTGCCTATTCATGAATTTATGGGCATGACTAGTGCTCGTAAAGTGATCCATGAACCAATTGGAGTAGTAGCTGCTATCACCCCGTGGAACTTTCCCTTCATGCTCAATCTTTCCAAGATCGGGCCCGCGCTTGCTGCGGGAAATACTGTGATCCTCAAACCCGCTCCGGATACTCCTTGGAGCGCAAGTTTCATAGGTCGAGTAGCGGCCGAAGAAACCGATATCCCTGCCGGTGTACTAAACGTCGTCACCTCGGCCGACAAAGCTGCGGTGGGCGAGTTTCTAGTAGCGGATCGGCGAGTTGACGTAATTAGCTTTACCGGTTCTTCGCAAGTAGGTCGGCGCATTATGGCCCAAGGCGCGGATACTTTGAAACGAGTATTCCTTGAACTCGGGGGCAAGTCAGCCAACATTATTCTTGACGATCTTGATGAAAACAGTTTTAAGGCCAACGTTGGATCGGGGGCCATGATCTGCATGCACGCCGGGCAAGGTTGCGCTATCACCACCCGCATGCTTTTGCCGTCTTCGCGTTATGACGAAGGAGTCGCAATATTGGAAGAAGGATTCGCTAATTTCCCTTACGGTGATCCCGCCGATATGGGAAATTTGATGGGTCCACTTATTAATGCCACTCAGCGTGAACGTGTGCTTGGGTTCATCGAAACCGGAAAGTCTGAAGGGGCACGACTGCTCGCGGGCGGCAAACGACCTGAGCACCTCAAAAAAGGTTATTTCGTCGAACCGACACTCTTCGTTGATGTCGACCCTGATTCAACAATCGCTCAAGAAGAGATATTTGGTCCCGTGCTTTCGGTTATTCGTTACGAAGACGACGCCGACGCGGTGCGCATTGCTAATAATTCTCATTATGGGCTTTCGGGCTCGGTTGCTTCGGCCTCACTAGAGCGAGCAATGGGTATTGCTCGCCAGATTCGGGCCGGAACGATGTCGGTCAACGGCGGGCTTTATTTTGGCCCCGATTCGCCGTTCGGGGGTTACAAAGATAGCGGTATCGGGCGTGAACACGGCCTTGAAGGATTCGCAGAATATCTAGAGACTAAAACGGTGGGTCTTCCCGCTGATGCTGCGGGGTTAAAAATATAAAAGTTGCGTAGGCGAACCTACTTAGGAGGTAATGCAATGACCACTAAAGAAGATGCGGTTATAAATTTTTCTGATTACGGAGACTCCAAGCGCACTCTTGAAGAAGAGCGGCTTTACCGTAAACAGAGGCTGGCGGCTTCGTTTAGGCTCTTTGGTCGTTTTGGTTTCGATGAGGGGATTGCCGGTCACATCACCGCCCGCGACCCTGAACACCTCGATCATTTTTGGGTCAATCCTTTCGGAATGAGTTTTTCGCTTATTCGAGTTTCTGATTTAATTCGAGTCAACGAAAAGGGTGAAGTAGTAGAGGGCGACGCTATGGTCAACGGCGCAGCTTTTGCTATTCATTCCCAAGTGCACGCCGCTCGGCCCGATGTCGTTGCCGCGGCCCATTCGCACTCCATCTACGGAAAAGCCTGGTCGTCGTTGCGGCGCAAGCTCGATCCGCTTACTCAAGACTCGTGTGCTTTTTACGACGATCACGCATTATTTGATGATTACACCGGAGTGGTGCTTGACCCTGAAGAAGGTAAGCGGATTGCCCACGCCATGGGTGAAAAAAAAGCGGTAATTCTGGCCAACCACGGACTGCTTACCGTTGGGCACTCAGTGGAGGAAGCGGTTTGGTGGTTTATCACCATGGAGCGCACCTGCCAAGCCCAATTACTCGCTGAAGCTGCAGGAAAACCGATTCTTATTGAGCACGAGATGGCAAAACTGACCGGCTCTCAAGTCGGTTCGCACGTGGCGGGTTTCTTTAGTTTTGGCCCACTATACGACAAGATAACGCGCGACGAACCCGATCTTTTTGACTGACCCTCTACTTGCGGTTGGCCTCGACTTCGTCAGCATAGTTTTTACTGTTGGCAATAAAAACATCAGGATCAGAAAACTTGTTGGTTACTACGTTGCCAAACCAGTCGGGGACGTAGCACTCGATTGATCCAGAGTCGAGCATGGCCAAAACCGGAGCAACAATATCTTCGACCGGCAGAAATAGTTTAGGGTCGTGAAATCCAGTTTCGTTGTTGGGAAGATCAAATAGTTCAGTTTCGAACAATCCGGGGTTGACAATGTGGACGCCAACTCCGGTGTGGCGTAAATCCACCGCCATGCACTCAGAGAATGCCGTTATGGCTGCTTTGCTGGCCGAGTAGGCACTTTCGATCGGTGGACCAAGTCGGGCCGCCACGGAAGAGATGTTAACTACATGACCCTGGCGTTCGATAATGCTGGGTAGTAGAGCCAGTATTAACCGCACCGGAGAAAAATAATTGATGCGCATAACTGCTTCTGATTCTTCGGCCGTTAGCCGAGTTACGTCTCGACGTTTAGGTATCCCCGCGTTGTTGATCAAAATATCAACCCCACCAAATTGGTTTTCAACCTCGGCGGCAAACGCGGCTATGCCGTCGAGGTCGTTGAGATCGACTGTCCAAGCCCGAGAGTCAGGGCTAAGGACTTGCAGGCGAGCCACCACTTCGGCGAGGCGATCGGCCCGCCGAGCGCAGATGCCAACGGTGGCCCTCTGTTCGGCAAACCCCAACGCAAGGGCTGCGCCAAGGCCGGCCGAGGCTCCTGTTATCAATACTTTTTTATCCTTAAGATTCGTCATAGCCAGAACCTTGTCACATTACTGACACCACTGTCAGGTCGGGGCTAGTCTGCGCGCTGATGACTTTTTCCCCTGAATCGACTCTGCTCACCGACCGAGTGGGAGTAGTGACCGGAGCCGCAGTGGGTATTGGCGCCGCGAGCGCCATCGCCTTGGCTCGCTTTGGCGCCCACGTAGCGATCTGTGACCGAGATCGTATGAACTTGGACTTAGTGGCGGCCGAAATTGAAAAAAATGGGCGCCAAGTAGCGGTGGGTGAACTCGATGTCCGTGATCGTGAAGCGGTAGATGAGTTTATACAAACAACTCGAAAACAACTCGGAGAGATTGACGTTTTGGTCAATAATGCTGGCGGAGGGTTTTTCTCTCCCTTTGTGGACATCTCTGAAAAAGGTCAAGGCGCTTTAGTCGCCGAAAACTTCACCAGCGTTACTAATTTCATCAGGGCAACAGTTCCTAATATGAATTCAGCTGGTGGGTCAATAATTAACATCACCTCTATCGAGGCGCATCGAGCGGGTCCGGGCTTTGCGGTTTACTCGGCTATGAAAGCCGCAGTGATGAGTCTGACTAAAAGTTTAGCTTTAGAATTCGGTCCCAATTTCATAAGAGTCAACTGCATTGCTCCCGACGTTATCCCTACTCCTGGCATCGGTCTTGAGCATGGAGTTCACACTCCACTACCGACTGCTGGTCATGTTGACGATGTCGCGGGTGCAGTTATTTATCTCGCGGGATCAATGAGCCGATTTGTTACCGGCGCTACGATCCACGTTGACGGCGGTAACAAAGCTGCCGCGGGATGGGTTCGTAAAGACGATGGGTCGTACGGTTTGGGTCCCAACTACGTAAGTCCCGAGGGGACCTCGTGAAATTTGGCATTGCCTTGGGTCGCCTCAACCCTGCATTTTTTGTTGAAGCCACTCTGGCGGCCGAGGCGCTCGGCTACGAGTCAATTTGGCTGCCCGAACATTTAATATTCACTACCAAAATGAGCAATTCTCCGCACCCAGGCGAGAGTCATCCACCAGTCCCACCGAATACTCCAATTTTTGACGCGTTTGCCTACCTTGCGTTTTTAGCTGGGAAAACCGAAAATATTCGCTTAGGGACTCACGTCTACAACATTGGCTTGCGCCACCCTTTTGTTGCGGCTCGGGCGGTCCAGACCCTCGACATTGTGTCGGCTGGTCGGGTCGAGTTTGGGATCGGGGCGAGTTGGTTAGAGGAAGAATGGGTGGCCGCGGAACTGGATTTTGCTTCTCGGGGTCGCCGAGTTGATGAGGCTTTAGAGGTTTGTAAGCGCCTATGGAGCGAATCGGAAGTTTCTTATTCGGGTGAGTTTTTTAATTTCGAAGGCGCAGTATTTGAGCCTAAATGCGTGCAAAGCGGTGGCCCGCCGATCTTGGTCGGGGGAGAGAGTGCTCCTGCTTTGCGACGAGCTGCTCGGCTGGGCGACGGATGGATAGGAATGGGTCATGATTTTTCCTCGGGGGCAAAACAAATTCAACGACTGCGGGAGTTGCTGGAAAGCGAGAATCGCGACCCTGACACGTTTGAGTACTGCCTGGGTGGGGCGGTCGATTCGTTGGCTGACGTTGAGCGCTGGACCGAGATCGGCATTACCCGCTTAGTGATTTCTCCGTGGCCTCGGTCGCGTGAAGCGCTAGAGGGTATCGATCGCTTCGCGCAAGAAATTATGAACAAGACTTAAATTTGAGGGCTGGGTCCTTCGGCCAGTAGTGCGTCAGGGTCGTCATCGAAATTGCGAATGGTGTCGGGTTGACGACGAGCGACGACGATCTGTTCTGGCTGCATGGTAAAGCACACCCCTAACATTAATCCGGAGAGGTCTTCGGCTCGTTCGATTGCGTCAAGGTCCATTCCGCGACCCATGCCGATGTCACACGCTCGCCGCAAAACGATGGCCGCTTCGGCATCGTCAGCGTCCAGATTGCTGTCGGCCCATTTCAAAAAACCGCCCCGCCACGGGGCTTGCGAGTAGGGCGGTGGCGAAACGCACTCGCGGTCCGCGAGATCCCAACTGAGTACGGTTTTACCGTCGCGGTTACAAGTGACGGTTTTGTTTTGATCCATTCCGTAAGGGATTTCAATGTCGTATTGTCGCTGATAGCCCGGAGCAAAGCTGCGGCCAACGTGGGCAATTGCTAATCCTGCGAGATCGAACATGTGAGTGCAC
>SHUY01000004.1 GCA_009694435.1 Acidimicrobiia bacterium | reverse complement strand
GGTTTGTGTGACGAAGATGCGTTGCGGATACTTGTTACTGAAGGCCCCGATCGGGTGCGCGACTTAATAGAAATGGGCGCGCATTTTGATCAGGTAAACGGTGGCCCCGCCCTTACTCGCGAGGGTGGACATTCTTTGCCCCGAATTTTACATGCCGGCGGTGATGCCACCGGCGCAGAAATTGAGCGAGCGTTGGTCGCCGCCGTTCAGGCCACAGCAACTCTGATTCGCGAGCGTTGGTTTGTGCGGGAGTTGATTACTGAAAATGGTCGTGCCGCAGGAATTCGGGCTTTGGATCCTGACGGCGATGAACACGAGATACGAGCAAAGAATATAATTCTTGCCACTGGTGGAGTGGGACAGTGTTATTCAGTTACTACCAACCCTTCTATTTCAACTGGTGACGGTATCGCGATTGCTTTGCGGGCCGGCGTAGCAGTAGCCGATCTCGAATTCATGCAGTTTCATCCCACCGCGCTTCATTCTCCACTGATGCCTCGGCCACTACTTTCGGAAGCCTTGCGCGGTGAGGGCGCGATCTTGCGAGATGAAAATGGAGTGGCTTTTATGGCTTCCGTGCACCCCTTGGGTGATCTTGCGCCTCGAGATGTTGTCGCTCGTGCAGTTACTCAACGCAGTCAAGAAAAAAAACTTGATCACCTTTGGCTAGACGCGCGCGGCCTAAAAGATATTTCGGTTCGTTTTCCAACGGTTTGGCGAGCGTGTTTGTCGGCGGGGCTTGATCCGGCGGTCGATCTTTTACCGGTTGCGCCCGCGGCGCACTATTTGTCGGGTGGCGTCTGCGTCGATCTTGATGGCGCCACCAGTCTTCCTGGCCTTTGGGCTTGTGGAGAGGTTGCGTGTTCGGGAGTCCATGGTGCCAATCGCTTAGCTTCTAATTCTTTGCTTGATGGATTGGTTTTCGGCAATCGCAGCGTTGACGCAATTCTTGCGGGTAAAGATGCTCCTGAATCGACTGGAGTTTTACGAGGGATTATTGAGATGACCCAGCCTTACCAAGCGGGCAACGCGACCTCCGACGATTACGGAAAGCCAGGCTTGTCGACTCGAGAAGATCTACAACACATCATGACTAATCGTGCCGGTGTGTTGCGAGATGCCGATTCACTAAACCAGGCGCTTTTTGAATTAGATGCGCTAACTCCTCACGGTCCCGAGGTAGATAATCTCTGGAAAGTAAGTCGCGCGCTAGTCCAGTCGGCCCTCAAGCGTGAAGAGTCTCGGGGTACGCATAACCGCTTAGATTTTCCCGCTCCCCACCCTGAATTTCTTGGCCGCTTCGTATTGGCCGCGGGTAGAGACCCGGAGTTTGTTCCTCTCGCTAAATCGGTTGCGGTGTGAGCGAGCGAGACTCATTTTCTCCCCCGGCGGCGGCGGTAACTGAAGCAGTCGCTCGGGCTCTGGCCGAAGATTTAGGTCTACTAGGAGACATAACGGCTGCCTTGCTGCCCGATTCCGCCACTGGTTCGGCCACGGTGGTTGCCCGAGAAGCGGGAGTGTTGGCTGGAACCGCGTGCGCCACCGAAGTTTTTTACCGCCTTGATCCCGATCTTGACATTCAGTGGAACCTAAGCGACGGGGAGCGACTTTCTGCGAGTGAAGTCGTGGGAGTAGTTAAAGGTCGCTTGGCTTCAATCGTCACCGCCGAACGTACGGTTCTTAATTTCCTTTGTCATCTTTCGGGAGTTGCCAGCGCCACTAGGCGATTTGTCGATTTGAGTTCGGCACCCATAGCCGACACTCGAAAAACTTTGCCTGGTCTGCGAGCATTAGAAAAAGCCGCCGTGAGGGCGGGGGGTGGCGTTAATCATCGCAGTTCACTGTCGGAAATGGTTTTAATAAAAGATAATTATCTAGTAACGATCGGTATCGCCGAAGCAGTGGCTCGAGCCCGAGACCTATGGCCGGATAAAGAGATTGAAGTTGAGTGTGATTCTGCGCGTGATGTTGATGAGGCGGTATCGGCGGGGGCCGATATTGTGATGCTCGACAACATGTCGCCGGAGGAAGTAGAAAAGTGCGTTCTCGCGGTGCGATCGGGGCCTCAACCAAAGACTCGTATTGAGGTTTCGGGCGGAGTTTCCCTAGCCACGGTGGCAGATTACGCTCGTTCTCGTCCGGACTTAATCTCCACTAGTGCTATTACTCAGTCTGCCCCCGCACTCGACCTGGCCTTTGACCGAGACTTCGGAGGAAATGAAACGCTTTCGGGGTCCAAGGAGTGAGAATATCGTGATTCCATGTTGTTGACTATTGACGTAGGGAACACTCAAACCGTGTTGGGTCTATTTTCGGGGAACGATTTAACCGATCATTGGCGCATTGCCACAGTTGCTGAACGCACTGCCGATGAGTTAGCACTCTTAGTTAGGCAATTTCTTGCTGTTCCGGGTGAGCGAGAGCTGCTTTCAATTACTGGGGTTGCTATTTCTTCTGGGGTTCCAAGAGTTACTTCCGAGTTGCGCGATATGACTGTATTAGTATTTGGTTTTGCCCCCCTCGTCATTGAACCGGGCGTGCGTACGGGCATGCCGATTCTGTACGACAACCCCAAAGAAGTAGGCGCGGATCGAATAGCCAACGCGGTCGCGGCCTACGAAAAGTATGGTGGCCCCTCAATCGTGGTTGATTTTGGTACGGCCAACACCATTGAGGCCATTAGCGTTGAAGGCGAATATTTAGGCGGAGCAATTTTTCCGGGAATAGAAATTTCCATGGACGCCTTGTTTGGTCGCGCCGCAGCGCTGCGCCGAGTTGAATTAGTGGCCCCGCGACAAGTGATCGGAAAATCTACCGTGGAGTCAATCCAGTCTGGTGCGGTGTACGGATTCAGCGGTCAGGTAGATACGCTGGTGCGCTTATTTGAAAAAGAATTGGGCGAGTGTACGGTTATCGCTACTGGTGGTCTCGCCGAACCGATTTTAGAGTTTTCTACGACAATTCAACACCATGAACCATGGCTAACTCTTGAAGGATTGCGGATAGTTTTTGAGCGTAACCAATGACCGAAGAAAACGTAGCTTCGCCGATAACTGGAGAACGGGAACGCCGGCTGGCGAAAGTTCAAGCGATTCGGGCTGCGGGGGGTGAGCCCTATCCGGTTCGCTTCGATCGCACCCATAGCGCGGCCGAGATTTCCGCTATTTACGCGCCCCTTGAGTCGGGGTCAGAGACTGATGACCAGGTCCGGGTTGCGGGTCGAATTATGTTGTTGCGCCGCCAAGGGAAACTTACGTTCGCTACTTTGCGGGACGGGTCGGGCGAAGTGCAGTTGTTCGTTTCGCAAGCCGAGATGGGCAACGACGAGTTCGCCGCTTTTGATGACCTTGATTTAGGTGACTGGGTCGGGGTTGGCGGACGAGTTATGAAGACGCGGAAAGGCGAGGTGTCAATTAAAGCCAACGCGGTTTCCCTCCTTGCTAAGGCCCTGTTGCCTTTGCCTGAGAAGTGGCACGGGTTGTCGGATGTAGAAACTCGATTTAGACAGCGCTACGTGGATCTAATTGCCAACGAGGAGGCTCGGCGAATATTCGCCGTACGTTTTTCGGTGCTATCAACTCTAAGAAAAATATTCAGTGAACGCGGTTTTGTAGAAGTGGAGACGCCCGTCCTGCACGCCCAGGCTGGCGGCGCGACCGCGCGTCCGTTTATGACGCATCATCAAGCTCTCGATATGCCCCTTACGCTGCGCATCGCTCTCGAGTTGCACCTCAAACGGCTTCTCGTAGGAGGAATGGAGCGAGTATTTGAGATTGGACGAGTTTTCCGTAACGAAGGTTTGTCTACTCGACATAACCCTGAGTTCACAATGCTCGAGGCTTATCAGGCGCTAGCCGATTACACCGACATGATGACTCTGGTGGAGGAACTTGTTGTCGAGTGTGCGCAGGCAGCCAACGGAACAAAGATGGTGACCATAGACGGAACCACGATCGACTTATCTCCGCCGTGGCCTCGGCGCACCATGATCGATTTAATTAAAGAGGCGACGGGTCACGATGTTCACCCCGAAACTCCACTGGAAAAACTGATTGCTATTGCTGACGAACTAGAAGTCGCAAGAAATCCCCAAGCGAGTGCGGGCCAATTAATTTTAGATATTTACGAAAAAACAGTTGAACCTAACCTCGTTTCACCGACATTCGTACTGGATTATCCCCGGGAAGTCTCACCGTTAGCTCGAGCTCATCGCGACGATCCGGCGCTAGTAGAGCGTTTTGAGGCGGTAGTAATGGGCCGCGAACTTGCTAATGCGTTTAGCGAACTCAACGACCCTATTGACCAGCAAGAGCGCTTTGTCGCTCAAGAAGCACTTGCGGCGGCGGGTGACGCTGAAGCACACGGGGTTGATCATGATTATGTGCGAGCACTAGAGCACGGGTTGCCGCCGTGTGGCGGCGTAGGGGTGGGAATCGATCGATTGGTGATGCTCTTGGCCCAAGTGAGTTCAATTAGAGAGGTAATTCTTTTCCCCCATTTACGACCTGAGCGTAACTGAACCTTTAGCCCCAACCGTCGGCCCGAATCCATCGGACCACGCTGGTTGATTAATTAGCGCGGTCGATTAACTGTTCTACGAAAATACTGAGACCACCAGTAACTTCGGAGTCAAGACTGTTTGCCCCCGCTAGTGCTTCTCGAGCTTTTTTAGCATGATCCCAAGCTATTGATCTGGTTGTGGCTAAAGCATCAGGTGTGGCTGCTAGTTGACGCGCTTCTTTTAGTCGATCTCCCGCTAGAGGTCCGCCGAGTTTTTCTCGCAGAAGAGGATTTTCGTTCATCGCGTAAATAACCGGAAGGGTGTAGATGCCCTCGGCCAGATCTTGACCAGATGGTTTTCCGAGAGCTTCGTCGGTAGCAGTTAAGTCGAGGATGTCGTCAACTACCTGAAAACACATTCCGAGGTGATGGCCAAATTGAGTTAGTGAATCAAGAGTTGCCGCATCTACTTGGCTAACCATTCCTCCAACTCGACACGAGGTGGCAAATAGCGAAGCAGTCTTTCCTTCGATGGCTCGCGCGTAGTCCTCTTCGGACCGATTCACATCGAAGAGGTGTTGCAACTCAAGTATTTGACCACGGCATAGTTCACCGATGGTGTCGGCGAGCAGTGCCGCCACGTCGGCTCCTAGCGAGGCGGCCAACGATGACGCGCGGGCCAATAAGTAGTCACCCGAAAGAATGGCCACGATGTTGCTCCAGCGGGCATTGACGCTAGGAACACTCCGGCGAGTTTGTGCTTCATCGATCACATCGTCATGGTGCAGCGAACCTAAATGCACTAATTCACAGGCCACTGCCCCGGTGATTATTTCGTCCGAGCACTCGCGGGCACCTTGTGCGCAGTACGCGGCACTAAGAGTGAGGGTGGGGCGCACTCGCTTTCCACCCGCCCCCGACAAATGACCCGCCACTTCGCGGAGAAACCGGTCTTCATGATGTACGGCAGTCTCCAGCGCTTTTTCGACCCGTGCCAAGTCGCCCGCCAATGGCTTTAATGTCAGAGTCGTATTGGCGGTCATGCCCCTACGCTACGAGCCATTGACGATTATCACCAAGCCGAGGGCCGCCTAGGAGGGAACAAAATGGGGTGGTGGCGGTGTTGTTTAGTTACCTTGAATATTTGTTATTAAACCGATGTATTGCTGAGGGAATACGAGGGTTCCAAGCCCTAGAATGGGTTATTGAAGTGGATACTCTTGGCAGAGAGTCCCGGCAGGATGATAGGTCTGGGTGGGTGAGCCGAGTCAAGATTATGGGCTCGAATAGATAAGGTTACTTTAAGAGAAATCAAGGAGCGAAAGGGGCAACGTGTTCGAACGCTTTACCGATCGGGCTAGGCGAGTTGTTGTGTTGGCTCAAGAAGAAGCGCGCCTTTTGAACCATAACTACATCGGAACCGAGCACATTTTGTTGGGTCTGATTCATGAAGGCGAAGGCGTTGCCGCCAAGGCGTTGGAGTCGCTCGGTATTTCTCTAGAAGCAGTGCGTGCGCAGGTGGAAGAGATAATTGGCCAAGGCGGGCAAGCCCCCTCCGGACACATTCCGTTTACTCCTCGGGCTAAAAAAGTTCTTGAACTTTCGTTACGCGAGGCTCTCCAACTCGGGCATAACTACATCGGCACCGAGCACATTCTCTTGGGTCTAATCAGAGAAGGTGAAGGAGTGGCTGCGCAGGTGTTGGTAAAACTCGGCGCAGACTTGTCGCGCGTGCGCCAACAGGTGATTCAGTTGCTTTCGGGTTACTCCGGCGACAAAGAAGGCGTAAGTGCGGGTCCTAGTGGTTCGGGCGAATCCCAACCTTCTGGCTCGCTAGTCCTCGACCAGTTTGGTCGCAACCTAACTCAGATGGCGCGAGATAAGAAACTTGATCCGGTGATTGGCCGCGAAAAAGAGATTGAGCGCGTGATGCAGGTTTTGTCTCGGCGCACAAAAAATAACCCTGTACTTATCGGCGAGCCCGGAGTGGGAAAGACGGCCATCGTTGAAGGACTGGCCGCGAGCATTGTTTCGGGTTCAGTTCCAGAAACGATCGAAGGCAAGCAGCTTTATACCCTCGATCTTGGCGCTTTGGTCGCGGGGTCACGCTACCGAGGTGATTTCGAGGAGCGGCTTAAAAAAGTGCTCAAAGAAATCAAAACTCGAGGCGACATCATCTTGTTTATTGACGAGCTCCACACCCTTGTGGGCGCGGGAGCCGCCGAAGGGGCCATAGACGCGGCCAGTATTTTAAAGCCGATGTTGGCTCGCGGTGAACTACAAACTATTGGTGCGACCACACTTGATGAATACCGCAAGCACCTCGAAAAAGATGCGGCCCTAGAGCGTCGATTCCAGCCCATAAAAGTAGAAGAGCCTAGCGTTGCTCACACCATCGAAATTTTGAACGGATTGCGCGACCGCTACGAAACTCATCACCGAGTAACCATCACCGACCAAGCGGTTGTAGCCGCGGCTAACTTGGCTGACCGCTATATATCCGACCGATTTTTGCCTGACAAAGCAATCGACCTTATTGACGAGGCGGGTTCTCGCCTGCGCATGCGACGCATGCAGGCTCCACCAGATTTTCGTGAATTAGAAGACGAAATCGCACAAGTTAGGCGAGAAAAAGACGCCGCGATTGAAGGGCAACAGTTTGAAGAAGCCGCTTCGTTGCGGGATCGCGAAAAAGAATTACTGGGTCGGCGTTCAGAAAAAGAGAGCGAAGCCCGCAGCGAGGGTATTGATCTCTTTAACGAAGTTACCGAAGAAACCATCGCGGAAGTTTTGGCCCTATGGACTGGGATTCCGGTTTACAAACTCACCGAAGAAGAAACCGCCAGGCTTTTGCGCATGGAAGACGAGTTGCACAAGCGGGTCATTGGTCAAGATCCGGCTATCAAGGCTGTCTCGCAGGCCATTCGCCGCACTCGGGCGGGACTTAAAGATCCGAAGCGTCCTTCGGGGTCTTTTATTTTCCTCGGTCCATCTGGCGTTGGTAAAACTGAAACCGCTAAAACTTTGGCCGAGTTCTTGTTCGGCGACGAAGACGCGCTGATTCAGCTCGATATGAGTGAGTACATGGAAAAACATACGGTCTCGCGTCTAGTGGGTTCGCCTCCGGGCTACGTCGGTTACGACGAAGGTGGCCAACTGACTGAAGCGGTGCGGCGCAAGCCGTTCTCGGTGGTGCTTTTCGATGAGATCGAAAAGGCTCATCCCGACGTGTTCAATACTTTGTTGCAGATTCTTGAAGACGGGCGGTTAACTGACGCCCAAGGCCGCACGGTTGATTTTAAGAATACGGTCATCATCATGACTTCTAATCTCGGAACGGCCGATCTTCGCAAAGCGAAGATCGGTTTCGGGAGCGCGGATCCGTCGGTGACCTACGAAGCCATTAAGACCAAGGTTAACGATGAGCTCAAGCGCCATTTCCGTCCTGAGTTCTTAAACCGCATTGACGATGTCATCGTGTTTGCCGAACTAACGGAAGCCGAAGTCACGCTCATCGTTGATCTTTTGATCAAGCGAGTTCAGGGTCAGCTTGAAGGACAAGGAATCTTGTTGGAGTTGACTCAAGAGGCCAAGTTGCTTTTGGCGAGCAAGGGATACGACTCGCAACTCGGTGCTCGCCCACTGCGGCGCGCGATCCAACGCTTTATCGAGGATCCACTTTCCGAGAAGATCCTCTGGAAAGAGTTTCATGTTGGCGAGACCATCATTGTCGATGCTCAAGGCGAAGAGATAGTTTTCCGGAGCGTTGAGGGAGTCGAGCCTCCACCGGTAGAGTTGGCCGGATCGGGCTCCGAGACTTAAAAAACCATCGCGTCTTGTTTATTCGCAATGGGGTCGTTTTAGTTCTTCTGGCTTTATTTTCAGTGGGGTGTGCAATTGACGCCACCGTGGCCGTAACCGTGAACCCTGACGGGACGGGAGTTATACGAGTGCGAGCAACCGCGGACTCTGAAGCAGTTAGTGCACTAGAAGCCGGTGGCCAGAGCCTCGACGCGGCCACCCGCTTGAGTGATTTAACCGGTGCTGGCTGGACGGTAGGGGCGTGGAGTAAAAAACCCAACGGCACCGCAAGCATCACTATCACTCACGATTTTGATTCGGTGGCTGAAGTTGGTCCGCTACTCAAAGAGTTAAACGGTGATTTTGGCCCGATACGAAAGTTTGAAGTTACACAAAATAAATCTTTAGTTGGTACCGACTACTCACTGGACGCAGTCTTGGCCTCGGCGAGTACTGGAATAGCGGCTGATACTCAACTGGCAGAGAATCTTGCGACTTTAGGAATTGATCAAGCCATCATCGATCAACAGTTGTTGGACCAAGTAAATTCTTCTTTTACTTTGGCGGTAATAGCTAAGTTGCCTGGCGGCGAACGAACAGTTCAAAAGGCGCGCTCCGAGGGCAAGCGAACCGCAGTGAATATTTCTACCCAAGTAATTGATTTCACTCGGATTGCTTGGTACGCGGCCGCACTTATTTTGATTGTGGCCGCACTTATTTTGATGGCAACCAGTCGGCGTAAGCGTTCTCGTCGCTCTCAGGTTTCTCAGGAACGCCGGTCCCGATCGGCGTCTTCTCAGACTCATCTCAGATGAGATCTAGATACTTGATGTTGAGCGAGCGAGATTCGTTCGCCAAAAGGAGCACTATGCAATCAGCAACGAAGAAGAGAACCGTCCGTCTGGGCCTCGCAGGTTTGGCACTAGTAGTAGGGGGGCTAAGTTTGGCTCCGGCGGCGGGCGCCGCGGCTAATTCTGATAGCCACCCTCGTCACAAGCAATTGACCGACGAGCAAAAGACTTGTCTCGAAGGCCAGGGCGTTACTAAGCCCGAAAAAGGCACTAAGCCCACCGCTGAACAGCGGGAGGCCTTTAAGGCGGCAGCCGAGTCATGCGGGATTGAACTTCCGGTTCGGCCAACTGCTTAAGTAAAAACTTCCATCTAAGTATTTACACGAACTGACGGGGTGCGGTGCCTACGGCTCCGCACCCCGGTTCGCGTCGTGTGGTAAGAAAAGTATCGTGGCGCAACTTGATATTGGTCCTTACGAAGCCCAGAAGTCTCGCATTTTTTTCTCTGGGGCCAACGCCGTGGAAATACCCGCGAGTTTTGCTTCTCCGCTCGCGACTGAATCGCAAGCGCGAAAATTCCCCGGGGTGGTTATTCATCCCGACTTTATGGGGTTGCGCCCACTGTTCGAGGATATAAGTTGGCGTTTAGCGACCCACGGATTTTCGGTTATTTGTCCCGATCCTTTCGTTCATTTGTCTAAAGAAGATCAAGCCAATCTTGACCCTGCGGCCCGTATGCGTTCGATGGCCGCACTCGACGATGAGCTGCAGATGCACGACTTGATCGCAGCTGCTAACGAACTCACTAAATTGGCCGGAATCTCAACGATGAACGTAACGGGTTTTTGTTTAGGGGGGATGCAAGTACTTAAAGCCGCGGCTACTGGCCGTTTCGATCGTGCGGTTTCGTTTTATGGCCAGTTACGACTCCCGCCTGAGTGGCAAGGCGGAACAATGGGCTCTCCGTTGGGCAACCTCGGACAGGTTTGCCCAACGCTGGCTATTTTTGGTGCTCTTGATCCGTTTTCACCTGCGGCCGATATAGCGGATTTGCGTAAAGAGTGGCGCGACCGACCTGACTGCGAGATTCTCATTTACCCAAAAGCCAATCATGCGTTTGTCCATGATCCCGATCGGCCATCACATCGCCAGAGTGACGCGATGGATGCCTGGGTCCATACTTTGGATTGGTTTAATTCTTAAACTTTCCCGCCCGCCCGATCAGTCAGCGCTTGACGGTCGTTAATGGTGTAGTTGTTTCTGCCTTCTAAAGAAATCCAGCCGAGTTTTAAAAATAGGGCAATGGCTTTATTGACTCGCTCTCGCGATGCTCCCACTAAAGATGACAGCTCTTCTTGGGTAGTGGTGAGAATAAACGTAGTTTGGTGGTTAGAAAGTTCTAGTAGGCGTTTAGCCGTGCGGGCGGGTACGTCAAGAAACATGGCGTCAGAAAGTGCTTCATCGGTGCTGCGCAGTCTTTCCACGATTAGTTTTACTACTAACCAAAGAATTTGAGGGTGTTGATTAAATACATCGCGCAAGGTCTCGTAATCAAACTCGAGAACATGCGAATCGACTAAAGCCCGCGCGTCGGCCGAGCGAGGAGCATCGTCGAATAAGGGCAGCTCACCGAAAAGTTCTCCACTTTCTAACACTGCGAGCACGGTCTCTCGACCCCCCGAAGGAGTGGTCGCGATGGCGATGCGCCCCTGTTCGACAATGTAGAGGCTGGTGCTGGGGTCGTTCCGACGGAAAATATTGTTGCCCCGCTTTATTTCTTGGCGAATTGCTTTTTCACTCAAACTTAAGCGCACGCGGTCAGGAAGCACGGCAAAGAGCGCAGTGGTATCAAGAAGGTGAGTCTGGGGCATGCCTTCACATTACTTACGAAGCCGACGGTATTTTAGAGGGTGAGGCTAGGTTGGCGGACCCTCGTGGTCGTTTGAGGGGAAACCTATGGTACAATTGATGGTTCTCCCTTCATTGTAATTATCCGTATTTCTTGCCCGGTCAAATATCCGGAGTTCATATTGAGGTTTTATGTCTTTTGCTGTTGGTGACAAGGTCGTTTATCCCCATCATGGAGCAGCGATTATCGAGGCGAAAGAAAAAAGAACCTTTGAAGGCAAGAAGATCGATTATTTTATTCTTCGGATTACTTACGGTGATCTTAAAGTTTCGATTCCGGTTTCTAAGGCCAATCAAATAGGACTTCGCGACGTAATTAACGATGAGGAAGTTGAAGAGGTCTACACGGTGCTGCGTAAGAAAGAAGCGCGTATGCCGTCAAACTGGTCACGCCGATTTAAAAACCACGTGGAAAAATTGAAGAGTGGTGACATTTACCAAGTAGCCGAAGTGGTGCGAAACTTAAACTTGCGTGAAGCCGATAAAGGATTATCGGCAGGAGAAAAACGTATGTTGCTAAAAGCCCGCCAGATTTTAGTTTCGGAACTAACTTTTGCTCTTGATGTAGACGAAGAAACGGCCGAGACTCGTCTTGATGAAGTTTTGGCAAGTCCCGAAGTTGTCGTTAAGCGGTCTGGGCCTAAGAAGGCTTCCGCCAAGAAGGCGCCCGCAGTCAAGAAGGCGCCCGCAGTCAAGAAGGCGCCCGCAGTCAAGAAGGCGCCCGCAGTCAAGAAGGCGCCCGCAGTCAAGAAGGCGCCGGCTAAAAAAGTCCCTGAGGCGGCCAAAGCTTCGGGCGAAAAAGACGCGGCGGCTTCGGCCGCTAATTAGCAGTTCGCAATGGAGCGGACAGCTCGAGAGCGCACGGGGGCCATTGTCGTGGCTGCGGGCCGAGGTGAACGTCTGGGGTCTCCGAAACAATTTCTGGTAGTGGGCTCTTCTCGCTTAGTCGATCACGCAGTAGCGGCCGCGAGCGCAACGTGTGATGAAGTAGTGGTGGTTTTACCCGCTAACCAAGGGTGGGATGGGGCTGCGGTAACGAGTTGTGTTGCGGGGGGTAAAACGCGGGCTGAATCAGTAAGAGCGGGCTTGGCTGCTTTGTCGGCTGACGTAGAGATTATTGTGGTGCACGACGCGGCTCGACCATTGGCAACTCCAGAACTGTTTTCGTTAGTGATCGATGTAGTGCATTCGGGTGCCGACGCTGCGGTGCCGGTGGTTCTAATAACCGACACAATCAAGCGAGTTCAATCTGACCGAGTTGTAGAAACAGTCGATCGCTCTGGGCTAGTCGCGGCACAAACCCCACAGGCTTTTAGGAGCTCAGTATTACGGGCTGCGCACGAAAATTCACCTGAGGCTACTGATGACGCCGCGCTGGTGGAGGCCGCGGGGGGCAGGGTGGTTGTCGTTACTGGCGACGCGCGTAACTTAAAAGTCACTACGCTCGCGGATGTAGCAATTATCGAAGCACTCTTAGGCGAGGTAAGCCGATGAACATACGGGTGGGGTTGGGTTTTGACGTTCATTCGTTTGGGGGAAATGGCCCGTTAATTCTTGGCGGAGTGGCTATTGCCGAGGCCCCGGGCTTGGTCGGTCACTCCGATGCCGACGTGGCGACTCACGCAGTAGCCGATGCGTTATTGGGCCCGACCGGATTACCTGATTTAGGCTCGGTATTTCCGGCGACCGATGAAAAACTAAAGGGTGTCTCTTCACAAGAACTTTTAGTCGAAGTGGTCAAGTTGGTAAATAGTGCTGGTTGGCAAGTAATCAATGTTGACCTAGTTATTGCCGCCGAAAAACCTAAATTGGCAGATCACATTGCTGAAATGGCTAGTCGGTTGACCGCTCTAGTAGGCGGACCGGTGTCGGTTAAACCCAAACACGCGGAAGGGGTGGGTGCGGTTGGTCGCGGTGAAGGAATCGCGGCTTGGGCGGTAGCGCTGCTTGAGGAGCGGGCAAAGTAGTGGCCGTGAAAATTTACGACACTAAAGCCCGAAAAAAAGTAGCGCTAACTTTCCGCGATGAAGGGAAAGTCTCAGTTTATGTTTGTGGGCCAACGGTTTATGATGTTCCCCATATTGGTCATGGTCGAACGGCCGTAGTTTTTGACACTATTCGCCGCTACTTAATTTGGTCAGGGCTAGAAGTCAATTTTGTCAGCAATGTCACCGATATTGAAGACAAGATAATCGCCCGAGCCGCTCGCGATGGGTTGACCGAGAGTGAAGTAGCGCAAGAGTTTGAAGAGAAGTATTTTGCCGAACTAGATCGTTTGGTAGTCATGCGTCCAGACGTGACTCCGCACGCCACCGGATATATAGCTGCGATGGTGAAGTTGATTTCTGACTTAGTTGCTAACGGTCACGCTTACACCATTGATGACCAAGGCGTTTATTTTGATGTGTCGTCTTACTCGGCCTACGGAGAACTTTCGCACCGTGACCTTGCAACTTTGCTTGAGTCAGCCGGTGCGCGCGTCGACGTTGATTCGGCTAAACGCTCCCCAGTGGATTTTGTTTTATGGAAGTTGGCTAAGCCAGGTGAGCCAAGTTGGGATTCGCCGTGGGGGGCGGGGCGCCCCGGTTGGCATATTGAGTGTTCGGCTATGGCCCTAGGTCTGTTGGGCGATGGTTTTGATCTTCATGGCGCGGGTGACGATTTAGTTTTCCCCCATAACGAAAACGAGATTGCCCAAGCCGGTGCCGCGGGTCACGAGTTTGCTCGCCATTGGATTCACTCGGGAATGGTCCAGATCAACGCAGAAAAAATGTCAAAGTCATCCGGAAACTTTCGCTCTTTGGCTGACGCGCTAGACACTTACGACCCTCGCGCCTTTCGAGTTGCCGTGCTCTTGACTCAATACCGCTCGGCTATGGAGTTGGGTGACTCCGAACTCACCGCTGCCGCCAGTGCCGTTGACCGCTTCGATTCTTTAGCGCGCCGCGCTATGGCGGTGGAAATAGATTTGTCTACGGCTTCAATTGACAGGAAGCGCGAACAAAGTTTTCGTGCTGCCATGGATGATGATTTTGCTACGCCTGCGGCCTTAGCCATAATTTTTGCCGCAGTCAGTGAGGCTAATCAGGCGTTTGATTGTGAAGATATAGAAACGGCCGCCACTTTGGTGGCCACGGTTAAAGAACTTGCCGGAGTATTAGGGATTGTCATTGGGCGAATAGAGGATTCTTCGGGTGACTCTCGTATTGATCAACTTGTTGTTGATCGTGAAACCGCTCGCGCGAACCGTGATTTTGCTACCGCCGATCGAATCCGGGACAATTTAGAAGCCGAGGGAGTCGTGATTGCCGACCGCGCCTCGGGCACTACTTGGCACCGACGATGAGTGCGGCTCGGCGTACGACTTCAGGGCTGGGGGGCGAAATAGTCCCGGGTCGCCAAGCGGTGCGGGAACTCCTTATCGCTAAGCGCCGCAAGGTTCATGGGGTGATGATCGCCCGTGACGCCAATGACCGCGGGGATGAAATTTTAGAGCTGGCCCGTGCGGCGGGAATAGAAGTTCAGATGGTGAAGCGAGAGGATGTCGCGCGCGAAGCCCGCATTGAAACCCACCAAGGAATTGTCGCTCGGGCCGAGGCGGTCGCAGATGTTCCTTTAGATCAAATTACCTCACCCCAAGCATTTTTAGTTGCCCTTGATGGAGTGACTGACCCGCGCAATTTAGGGGCGGTCTTGCGTACGGCCGAAGTGGCGGGGGCGACGGGAGCAATTTTGGCTCGCCACGGTGGAGCCACGCTTAGCCCCGCCGCGATTAAGTCGGCCGCGGGTGCAGTCGAACACCTTTCGATTTCGTTAGTTTCGGGAATCGCCGGCGCGCTCGAGAATTTACGCCGAGCCAATATCTGGAGTGTGGGGCTAGATCACGAAGGTCCGACTTCGATTTACGACTTAACCGTTGCTACCGGTCCAGTAGTTTTAGTTTTAGGGGCCGAGGGAGCCGGTCTGGCACGACTCACTCGAGAACGCTGCGATATTTTGGCCGCTATTCCCACTCACGGCTCTATTGAGTCACTCAATGTGTCAGCCGCGGCGGCAATAGCGTGCTTCGAACTCGCCCGACGCCGTAGTGCCGATAACCTCAAATCTACGCCGGGTTAGCTCAGTTGGTAGAGCTCCGCTCTTGTAAAGCGGTGGTCGTCGGTTCGATTCCGACACCCGGCTCCATTAGCAAGCGGTTGACAGACTGAAGGGCCTTTGTTTTAATATCAAAATGAGCAAAGGTTTGAAAGTATTTGGGTCCGTGATGGCCGCAGTTCTTTATTCTGTCTTAGTTTTAGTTAGTGCGGGTGCGGGTGCGGATGCGACTGTTGCCCGTACGGTCAATAAAGTGGCGCAGGGATGCGCTCCAGGGGCATGTCAAGTCGGAGACGTAGGCCCCGGGGGCGGTCATATTTTTTATGTTGATACAAGCCGCCCGGCTGGTTCACAGTATTTTGAGGTGGCTCGTGACGGTTGGCACGGTTCAGTTAAGGATCCTAAAAATCATTGGGGTTGTGGTACGAAAAATGTTGCCAATGCAAACGGAACGGCTATTGGCACGGGGCAGACCAATACTCGCAACATTGTGTACGGCGGTTGCTCGTCGGGGTGGAATTCTAACGAGGCTGCGTACGTGGCGTGGAAATATAGCTCGCACGGAAAACAGGATTGGTTTCTTCCTAGCAGAGATGAATTAAATGAACTTTGCTCTTGGGCCAACCAAATGCCTTACCGCGGTACCCGTTGCTATGGCGGGATACAGGGAGCGAATCTGATGCCAGGGTTTCAGGATGGTTCTGTGGGAAGTCAATACTGGTCGTCAACCCAGTACGGTTATTCCACCGCTTGGGCTCAGCGATTTGACGATGCCGATACAACGCTGGCAGGGCAACAATTTTACGAAAATAAGGCCTTTAAGTTACACATTAGGCCAATAAGGTCGTTTTAACCTAGGTAGCGGTTTGGCACCGACCTAGATGCCGAAGTTCCTATCCGCGATTTTCTCTCGTTTCGCGACCATAATGGCTGTCTCATGGATACTTCTAGGGTCGCAAGTGATGTTCGCGACAGTGAGGATGAGTATCCTGAGGCTGATCGGCTAATTCTTGATTTTGAACGCTCGTGGTGGATGTTTCCGGGGCCTAAATCGGCACAAATACGGGCCCGCCTCGGAATGTCGAGTCCTCGCTACTATCGTCGTTTAGGAGAGATTATTTCCGACCCCGAATCGCAAAGGTACGACCCGATGACAGTAAAACGCGTGATCCGTTCTCGGCGACAACGCCGCACTGCTCGCTACGAAGTTAAAAGTGCCCACCCGAGTGTGAAATGAGTGTTTTCGCTATTCCCGCGCCCTCTCATCGAGCGAGGCCCGCGCGTTCGAATAACGGAATTTCCCTAGTACATCGCGCGGCCCAGCGCGGCGTGGTCTTGGTGGGCGTGGCCGTTGTGCTCGGAATTGTTTTACTTCAGGTAATTGATAAAGCGGGCGGCGGTGGGGGAAGTGGGAGTATTTCTCCGCCGGTTACTAGTAGTTCGGCGAGCACGACTAAGCCTGCAAGCACAGATGCGGGGCGGCCACCCGCGGAGGTCAGAGTCTTAGCGCTAAATGGATCGGGAGTTAACGGTGCGGCCGCAACGTTGGCCAACGAATTGCGGGGCAAGGGTTACTCCATTGCCGGTACGGGTAACTCGCCTTTACAAAACGGAACTACGGTGGCGTGTCGAGTCAAGTTTGAAAAAGAGGCGACCGCTTTGGCGACTACTGTAGGGGTAGGTACAGAAGTGACTACGTTCCCGGTTCCTGATCCGGCGGGTTCGGAAGCCTCCGACTGCGTAGTTATTCGCGGTAAATAATCTTTCGTGGCTCGGCTTTACGCCGGTCTCGAACCGCTTAAGTCTGATCCAGAGACAACTGCAGTCATTGTCGACTTCGATGGCACACTGGCCGTTATTGTCGATCAACCCGAAGATTCCCAACCATTACCGGCGGCGCGCTCGGCACTAAAAGAATTGGTAGCCGCAGTGGGAACGGTGGCGGTTATCAGTGGGCGCCCAGTGGAGTTCCTTATTTCGGCACTCGACGTGTCGGGAGTAATGGTCTTTGGTCAGTACGGCCTTGAGCGGATAGAGAACGGTCAAGTGGTGGTCGACGAGCGAGCCCAAACTTCAATTGCGGTGGTCGCCGAGGCGCAATTGGCGGCCGTAAAAAAGTGGCCCGATCTTTTGATTGAACATAAAGGCGATTTGGCGCTAGGAGTGCACTGGCGCACCACTCCTGATCGGGCGCCCGAACCAGACGACCTCAAAGCCTTTGGTGCTCAATTCGGTTTGGAGTCGCTTCCCGGGCGCATGACTTGGGAATTTCGGCCGGTTTCGGCCATCGATAAAGGGGTGGTGGTGGCCGATATTTTGGCCCAACGCAAGGTGCGATCGGTGCTGTGTGCGGGCGACGATGTGGGTGATATCCCTATGTTCGCCGCGCTCAACCGTTGGGAGCAAGAAGATCCGACGCGAGTAGCGGTACGAATCGGGGTTAATTCCGAAGAAGCGCCGCAAGCCTTGTTGGATCAAGCCGATTTAGTAGTGTCCGGTCCATCTGAGTTAGCGGAAATTCTTTCCGCATTAGCGAGTGCGTGTTAGTGAAGAGTACAAATTTATTTGGCCGCCGCAAGTTGATCTTTTAACCAATCAATGGGCTGGCGTGCTCCGGCTCGAGTGCGTAGTGATGCCGCTCTCTTGGCTCGTTCTTTAGGTTCCATAGTCAATGCTTGGTTGAGTGAATCAGCTACTTGTTCAATGTCGTAGGGGTGAACAGAAAGCGCGTCGACTCCGAGTTCATCCCAGGCGCCGGCTTCAGGCGATAGGCACAAAACTCCGTCGCGCTGATTGAGCAGGGGGCCTTCTTTGGCGACCAAGTTAAGACCATCTTTGATCGGGTTAACCAACAGCACGTCATAGTCGGCGAAGGCGGCGGCAGTAGTAGGGAAGTCGTCGCGCTCGTCGAGAATAATTGGCGACCAATCGTTGGTCCCCCACTCATCGTTGAGTTGACTAATAGCCTGTTCAACTTCATTGCGGTAGCCGATGTATTCGGGCAATGTTTGGCGCGACGCGTTGAGGCGAGCGACAAAGACCACTCGGTTGCGCCACTCGGGGTGAGTTTCGAGCAAGCGTTGGTAAGCCGAAAAACCTCGCAGAATATTTTTTGATGGGTCAATGCGGTCAACTCGCAAAATCATGGCTCGGTCGCCAATTTGTTCTTTGAGGTCGGCTCTACCGACCGCGGTTTCGGGTAACTGGGCGGTGGTGGCGAGCAGGTCATGGTCGGGCCCGAGCGAGGCGACAAAACTGTCAGTTATGTTGGCGTTGCTCCCCAGCATTTCTCGGGCCGAGGCTTCGTAGGATTGGGCCCAGCGAGCGGAGTGAAAACCCGAAGGAACGCTGGCCATAGAACCACAGATGGCTCGGGCGATGTCGGGAGGCAAAATGCGAATGGAGTTAGGGCCACAAAACGGGGTGTGGCTGAAATGGGCAATGCGAAGATCGGGGCGAGCGGAGCGCAACATGGCGGGGACCAGATTTAGTTGGTAATCCTGGATAAGTACCACATCGCCCGGGTTCGCCTTTTCGGCCGCGGCATTAGCAAAAGCCTGGTTGATATTTTCGTAAGCCGCCCATGCTTCACGAAAACGGTGATCAAAACGTGGCCGCCGAGCGAGGTCGAAGATGCCGTGGTAGATAAACCATAAAGTGCTGTTCGATATCAGGTTGTAAGCCAGCAGATATTCGCGTTCGTCGAGGTCGAGTAGGTCAAGCTCGATCCCCGGCGCTTTAACTTGTCCAGCTCGGGTTGCCGCGCGATCGTCGGGGGTTAGCGCGGCGGCGATCCAAGTTGCACTGTCGCCGGCCGCCCCCGAAGTAAGGAGGGGACCTAGCGACGAGGCGATTCCTCCTGCTCCCCCTTGGGCGATAAAGCCATTATTAGATTTTTTGAATTGGTACGGTCCCCGATTGGAAATTATTACTGTCATTCCTATTTTTTCTCCGGGGCAAATCCGTACGACTTGGATGGTGAGGCGATTGCGGCTCCCGACTTAAGTTGGCCAAAGAGCGATAGCCAATCACGCAATTCACGGGTGGAGAGGAAGTTCTCTCGCACGTGCTCGCGACCTTGCTCACCCATTGCTGTTGATCCATCGGGGTCGCCGAGCAAGTGGATTATTTTTTCTGCGCACGCTTCTACTGAGTCCACGAGGAATCCGTCGTACCCTTCACGAATTTGTAGGGTGATCCCGCCCGCCCGCCCGCCCACTACGGGGCGGCCTTTCCAAAGGGCCTCGCTAACGGTGAGCCCAAAACCTTCTCGGATCGATTTTTGCACCATAACGCTCGCCATGCGCTGAAAAGCGTTGATCTGTACGGCACCGACTTGGTGAAGATTGGAAAGCAGGTGAATGTCGTGATCTCCGGCCCGGGCTTGTTCTATCTCTTCCCAGACTTGAAAACTTTCGGGGTCGTCGGTGGCCATAGACCCCGCGAGCACTAACTGGGCGTCAGGAATTTTTTCCCGCACCATGCGGTAGGCGTCAACTACGCCGATGGGGTCCTTCCACGGGTCGAAGCGACTGACTTGACACACGATAGGCCGAGCCGGATCTATTCCGTACTGGCGCAAAATCTCTTCACAGAACGGAAGAGCTAGATCGAGATTTTTTACCGATAACGGGTCTATGCACGGTGGGGCGTACATAATATTTTCTGTGCTCAAAGAATTAGGAACGAATTCGGGCATTGTCCAAACTGACGCGTCGTACTGCTCAATGAAAGGACGAAAGAAGTTCCATACTTTTTCGTTAGCCGCGGTTAAGTCGATGTGGCATCGCCATATCCATTTTGTCGGGTCTACACCAAGACGAGATCCGTGCAAGAAACTTAAAATCGCCGCTGGCTGTGGATCATGCACTACTACGAAGTCCCATTCATCTTCGAACGCGAGTGAGTTATCGAGTACTCGTTCGAGGTAGACGCGTTGCATTGCTGCGGTCCAGGCAATGTCGGCCCCTTGAAGTCCGTTATGAACTTGTTTGGTAATAGCAAAAAATTCGTCGCTACCTTGCATCACGTGCCACTCGGCATCGACGCCCACGCTGCGGAGCAAGGGGACATGAGTGGCGAGCAATTCCGCGACTCCGCCTCCGTAGGCCGTGGCGTTGAGGTGGAGCACGCGGGCTCCTTGGAGCGGCTCGGCCAAAGTCCGAATCTCTTCAATTACCTCATCTCCGACCACGGCCGCGTAGTCTTTGAGGTCCTTTTCTAGCAGCGGTACTCGCTCGAGTACGGGCAACTTATTCCTCCTCAAGTCTGGTGGCCGCTGAGCATCTCTCAGTCGATTTAGACCAATCTATTCGGATGCTCTCAGTAGTGGTGTGCCCCGATAAATTTAGAGGCTCTCTATCGGCCGCGGCCGCGGCCGCAGCCATGGCCCGAGGGCTGCGGGCGGCAGGTTTGACCGCTATCACCGAGGTTCCTATTGCTGACGGTGGGGAAGGCACTCTCGATGTTTTGCTGGCGGTGAGTGGGGGCTCTCGGCGTTCAGTCGAGGTGACGGGTCCGTTGGGTGATTTAGTGCTGGCCGATTACGGAGTTCTGCCTGACGGTACTGCGGTTATAGAAATGGCGCAGGCTAGTGGATTGGCGCGGTGTACTAATCGAGACGCGTTGCGGGCATCAACTCGAGGCACTGGTGAATTGATCGCGGCCGCTAGTCGTGCCGGGGCGCGTCGAATTGTGGTGGGCGTGGGGGGGTCGGCTACCACTGACGGTGGTCTTGCGGCCGTGCAAACTTTGGCTTGGTCTTTGGCGGGACTCGATGTTTCGGTGGCGTGTGATGTCGAAACATATTTTTTAGATGCCGCGCGCGAGTTTGGCCCGCAAAAAGGTGCTACTGCGGCCCAAGTTGAGTTGTTGTCGCGCCGACTTTCTACGGTGGCGCAAGAGTATTTTCACCGCACGGGTATCGATGTAACAGTTTTGCCCCGAGCCGGTGCGGCCGGCGGTCTCGCCGGCGGTCTCGCCGCGATTGGCGCGCGCTTAGAGTCGGGCTTTTCCGTGGTTGCTAATGCCACTGGGCTTGATGAGATTATGGCTTCGGCTGATTTGGTGATTACCGGTGAAGGGTCAGCTGATAATTCGACTTTTTCGGGTAAAGCGGTGGGCGAAGTTTTGTCTTTGGCCCGTGAACGCAAGGTGGCTAATCGAGTAGTGATCGCGGGTCAGATCAGCCCTTCGGCCCGGCAAACTCTTGGGGACGATGGGGTGCAAGCGATCGCCTTGGTCGACCTCGCGCGAGAAAAACAAGACTCGTTTCGTGACGCGGTTGGGCTCATAGAAGCCGCCGCAGAATCGCTTGGTCGGGCCCTGAACTAAACCCGAAAGGTTTGGTCGTCACCCGGGGCGGGGATTTCGACTATTGGTTCTTCTCGGTCATCGAACTCAGTGCGCAGCGCGCGCGACATAACCCCGTGCATGTCGTAGAGGGCGGTTATGTAGGTGAGTTCAAGGATCTCTTCGTCGGAAAGTTCGGCCCGCAGGGCATCGAAAACTCCATCGGCCACTCGACCACCGTCGTAGACCAGAGCGTCGGTGTAGGCGAGCACCGCGCGTTCGATGGGCGAGAAACATTGGGCCACCGACCAACTTGGGATGGCGGCGATTTTCTCTTCACTAATCCCGGCCGTGCGACACGATTTGCAGTGTTGGGAAAAAACAAACTGACTGGCGCGAGCCCAGCCCACACGCGTTTGGCCGAGTTCGCGCAACTGGGGGTCAAGCAGGCGATCTGGACTTTGGTAAAGCGCGAAGCCCCCAACCGCGTGGGAAAAAACGTCGGGCACGAGAGCGAAGACCGTCCACCAATCACCGGGGGCGCCGGTGGCGGTGCCCGGGGTTTCTACTGGGCAACGGTCGGGTCCGAACATGAAGTCGTAGAGGGCAAGCGCGATGGGGTCGGCCTGGTCGCGTCGAACTTGGCGGAGTCGGGGCATTAAACGAACCTCCTTTTACGGGCCCGGTAAGTGCTGGGCCTTGGGCTTATCGCCTTGAGGGTATTAGTTATTTCCTCGCCGAGCGAGACCGGATCTCTTGGTAGGCCTTAACGGTGTTCATCGGAGGCCGTTCGCCCGTTTCGAGCGTTACGAATGAGGGGTCGTAGTCGGCGGTAAAGCGGGCCAACTGAGTACCTATCCGTTCGGGGTCTAATCCGGTGCGCCGTAAAGCGGTGACTAACACTTCCATTGCTTGGGGCCCAAGTTCGTCAAGATTGCGGTTGCGGTGCTCCCGCACTCCGAGGTCGGCTTGGGCAATAGCGTCTACCCCCGATTGCTGAGCGATGTCGATGAGGAGTCCAAGTTCGACCCCCCAGCTCTCGACAAAAGGAATCGCTTCGAGTTGGCTGCGTCGGCCGGCGTATTCACCCGATAGGGGCTGAATGATTCCGGTCAATTCGCCGAACAGGGCGGAGATGACTGGTCGGGCGAGAAGTTCGGTAACTCGACCGCCACCGTTAGGCTCGCCGTGAAGCGGGCGGCGGTAATAGCCCTTGACCAACTGCACCGCGGAGTCGCGCAAGAGTGGTTCAATCAGGCCGGTAACAAAGTGGGGTTGAAAGTTGCGTACATCGGCGTCGATCCAACAGATGATGTCGCCTTCGGTTACTGCTAGCGATAGCCACAGCGCGTTTCCTTTGCCCGTGCCGGGCGGGAGTGCGGGGAGAACTTCACTGACGCGAAAAACTTTGGCTCCTTCCCACTGGGCGGCCTCGGCGGTGCCGTCGGTGGAGTTGTCGTCCATGACTACGACCTCACTGATCAGGCCGGTTTTTTCCATCAGGTTGCGCCGCACTGAGGCCACGATCTGGCCGACAGTGGCCTCTTCGTTTTTGGCCGGTAAACAGACTGTGATCGTGGTGTTTAGCTCTTGCCGCAGATCGTTGAGCAGATGAGGGTCAAGAGGGTGCGAGGAAGATCGGGCAGCAGACATCACCTATATGGTAGGCCTCGATCGGCGAAACCAAAGAAAAAAACTTGACGCTTGGTTCGCTTTGTGATTATTGTTTACCTTGAACAACGCGCTCATCGAGAGCGGCTGAGGGACAGGCCCGTAGAAGCCGCGGCAACCAGTGTTTGCAACCCCTAGGGGAAGCAGAGACCAGGTGCCAATGCCTGAACGATGAGTTGCTGAGAACGGTCCTCCGTTTGAAGCGTTTTATGAGCGCGTCGAATTGGAGGACGGGCGTTTCTGCTCGTCTTCACCGAATAGTGGTGCCGCGGTTTTTCCGTAAACGGAGAAGCGGGGTACCCGAGTGGAGGGAGAGCCCGATGGCTCATGTACAGACGTTGGTATGCCGTGAATGTGGCCACCAGTATCCGATAGCGCCGATTTACACCTGTGAATTTTGTTTCGGTCCGCTTGGGGTGGCCTACGACACCGAAGCGCAGCGCGCCACAGTGTCGCGGGAATCGATTGCCGCCGGGCCGCCGTCGATTTGGCGCTATCGCGATCTCTTGCCGGTCGATCCACCGGGTGACGCCAGCGCTCGGGTGGGTTACACCCCGCTAGTACGAGCCGATCGCTTGGCCAGTGAGTTGGGCTTGGGTGAAGTGTGGGTCAAGGACGATACTCGCAACCCCACCAACTCGTTCAAAGATCGAGTGGTGGCAGTGGCGCTGGCTAAAGCGCTGGAGTTTGGCATCAAAACTTTGGCTTGTGCCTCAACGGGCAACCTAGCCAATGCGGTGGCCGCAGCGGCGGCTCGGGCGGGCTTGACCAGTTACGTGTTTATCCCCGCGGATCTTGAATTCGCCAAGATTGCCACTACTGCTATTTACGGCGCGAACGTGGTCGCGGTTGATGGTAACTATGACGACGTAAACCGTCTGTGTGCAGAAATCGCCGCTGAGCAGTCGTGGGGTTTCGCCAACATTAACTTGCGACCGTTTTATGCTGAAGGGTCGAAAACTTTGGCTTACGAAACGTCCGAACAACTGGGCTGGGAGACTCCTGATCATGTGGTGGTCCCAGTAGCAAGTGGATCTTTGCTTACCAAAATCCGGGCCGGCTTCGACGACTTATTCTCCGTGGGTTTGCTCAACGAAAAACCCGGAGTGCGAATATCTGGTGCCCAGGCGCAGGGGTGTTCGCCCGTAGCCACTGCGTTCGCCGATAACGCACAAGTTATTAATCCGGTCAAGCCCGCCACCATCGCCAAGTCGTTGGCGATCGGCAACCCCGCCGACGGATACCACGCCCTCGACGCAGTGCGAGAAACCCGCGGGGGCATTGCTGCGGTAACTGACGACGAGATCGTGGAGGGTATTCGTCTATTGGCCCGCACCGAGGGAATCTTCGGCGAAACCGCCGCGGGAGTGACGGTTGCTTCGCTGAAGCGTTTGGCCGAAGAAGGGGTCGTGCGGCCCGACGAGCGGGTGGTGCTTTACGTAACCGGCCACGGGCTAAAAACCCTTGATGCGGTTGCTGGCCCGGGGTCGGGCCCGACGGCGGTAATCGCCCCTACCCGACAAGCGTTTGCGGACGCGTTTCCCGAAACCCAACCGGGCCGTTGAGCCCAACGTCTAGGAGGAATTGATTATGACGATAAATGTGAGAATCCCCACTCAACTTCGTTCACTCTGTGATGGTGAGTCGGAGGTAACGGTGGAGGCGAATTCGGTCGGGGAAGCATTGGTAGCTCTAAATGGAGTCAACTCGGAATTTTCCAATCGACTTTACGATGAAACTGGAAATCTTCGCCGTTTCGTAAATATCTTTGTCGGGGAAGAAGATATTCGCTTTCTCGACGGGCTCAACACCGAACTGCGTGACGGCCAGACGGTGAGCATTATTCCGGCCGTGGCTGGGGGCTGAGTTAGCCGGTTCGTTGTAGTCCTATGATTCGGGCTACTAAGACTAACAAAATCACTAATGACATTGTGGTTTGCGACATCATTATAAGTTTTACTCGACGAGAAACTACCGACTCACTCGTTGGTCCAAAAGTAGCGTTGGTGTTGAAGGCGATAAACAAATAGTCGATCAAGTTTGGCTGGGGCGGTTCTTGGTTATCGCGCGCGGGAAATACGAACGCTCCATTTTTTATCAGTCGATCAGACACCCAGTACCATCCGGTAAAGACCGAGACGATCATCAAATACGCCGCGCCAATATCGAAAAGCCCCCAGAGGTAGTTGTCGTTTCGCACGTGAGTGGTAACTAGCAGCGCGGCAATGTTGGCCACGGTTTGAACGGTGGCGACAATTAAGTAAAGTACAAAAATTCGCAAAACGACGCTACGGCGGTTAATCAAAATGGCGATTATCGTGAGCACGGTGATGATGACGAATATGACTGCTCCGATGTCATTAATGATTCCGATGGTCTGAGAAGCCGAAGAGCTGAAGACGCTGCCGTAACTGATCTCGGCTCCGGCCACTACGTCGAGGACGAATATGGCCACCATCCCGGCGATTATCTCGAGGTTCTCTTTAAGCGAGAGAGGCATCTAATTATCCTAGAGGCGGACTTGACCAAGGGTATTTACTTAGGTAAGGTTGCCCTTAGTAAATAGAGACAGGAGCCAAAAATGTCCAGCACTCAGATCGCCCTCCTAGGGGCTATAGCCGGTATAACGATTTTTATCGGTCTACCGGTCGGACGTATTCGCAAACTCAAAGTCTCGGTCTCTACTCTCCTCAATGCCGCTTCGGCGGGAGTTTTGCTGTTTTTGCTCATCGAAACCTTCGTCCACGGCTTTGAGCCGGTTGAAGAAGCCTTACTTGATGTCACGACTAAAACTTCGGGCACTTGGGGTGAGTTCGCGGTGCGAACCGTTCTTTTCTTCGGCGCTTTCGCTTTAGGGCTGATGGGACTTGTGGGCTACGACCGCCAGATGGCGCGTCGGCGTAAATCCTCGCTTGGCCCTGGGGCGGCTGCGGTACAAGAGTTTGGCACCCTGCGCAAGTTCCACGCTCTTTCTGACACCAAACGCCTGTCGGTTTTGATCGCAGTAGGGATTGGGGTGCACAACCTCGCGGAAGGACTCGCGATCGGACAAATTGCGGCCAGTGATCAACTGAGTTTGGCGGTGTTGTTGGTGGTGGGCTTTGCCCTGCATAACGCGACCGAAGGTTTTGGCATTGTCGCCCCGTTAGCGGGTGAGACCGATCGTCCGAGTTGGGGATTTCTTTTCGTCTTGGGAGTCATCGCCGGCCTGCCAACTTTCTTGGGCACCATTATCGGCCAGTCTTTTGTCAACGAAAACCTTGAGTTGCTTTTCTTGGGCTTAGCCGCCGGATCGATTCTTTATGTGGTCGTCACTTTGGTTGGCGTAGCTATCAAGCATGGCCACAAAGAGATGCTCTACGTAGGCTTATTCGCGGGGGTCACGCTAGGAGCGCTCACCGAACTGGTATTGGTGGCGGGCGGGTTATAACTCGGGGTTAAACCGGGGCGACAAAGGTCAATTGCGCTATAGCCATGGGCACCAAGTGTTCGCGGTCAGCGCCTTTGACTACAACGCCACTTTTCTCTACCCGCACCACCGATGATTCTCGCCCGGGGACGAGACCGGCTTGAGCCAAGATGCTCATGGCGGCATCGTCGAGTTCTATTTTTTCGCTGACCCGAGTGATGCGAATTTGTCCCGGCGCCACGGCGGCGAGGGCAACCGATCCAATAGTGTCGGCCCGATTGTGTGAACCCGGAATGGGATTTCCGTGCGGGCAAGTGGCGGGGTCGCCGAGTAGTTCAACTAATTTTTCTTCCACCTCCGCCGATATGGCGTGCTCCCAACGGTCGGCTTCCCGGTGAACTTTTTCCCACTCCAACCCAATCACATCGGTGAGCAGACGTTCGGCGAGACGGTGGCGCCGCACGATCGAAGTGGCGATAGCCCGCCCCGAATCGGTTAAGCGCACCGAACGGTCGTCCAGTAAATCGGCGTAGCCCTGGCCCACGAGCCGTTTGACTTGCTCCGAGACGGTGGCGGCCGAGAGACCGAGACGCTCCACCAGCCGAGCGCGGATAGGGATGACCCCTTCTTCTTCAATCTCAAGGATGGTTTCGAGGTATTCCTCGGTCGCATCGTGCATTTCCGCCATAGGTCAAATCTACGCCTTAATGGCTGTCCATTTGCACTCGACGGTCTTGAGTGCCAATATGGACTAGCACTCAAGACCGTCGAGTGCTAACGGAGACCGATTTTCGCCTACGGGCTAAAGCATCGGGCCGAAAAATTCCCGTCCAACAATGAGGAGAACAGCAAATCATGGCCAAGCAGATCGCTTACGCAGAGAATGCCCGTCGATCCCTCGAGATCGGCATGAACAAGCTCGCCGACGCCGTCCGAGTAACTCTCGGACCTAAGGGTCGCAACGTAGTGCTCGAGAAAAAGTGGGGTGCACCTACTATCACCAACGACGGTGTCTCGATTGCTAAAGAAATCGACCTTGAAGACCCCTACGAAAAAATTGGCGCCGAACTAGTCAAGGAAGTCGCCAAGAAGACCGACGATGTCGCCGGTGACGGAACTACTACTGCCACTGTTCTCGCGTGGGCCATGGTGCGGGAAGGACTCCGCAACGTCGCTGCGGGAGCCAACCCTATGGTGCTCAAAAAAGGTATCGAGGCCGCAGTGATTACTGCGGTGGATTCGATCAAAAAGAGCGCAGTAAAAGTTGATACCGACCCCGCGCAGATCGCGAACGTGGCCGCAATCTCGGCCGCGGACACGGAGATCGGCTCGATGATCGCCGAAGCTCTGCAAAAAGTCGGCACCGACGGAGTGATCACCGTAGAAGAGAGTCAGACCTTTGGTATGGAACTCGACCTCGTTGAAGGTATGCGGTTCGACAAGGGTTACATCTCGCCTTACTTCGTAACTGACCCCGAGCGGATGGAGTGCGTGCTCGATGACGCCTACGTGCTGCTGGTTAGCTCGAAGATCTCGGCGGTCAAGGACATGCTTCCGGTATTGGAAAAAGTGATGCAGACGGGCAAGCCCCTCGTCATCATCGCCGAAGACGTTGAGGGTGAAGCCTTGGCGACCTTGGTGGTCAACAAGATTCGAGGCACATTCAAGTCGGTCGCCATCAAGGCCCCGGGCTTTGGTGAGCGTCGCAAGGCCATGTTGCAAGACATTGCCATTCTCTGCGGTGGCCAAGTGGTCTCCGAAGAAGTGGGCCTCAAGCTTGAGACCATCGGCCTCGATCTTTTGGGTACTGCCCGCAAGGTGGTAATCACCAAGGACGAGACCACTGTGGTTGAAGGTGCCGGCACTAAGCAAGATGTCGCCGGTCGCATTGCCCAGATCCGTCGGGAGATTGACGACACCGACTCGGACTACGACCGCGAGAAGCTCCAAGAGCGTCTGGCCAAGTTGTCGGGTGGAGTGGCGATCATCAAAGTTGGAGCAGCAACTGAAGTGGAGCTCAAAGAAAAGAAGCACCGCATTGAAGACGCGGTTCAAACCACTAAGGCTGCGGTCGAAGAAGGTGTCGTCGCCGGTGGTGGCGTTGCCCTTTTGCGAGCCCAAGATAAAGTGAACGCACTTATCAAAACCCTTGACGGTGACGAAGCGACGGGAGCCAAAATATTGGCCCGTTCGTTGGAAGAACCGTTGAAGCAAATCTCACTCAACGCCGGCCTCGAAGGCGGAGTTGTGGTGGAGAAGGTTCACGGCCTAAAAGGCTCTCACGGACTCAACGCCGCTACGGGTGAGTACGAAGACCTAGTCAAGGCTGGTGTTATTGACGCCGCCAAGGTGACCCGCTCGGCGCTGCAAAATGCAGCCTCGATTGCGGCGCTCTTCTTGACCACCGAGGCCGTAGTGGCCGACAAATTAGAAGTCAATCCGGCTCCTATGGGGGGCGGAATGCCTGGTGGCGACATGGGTGGCATGGGAGGAATGGACTTCTAAAGTCGGTTCATTACCCGCCGCGGGTCGCACTGGCCTCGGCTCACCCCAACTGCGTTTCCAAGCGCCCGGCCTTTGGCCGGGCGTTTTGGCTGCGTAGGGAACGGTGGCGCTCGCCTCGCCTAGCCTTAGACCGTGGATACGGTAGAAGCGAGCAGCGGCTGGGGAGTGCTGCACCTGTTTTATGACGTTGATCTTGCTCCGAACTCGGTGGGGGGAGGTTCGCGTATCGAGGAGGCGATTTCTGACTTCACCGCCGAGGCTCCCCACCAAGCCCTCACCTTCGTTGTCCTTGGCCATAAAGCCGCTCTCGGGGTTATGGCCATCGGCCCAGACTGGGCTCGACTCCAGCGCCTCCAACACCAACTCAATCAGGCTCCGTTGGTGCCGACCTGGTCGTACCTCTCACTCACCGAAGCATCGGAGTACGCCATGACGGAAAACGATGAGCGCGAACGGTTGCGTAACGAAGAGTCAGTTACTGATCCGGCTGAGGTTAAAACTCGGATTGAGACTTGGAACGAACGCATTGAGCATTACCGAGAGCAGCGTATTCACCCGCAACTTCCCACGCGTTCGACAATAAGTTTTTATCCGATGAGTAAGCGCCGCACCGGCGCGGACAATTGGTACGCCTTGCCGTTTGCACAACGCAAGGAACTCATGATGGGCCACGCCACGGTGGGCCGCCGCTACGCCGGACGGGTCACGCAACTGATTACCGGTTCGACTGGTCTTGACGACTGGGAATGGGGGGTGACTTTATTCTCCGATGATCCCGCAGCCCTAAAAGACATTGTGGCGGAGATGCGTTTCGATGAAGTTTCGGTGCGCTACGGAGAATTTGGTCCGTTCGTCACCGGTTTGGTGTTAAACCCGGCCGAAGCGTTGCGTCGAGTTGGTATCGATGAGTAAGGCGCGTCTGTGAGCGACGCTCCGCACGCGGTATCGGCGGCCGATTTGCTCCGCTGGGCTGAAACCTTGTCGGGAGTGGCCCGCACGGGCATGGGCTTTACCCAAAGCCTTTATGAGAAAGAGCGATTTGAAGAGGTGCTCAAAGTGGCGGCTGACATTCGCGCCGCCGCCCTTGAAGAAGCGGAAGCCGATGTGCTCTACGACGACTGGCTGGCTTCGGTGGGTAGTGGGGTGCCGGGTTACGTAACCCCCAAAGTAGCGGTGGCTTCAATCGTGGCCAACGAAAAAAAGGAGATCTTGCTCACCCAGCGAGCCGACTCCGGCGTTTGGCTCTATCCCGTGGGCTGGGCTGATGTGGGCTATTCCCCGTCGGAGATCGCGATCAAAGAAGTACTCGAAGAAACTGGGATTGAAGTAGAAGTGGAGTCGCTTATCGCAGTGTTTGACGGATTGCGATTGGGCTTTGCTCGCTTGGGGATGTATTCACTTCTATTTCACTGTCGCATGATTGGTGGTGAACTTAATGGTCACCCGCTCGAGACTTCGGCGGTGGGTTTTTTCGCTCGTGATGCGTTGCCGTGGCCACTAGCCGGTGGTGCGCGCTGGGTCGACACTGCTTTCGCGGCTATTGAGGGCGAGCATCGTCCGGTTGATTTCGATTTACCCCGCACTCCACCGTGGCGGGGCGACCCAGAGGGTTAGCTAAGTTCACTCATCCGGTAGAGCGGGTGCAAAGTTATGTTCATGGCGGCAAGGGCTTCGGGACCACCGGCTTCACGATCAATTACGCACAGCGCGTGGTCAACAATCGCTCCTCGGTCGCGTAAATCGCCACAGCTAGTCACCACTTGACCGCCCGAGGTCACCACGTCTTCGACCACCGTGACTCGTCGCCCCGCGAATTCTTGTCCCTCCGCCAATTTGCTGGTGCCGTATTCCTTGGCCGCCTTGCGGACAAAAAGCACCGGCAGCCCAGTAACTTGGCCCAACATAACGGCTAGCGGGACGCCCCCGAGTTCGAGCCCGGCCAAAAATTCAGTCTCGGCGGGCACGAGGGCTGCGAGAGCCTCGGCGATTGATTTGACCAAAACGGGGTCGCTTTCAAAGAGGTACTTGTCGAAGTATTCGTGGCTTACTGCCCCAGAGCGCAAAGTGAAAGTGCCGGTGAGATGCGAGACGCGAAATATTTCCGCCGCGAGTTCGGTGCGGTTGGGCATCGCTGGTCTCCTTGGCTAGGCCGGGGGTGCGGTGGTGGGTTGAAGTTCGTCGAGCAACATGCGGGTAATCGATTCGCGCCCTTGGGTGTGCTCCCAACGACTACCGATGCGCTGATGATCAACTAGGCCTAAGGCAGTGGGCGCAATTTTTAGTAAATCGACCGCGATGAGGCTAAGAGCTGTGGGTTCGAGGTCTTCGCCGTAAGCCGGAAAACATTCCAAGCCGTCCCACAGTGAAGTAAGCACGCGCGACTCTTGGCCGATAATCAACTCCTCGTCGTTTTGATTGAGGCGCACGATTACCGCTTCCCAGAGATCGTCGTGGCGTATGCCGGTGGGCAGAGAAAATTTAGCGACCGGGTGAAGCCGCCACTCCAACACGAGGTCGTCGCTCCCGCTGGGCTGCTCAATCGGAGTGAGCCAAGTCTGAGTTCCGTTTAGATAACTGTCGATGGGGGGTCCGAGATGATCGTCGAGCGAAATCACTAGCGCCGCGCTGATGGGCCAAACGGCGGCCGGAGAAAGTTCGTTCACGGTGCTGACAATAACCCGAAGCCGTCACGGCGCGCCTACCGACGAGTCGGTAATCCGGTACGGCTTTAGCCACGACTAGCGAGGGGAATTCACCAATGCGACAAAGACTTAATTCCGGCTTATATTCTCGGGCATCGAAGCGGCCCCCGATTTTGGTGTTAGTAATCGGGTTCTATCTTTTAGCCTTTGTAGGACTGGGCTGGGCGGCCACTAACGCGAGCGCCCAAACTATTTCCGATGAGGTTGTCGCTCATGAGTCGTCGTGTGCAACCGTCTCGGCTCCTCTTCAGCCCACTGAGATCGATACCGATCTTTTAGTGCAAAAGTTCGATCCCCGCCAAGGTACCTTGCTCGAAGTAACGGTTCCCACCCGCACGATTCACCTCGACACCCACGCCGCTTTTGAAAACACCGCCCAAACTCCGGTGGTGTTTGCCGAAACGATGAACTACCAAGCAATATTCACTCCGCCGAGCTCTCTTGGTGCGCCGAAGATCATCTCGGGCTCAGTAGCTCGAGTGCCTTCGCAAACTATTAGCGCCTTCGACGGAACAATGGATTTTTCTGGCAACAGTTCGGTCAGCCAAGCACCGGTGGCGTGGGACGTGGCCGGCGGGGCTATGGCCAGTAGCGATCCGAGTATTTTGACCGAGTTTTCTGGTTCGGGATCGGTGGCTTTTCGAGTAACCACCGCGATCGGCGAAACTTTTACCGGCGGGGGCGGCAATATTCAAGCCAGCATCACCACTGCGGCGTCGGGCTCGGTGGAAGTTTGCTACCGCTTCGCCCCACCGGTTGTTCCGGTGGTTGAACCTCCGGTCGAAATAATTCCTGCCGCCGAGGTCGTCTCCGCGGCGGCGCCGAGCCTCCCCCGCACCGGTGCCGCCGCGGGGCCGTTAGTTGCTGCGGGCTTGGCCGCAGTGGCAATTGGCGGGGTCATGCTCTTGGTCGGACGGCGCTTTAAGGCCAGTTAAAGGGCTCCGCCCCTCAATCGCTCCACTTTCGCTCAGACCGGCTAACGCCTAGCGTTTGGGTCGTGGCTAACTACGACCGACTTACCTCTCTTGACGCCAGTTTCTTGCGGCTGGAGCGGCTTGAAACTCCAATGCACGTGGGCGCGCTGAGTGTGTTCGACGGCGTGGGGCTCGTAGATGCCGACGGTCGCTTTCGTATCAACGACGTTATTGATCTCGTTCAGTCACGGCTGCATCTAATTCCACGGTTTCGCAAAATTATACAAAGTGTTCCCCTTGACGCGGCCGAGCCCATCTGGGTCGATGATGCCCGTTTCGATATTGGTTACCACGTCCGGCTCACCGCCCTGCCCACTCCGGGCTCTCGTGACCAATTGCTGGCTCTTTTTGAACGGATCCAATCTCAGTTACTCGATCGTTCTCGCCCGCTATGGGAACTTTGGTTTGTCGAAGGACTTGAAGACGGTCACATTGCGCTAATACAAAAAACCCACCACGCTCTAGTCGATGGAGTATCGGGAGTTGACGTGGCCACGGTGCTATTTGATTTCTCTCCCCGTACCACGGTGGTCGAAGCTCCTGATTGGCAGCCCCAACCTGCCCCCAACCCCGCCCGTTTGCTCATCGACTCAGTACAAAACACCCTCGCTAGTCCTCGCGGCGCTATTAACGCTGCTCGCCGAGCGGTTGAGGTTCCGGTGCGAGCGGTGAATCAAGTAAGCGAGTTAGTGCGGTCGATTAGTTCGATGGCGACCGGGGGAGTGATGGCTCCGCGCACTTCGCTTAACACTCCAGTAGTTGGTCGGTCGCGCCGGTTTGCCTTGGTGAGAGTTTCGTTAGACGACGTGAAAACTACCCGCCGAGCTTTTGGGGGCACGATCAACGACGTGATTTTGGCCGGCGTGGGCGGCGGCTTGGCTCGGCTTCTCGAAGCGCGCCGTGAGCTGACTCCCGATTTGGTGCTCAAGGTTTTCTGTCCGGTGTCAGTACGCGACGATAGCGAGCGTATGGCTCTGGGTAACCGTATTTCGGCCATGTTCGTACCCTTGGCGGTGGGTGAGCCCGACCCCGTGACTCGTCTACAGGGCGTACAGGCCACCACCGACGACCTTAAAGAACGAGAGCAAGCCCTAGGGGCCGCAGCCTTGCTCGATTTAACCCAATACGCCGCCCCCACCATTCTTGGGCTGGCTGCTCGGTTGCTGCATCACCAGCCGTTCGTGAATTTAGTTTGCACCAATGTTCCTGGCCCCCAAACTCCGCTTTACTGCATGGGGTCGCGTCTGATTGAGGCTTATCCGATGGTTCCTTTGACCCGGAACTTAAATTTAGGTGTCGCCATCCTTTCTTATTGCGGGCAACTCAATATCGGACTGTTAGGCGACCGAGACTTGTGGCCGGATATGGAAGTTTTGGCTGCCGGTATTGAAGACTCGTTTACCGAACTGACTAAGCGAGCTCACGAAGAATTACCGGCGACGAGCCAATGAGTGAAATCTGGGAAAGCAGCGCGACCAAAATCGCTGACGAAGTGCGTGCGGGTAAACTTTCGGCTCAAGAAGTTTTGGCCGTTCATCTTGATCGCATTGATCGGCTTGATTCAGAGTTGAATTCAATTTCGTATCTCGACGTTGACGCCGCTCGCCAACAAGCGGCCGACATCGACGCTCAAGTAGCGGCCGGATCTGACCCGGGAGTGTTAGCCGGTGTCCCCGTCGGAGTGAAAGAACTCGTTTCGGTTGCGGGTTGGCCCGACACTGAAGCCTCGTTGGTTTATAAAGACCGCGTAGCTAAAGTGACCGACTCCGAAGTGACGCGTTTGCGTTCGGCGGGAGCGGTAATTGCCGGCCTCACTACTGCGGCCGAGTTCGGCACGGTGAGTTTCACCAATACTCCCCTGAACGGCATTACCCGTAACCCTTGGAACTTGACTCGCACACCTGGAGGGTCGTCGGGAGGGTCAGCCGCGGCGGTGGCTGCGGGCTTGTTCCCTATCTGCACGGGCGGCGATGGGGGCGGATCGATCCGCATTCCCGCGGCGTACAGCGGGTTATTCGGTATGAAATCTACCTTTGGTCGAGTGGGGCGCGACCCCGGGCCTTTCCCCGGCTCGCTGGTTCCGGTGCGCGGCCCGATGGCTCGCACCGTTCGGGACGCAGCCCGCTACATAGATGTGGTTGCCGGACCGACTACCTGTGATCCGACTTCGCTGCCGGCCTTGGCCGAAAATTATGAGCACGAAGTCGTTTCGGGAGCCGCGGCTGATCGTCTTAGCGGCGCTCGAGTGGCCTTTGTCTCGTCGTTTGGATTCGCGGCCAGCGAACCCGGGCCCGCGGCCCAGGCTGAAGAGATGGCGGCAGTGCTTATCGACGCGCTAAAACTTGAGCGAGTTGATTTAGAGATTAATTTCCCTCGGGTTGGTAGTTCATGGGGCATTTTATCCACCCTCAACGACATGGCTTGGCATAGCCAAGACGTAAAAGATCATCTCGACGAGTTGAGTACGGTGGCACGAATGCAATACGAGTCATTTATAAATCTACGCCCAGAAATAATCGCTAAATCAATTCGCCAACGCCAAGGTGTGCTTGACGCGGTAAGTGAAGTGTTTTCTAAAGTCGATATTTTGATTACTCCTACTACCCCCAAGCCCGCGTTGTTGGCCGAAGGCGAATTGATGGGTGAACTAAACGGTAACCAAGCCACATTGTTCGATTTGTCGGCTCCGTTTACTGCGCTGTTTAATCAAACCGGTCAACCCGCGGCCAGTATTCCTGCCGGTCTGGTTGACGGCCTTCCGGTAGGAGTGCAGGTGGTGGCTCGGCGCCACGAAGATCTAGCCTGCTTCGCGGCGGGAGCAGTGCTTGAAGAGTTGCGACCGTGGCCCCAGTTGGCTCCGTTCGCTTATTCTTGACTCGTTCACCGGAGGTCGCGGTTGTCCGGTAAGGTTCGGATGTGACCGCCGATAATCGGGCGTCCGGTGACTCAAAGGGAGCGCCGAGGCCAACCCCGACCAAACCTCGCCCCCCTAAACAAGAACAAGAATCGGCCTCCGAAGAAGTAATCGAAGTCGCGCCCAATGTCATTCGCATGCAGTTGCCCATCTGGATGCCCGGGCTCGGGCATGTCAATACCTACGGGATTATCGATCGTAACGGCCTCGCGGTAGTCGACCCCGGCCTTCCGGGCCCGTCTTCGTGGCGAGCATTAAAAGCACGACTCAAGGTGGCCGGATTTAAAATGAAAGATATCCATACAGTAATTGTTACTCACTCCCATCCGGATCACTTTGGTGGTGCTGGGCGAATAAAACATGATGCCGGAGCAAATTTAATTACCCACCGGGCGTTCACTACTTGGTCGCTGGAAGAAACTTCGCGCCGTAATCACTTGTCGAGTGAAGAAGAAGCGATAGAGGTTGAACGCTTAGCCGCGGCCGCGGCGGCTTCTCTTGATCTGGGCGCAGAAGAGATACCCACTATCGCCGACCACGCCGATGATTACGCCGACGATCGCTTACGGTTTAATCCCACCATTGAAGACCAAAAAAATTCGGTTCCGTGGGGCGGTGAAACTCCGTGGGGTGGCAGTAAACATAAAATGCCCCCGCTCCGGCGCCGATTAATGCTCAAGGCGCTCAAAAGAGTGTTCCGTCCGCCTAATCCAAGTCAGCGAGTGGTGCACGGCGAACGGTTGCAACTTGGAGATCGCGAGTGGGTGTCAATCCACACCCCAGGTCACACTATTGACCACCTTTGTTTATACGACCCTGAAAATGGTGTCCTGCTTTCGGGCGATCACGTTTTACCGTCAATTACTCCCCACATTGCTGGAGTGGGAAACGGCGCCGATGCTTTGCAGTCGTACCTGCAGACCCTTGATCTGGTAGCCGCGCTCGACGGCGTGCGTCTGGGTTTGCCCGCTCACGGCCACCCCTTCGCTGATGTTCCCAAGCGAGTGGCCGAAATCAAAGAGCACCACCACGAGCGCATGGAGCTTTTGATGGAAGCCTCGGCCGCTATTGGCCCGGCCACCGTGACCGATTTATCTCACGAGATTTTCCCCGCTAAGCATTGGGGGGTAATGGCCGAGAGTGAAACCTTTGCCCACCTTGAGCACATGGTGTTAGTGGATGAAGCCGAGCGGTGGCGAGAAGCCGACGGTCGACTGATTTATCGAGCCTCTTCCTTGACTTAAATCCGTTGGCCCTTTCGTCGGCTTGCGGGCGATACTCTGAACAATATGGGTAGCAAAGATCTCGCCAACGAGTGCGTTGATTTATTAGGACAACTAATTCGCAACGCCTGCGTCAACGATGGGCGGATTGAATCAGGCGGTGAGATCCGTAGCGTTGATTTATTGGCCGATTATTTAGGGGCTACCGGATTAGATCTTGAGCGTTACGAGCCTCAGCCTGGGCGAGTATCTCTGGTGGCGCGCATCGAAGGAACTGACCCCGAAGCACCGAGTCTGTTGTTGATGGGGCATACCGATGTTGTGCCCGTGAACCCCGACGGTTGGAGTCATGATCCGTTTTCGGGCGAAGTGATTGATGGTTTTGTTTGGGGTCGAGGCGCGGTCGACATGCTTAACCTCACCGCTACTCAAGCAGTGGCGTTTCGTAAATTAGCTGACTCAGGTTTTCGTCCGCGCGGAACACTTATTTATTTAGCCGTAGCCGATGAAGAAGCGAGCGGCGTATGGGGGGCGGAATACCTAGTTGAACATGAGCGCGACGCAGTCATGGCTGATTATGTGCTCACTGAGACGGGGGGTTTTCAAATGCATTCACCGGGTGGTGTGCGCTTACCCGTTTTGGTGGCCGAAAAAGGAACCTACTGGAGCAAGATTCGGGTCAAAGGAACGCCGGGTCACGGGTCCCAACCTCATCGCACCGACAACGCTTTAGTAAAGGCTGCGGAAGTAGTGCGGCGCTTGGCCGAGTTTGAGTCGGCGGCGAGCATTCACGAAGTGTGGCGAGCCTACGTCGAAGGTATGCAGTTCCCCGAAGAAATCTCTACCGCGCTCCTCGATGCTGCTTTGTTGCCCCACGCTATGGCCGAGATGCCGATTGGTATGGCTCGCATGATCCATGCCTGCACCCACACCACTTTTTCCCCCAATGTGGCCCACGGGGGTACTAAAACCAATGTCATCCCTGATTCAGTAGATCTAGAGGTTGATATTCGCACCCTTCCGGGTCAGACCGGTGAAGAGGTGCGGGCCTTGATCGACGAGGCCCTTGGCGATTTGGCTGGCCAAGTCGAGATTACTTCCCGGGACGACCCTTCGAGCGCGTCACCCATCGATACCCCGTTATGGGATTCATTGGCGCGAGTTTCGGGGCAACTCGTCGAAGGATCGGCGCTAGTTCCGTTATTGATGGTGGGCGCTACTGACAATCGATACTTCCGGCGAGAGGGGTCGGTGGGCTACGGCTTCGGATTGTTTAGTCGCCGCATTACTTTTGAGGACTACGCGATAATGTTTCACGGTAACGATGAGCGCGTCGACGTTGAGTCGTTGGCTTTGTCTGAACAACTCTGGGAAGCAGTAGCGCGCGATTTATTGGAGTAAGAATTCGTGCTTTAGGTTCCGTCTTGTTCCCGCAAGAAGTTTTCTACTTCTTGCGCGAGTTCGTCTTGGGTGGGCAGGTTGTCTCCCCAACTCGTTTCAGTTTTAGCAGCATCAAACCGATCTTCTAATGCGGCTACGTACTCGCGCACATCGTCGTCTTCACTTATCACTTCATCAATTTGTCGCCGCCACTCTTCGGCGGTGGCTCGCATTGACCCCAGATCAAGGTCGACATCGCATAACGATTCAAAGCGGGTAAGCAAATTGAGCGTGGCGGGGGGGTTGGGGGGCGACGATACGTATTGTGGTACCGGCGACCACAGCGAGACTGAAGCCAAGCCGGCCTGACGGCACTGGTCGTGAAGTACCCCCACAATTCCCGTAGGTCCTTCGTAGGTGGAGCCGACCAGACCGAGGCGAGCGGACAACTCGGGGTCGGTCGACGACCCAGAAATCATCGAGTCGCGCGAGTGAGGCACGTCGGCTAAAAGCGATCCGAGGGTAACGATCATCTCGCAACTGGTGGCCTTTGCCACCGATATAACTGCGCTACAGAACGATTTCCATTGGTAGCTGGGTTCAATGCCGTGCAGAATTACGAAGTCGCGTTCTCCACCGTCGCCATCAGAACGCCGAGGGGCCCGCACTATCGAAAAGGTATTTTCGGGCCAAACTATTTCTCTTGTTACCCCGTCTTCAAGGCAAACTTGGGGGCGACGAGTTTGAAAGTCGAGGTGCTCTTGGGGATCGATCCTAGCTAAGCGTTCAGACCCAATACGCGCCAGCCAATCAGTAGCGCTAGTGGCGGCTTCGCTCGCATCATTCCAGCCCTCGAACGCCGCCACTAAAACTGGCCGCACCAGTGCACGCGGTTCTTGCTCCCAGATCAGACCATCAACCATCTCTTTACCTTACTGGTCGAGTCCATTATTCGTCCGCGGCGTCGGGCCGCCGCCGCTGAGTCTTTTTGCGGCTGTGTTTGCGTTTTTCATCAAGGCGGGATTTTTTTGCGGCTCGCGATGGCCGAGAAGGTCTCCGTGGGGGGTCAATTTGTAGCGCGGTGGCTATGCGTTTACTGAGCCGATTGAGTGCGGTAATACGATTTTGGGCTTGCGAGCGCGAGTCAGATGCGTGCGCTCGCACTACCGGACCGAGTTTGGTGACAATGCGCATACGCTGGCGGGGGCCAAGCGAAGGTGAGTCGGCGGCGTTAAAAGAAACTTCCACTTTGGTGTCGGAAGTGTTGGCGTGTTGTCCGCCGGGACCTCCCGATCTGCTGGTGCGCCAGTGCAATTCGGATTTATCAATGCGACACGAACTGCTAATGCGTAGTTCGCGCTCGCTAGTCACAGTTTTTAGTTCGTCTCTCGGTGGCCATTAGAGCGCACCGCAAATTAAAAGGCCGATACTGGCGCTCGTAATACAGGCCAGTATGGCGCCCACGGAGTGAATAAAGGCCTTGGGCCAAGATCCCTGTATTCCGATCACCAAAGCGTCGTAAGTCAACGGGGAAACAATGGTGTACGAGCCAATTAGCCCCGAGCCAATTACGGCGACCACATCAGGGCTCAACCCCTGTTCGATCGATAGGCCGAGCACTACCCCGAGAGCAAAACACCCCGAACAGTTAAGTACCCAAGCCGTCCACGGCGAGTGTCCACCGGCTATACGCTTACCAATTTCTAACGTCAAAAGTCGTAGAGTTGAACCGAGAGCTCCGGCTAGGGCTACGGCGGCCCAGATCATTGGCCCTCTTCTTCTGCGGGCAACTGGTCATGGTGAGGACGCCAGCCGCCAATCAACAAACCCACTATCACTGTCAGCGTTCCCCCGATCAATAGAGCAGTCGGAATCAAAATTGCCCAAACAAGATAGCCATTTTTTATTAATAGTGGGACATCGACCATGGGCAGCGAGAGAGTCGCGAGCCCACCCACAACTCCGGCGGTCAAGAATGCCCGAGCGTAGGATTGAGTTGACCAGCGGCCGTGCGGTTGATGAAAAAGGGCTAAGAAAATACCAAGAAATAGGGAGGCGATTAAATTAGTGATGATTACTGGAAAAGGAAATTCTTCCCCCAGAGTCACTGGCCAGTTAAGCAAAATTTGGTAGCGCAAAAGTGTTCCCATCGAACCACCAATAGCGACGACCACCATCATTTTCCGAAAGTTCGTCGCCGACGCAAAAACGTTCAAGGTTTTAAAGTTTCCAGTCCGGCGTCAATGAGTTGACCCACTAAGGCCCCTAGGGCATCGAATCCTTCACCTACGGTCTTCCCCATTTGGTGGCGGGCATTTATTCCTTCGACGATAATGGCCAACTTGTACATCGCAAAAGCCACGTAAAAATCGAGGTGTTCGACCGATCTTCCCGAGCGCTGTTCGTAAAGGGAAACAATTTCGTCGCTCAACATAAAACCGGGCACCTCGGCGATGCCCTGCCCCGAAGTTATTTCTGGCGCCGCCTCGTTACCCCAGTAGACCAAGAAAAGGCCAAGATCGGTCAAAGGATCGCCTAGCGTTGACATTTCCCAGTCGAGCACGGCTGTCACGCGATTGTCGGTTAGTGCGATCATGGTGTTGTCGAGGCGGTAGTCGCCGTGCACGATGGCGGCCGGACCCGACTCGGGGAGTTGGGTTTCGAGTCGGCGGGCCAACTCGTCCACCGAAGCCAGCTCCGCGGTTTTATTAGCCGTCCACTGCTTCCCCCAGCGAGTCACATTACGAGCAAGAAAGCCATCGGGACGACCAAATTCTCCGAGCCCTACTGCTTGGTAGTCAATGGAGTGAAGCCGGGCGAGTACATCGATCAACTCGCCGCTTATTTCTCGGGCGTCTTGTGGACTTACATCGGCCATATCGGCCGCAGTGCGCAAGATGCGCCCCGGCACGTACTCCATCACGTAGAACGGGGAACCAATTATTTCGCTGTCGGTGCACAACGCAACCGCACGCGGCACTGGTACATCAGTACCACCTAGTGCGGACATAACCGTGAACTCACGGGTCATGTCGTGGGCCGTGGCTACTACATGACCTAGTGGTGGCCGCCGTAGCACCCACGCGTTAGGACGAGTTTGAGTTGAGATAGTGAAAGTGAGATTAGATTTTCCGCCCGCGATCAACTCCGGGACAAGAGTTCCTTCGCTGTCCGGGATATGTTTTGGAAACCAAGCTTGTAAATTTTCTAGGTTTAACCCCTCAGGCGTTTCCACCTGAGGGATCCTAAACCATTGGCGCTACGGCCCGCCCCCTACTACTTGACCGTTAGTACTGCGTTCTGACCTTGTTTGAAGTGGCTAATCTTGGTATTCCCAACGTCTTGGTTGACATTGCAAAACACCACGTAAGTCCCTGGGGTTAGGTCAAATACTGCGGACTTGGTTTTTCCGGCCTTGACACTGAAGTGGTCTTTATGATCGCCACCCGAGTGACTCTCGGATTCTATCTTCGGTTTTTCTTCGTCTACTTCGTCTTCAATCACACTTCCTTCGCCGTCAACCGGAAGAGCGGCCGCATCGGCTGCTCGCACCACAATCACCTCGTGGGTCATGGTGCCTTTATTTTTGGCTACTAACTTAACTTTCCCGGCGGGAGCCGAGACGGTTGCCGGCTTCAACTTAACTTTGTATTCAATCAGGGTTGCGTTTACGGTAGGCGTTCTTTTAGCGGTGGCGGTGGCGGTGGCATTGGGAGCAAAGCCCACAAGCAAAGCCAAGGTCGCAATGGCGCTCAAAGCGGCTCGACGTACTGGACGATTCGTATCTTTGATAATTTCCATGCCTCTCCCTAACGCTAATTGGTGTTGACGAGTGAGCTATTAGTAATCCGAACGATCAGACAACCACTATTAGCCTACGAGTTTGAGAATCTTATGCAACTTCTGATCGACGAGGATTGACCGGCGTACCGGCTCCTTTGGGGTAGCGCGCTACTCGTCCAACGGGCATGTCGACTCGGTATCCGGCTGCGGCTCGATCTTCTTCCGACTCGCCCCCCCAGAAACCGTATTCCCTTTCTCCTCGAGCCCAGTCGCGACAAGGGTCTAAAACTGGACACGCGTTACAGATGGTGCGGGCGCGCGCTTCGCGTAGTAGTCGAGTTTCCGGGCGTTCACCGGCGGGGGCAAAAAAGGTTTCGGTCTGTCCACTGCACGCGACATTGATGGTCCACTCAAGAGGTCCGCTGAATATGATGTTGGATTTGGTGTCGGTCGCCATTTTGGTATTCCTTTGCCTCGGCGGTTTTGGTTGTTCTTATCTTGGCCGAATTAGATCTATACGTCAAACACCTAGATCCGATACTATCCATCTCTATAAGAGATATAACTGTTACTATCTTCTTCTATGGAACTACGCCAACTCGAGACCCTGATCGCGGTCGCGACCGAAGGATCCTTTACCGGTGCCGCCATCGAACTTTCGACCGCTCAGTCAAATGTCTCGGACCAGATTAAGCAACTGGAATCCGAACTTGGGGTGCAACTTTTTACTCGGGGTCGCCGAGGAGCTCAAACGACCGAATTCGGCGAGGTGGTATTAGATCGAGCCCGAAGGATTGGACGAGAAATCGAATCGATGCGCTCAGATATCTCGGCCCGGCTGGGGTTAGAAGTAGGGGAGGCGACTTTTGGCATCGTGGGTACGGCGAGTCGGTGGGTTATTCCGCGCTTGGTCGCCGAACTGCGCGAGCGATCTTCGGGCATTGAATTAATGGTGCGAGAAGCGGCATCGGAACGGCTCATCGTTGATGTGGCGTCAGGGGTATTAGCGCAAGCGATCGTTACTGAGCCAGTCAACGATCCTCGAGTTCAGGGCGAAACTCTTATGGAAGAAAATCTGGTTGCGGTATTACCGAAATCAGTTTCGGTACCGGATAAGCCGATTGCCTTAGCCAAGGTTCTCGAACTGGGTTTAGTTTTACCTCCCCGAGAAAATCCGTTGCGGCGTGAGGTGGAGTCCGCGGCATTAGAAAAGTCGCTGGAGGTTCGGGTAACAGTCGAGGTGGAAGGTATTCGTCTCATCGCCGACCTGGTCGCTTCGGGGGCGGGGGCGTCGATTATGCCCGAGACCGCTTTGCCGAGCGATCTGCCTAACGTAAAAACTCGCGCCATTATTGGTATGCCCCCGCGTCGACTGGCGCTAATCAGCGGTCGCGAGACCTCGCTGTCGAGTGCCGATACGGCAGTACGAGCGGCTGTCTTGGACCTTGTATTAGAGCGCAAAGGCAGACCCCGAAAGCGACCCTAAACCTTACTAAAATGGGATTAGAGCGCAAAGGCTTTTGTGACTAGGGAGGTTCAAGATGACCACGACACCTAACCCCAGCCAAGAAAAAAAAGGCTACCGGCCCAGCGCCCGCACGATAATCGCGGCCCTACTTGTGACCTATGTGGTCTTGGTAGCAATTTTGAATCAAGACGAAGTAAGTATTGATTTAGTTTTTGGCACGCTGAATATGGAACTCTTCTTTGTCATCGTCGTCTCGGCCCTCTTTGGTTTTATTGCCGGCTGGATCTTTTCTCGCCAGCGAGCCCGGCGTAAAAATCGATAATCATTCAAACGCAATTCCGGCGATTATTTGTTTGCGGGTGAGTTCGTGAGTTTGCGAGTTTTGTAATTCTAAGTGAGACACTCCGGGAGTTTCGCTACCTGCGGTTACGATCTTGATCCGACCACCTCCGGGCCAAACCAAATCACTCCCCTCCACTTTCCCGCCGAGAACAGAACAAAAAAAATCGGTGGTTGCTCGGGGGTCGGCGCTGCGTAGCACTATCCGAGCCAGGCAACTTTTTGGCGCAGTGACTTGCCGTGCTGGCCACCAAAATGGAGTACCCACCGGTCCAGAACTTTGCGCTCGCCGGTATTCGTCAATCGCGAACTTGGGATCGATACTTGATTCGGCCAGTTGCACTACGGTGCCGTGGCTTTGTCGCGGTAGTAAAAATGCTTCTCGCCATTCGGGGTTACTCAGATTCACCCCCACGGGTTCGAAGCCCAGGTCATGGAGCCGAGAAAGTTCGGCCGCAAGATTAGAAACCTTGAAGGTGAGGTGGTGGGGGCCCTCCCCGTGGCGAGCAATGAACCGTTGCAGAAAATCGTTATTCTCTGGTTTCCACGGAGTAATGAGTTCAAGTTTCATGCCGGAGTTGGGCGCTTGGTCATGGCCCAAGAAAACCTGAACCCAACGAAACCCTATTGCGTCACCCCCGCCGAGCACGGTGGCACCGAGGTCGCCTACTAGAGATGCCAGGGCAGCATTGGGGTCGGGCGTCGCCAGAGCTAAGTGGTCAAGATGCATGAGCGGCAATGGGAACGGAAGGCTTGGAGGTGCTCGAGCGGCCCGCTCTAGTGAGAATCCGGGCGACAAGATAGCCAATTCCGAGGACGATGAAGCCACCTACTGCATCTAGCAAGTAGTGGTTGGCCGTAAGCACGATGGTGGTAACGGTGCCGACTGGATATAGCGCGGCCAACCCTTTCGACCACCAGTGGCGCATGCGGGGGATAAGAATGCACGCGCACCATAGGGCCCACGCGCAGTGCACGCTAGGCATGGCGGCATATTGGTTGGATATTTCATTCACCGCGCCTTGATTAAACGACCAGAAAGTAGGGTACTGCGCCAAAGTGTCAACAAAGCCGTAACTTGCGGGAAGCAAGCGAGGGGGCATAAGTGGCCAGAAAGCAAAACCAATAAGTGCGAGAGCGGTAGCGATCATCAAGGTGTTTCGCCACAGGGGGTAAGTGTCGCGGTGTTTACGAAAAATAAACACCGCGACGCCGATAGTTACAACGAAATGTAACGACCCGTAGAAATAGTTACTGGCGATGATGAGGGGGCGAATATTGAGTGCCCATTCGTGAACCTCGCGTTCGATGTTGATCCCGAGGGTGCGCTGCCAATCCATGAGCTGGTAGGCATGACGGCGCGCCAGTGGAGGGTTGCTTTTGTTGGCGTTGCGAATGGTTGAGTAAATGCCGTAGAACGAAAGTACGAGCAGGATCTCCATCCACCAGTAGATGACGTAGCCATCGCTAAGGCGATGAGCTCCTGGCCACCGACGGTAAAAGGGCGCACTTTTAGGGGGATTTTTGCTTTCGTTCATTATCTTTCCTGGTCATCGTGGGCGGCGTGGCGGTGGCCGAGAGCAAAGGCGGGGGCACCGGCCAGACTAACTATAAGGGTCATGGCGTACCAAAGAAGGCCGATGGCCACGGCTTGACCCGTCGGAACTCCTAGCGGGTGGAGAAAAAATGCCAGCATTGCTTCGCGCACACCTAGACCGCCGAGGGAAATCGGCAGTACTTGCATCATGGCCACCGCGGGAATGAAAGCAAGAATGGCGCCGTTGGGGACACTGGCGCCCACGGTTCCTCCGCTTGTTCCCCACGCTCATAGGGTAGGAGACTGAGGGCGGCCCACTGATCAATCGGCATTAAGCGTTTAAACGAGGAGACGACTGTGAAAATAACTACTGATGACGGGGTGGCGTTAGAAGTTAAACGCCAAGGCGAAGGTGAGCCCTTTTTTATGGTTCACGGCTTCACTGGTGCCAAAGAAGATTTTGATGATCACACCGCAGAGTTGGCCAAACATTCGGAAGTGGTAACTCTCGATTTGCGCGGTCACGGTGAGAGCGACCACCCCGAGGGTGCGGATAAATATTCTCTCGATCGTTTGGCCGCAGATCTGCTGGCGGTCGCCGACACGCTCGAACTCGAAACTTTTGGTTTACTGGGTCACTCGATGGGCGGGATGGTGGCTCGGCGAGTGGTGCTCGCCCACCCCGAACGGGTTAGTTCTCTGGTGTTGATGGACACCTCGCCCGGACCACCGGTTGGCGTTGACCCTGAGTTGGCCGAGATGGCCGCGCGGTTGGCGTTGACTGAAGGGATGGATGCTTTGCGGGCCGTGCTTGATGAAGCCGATGTTCTAGGTTCGCAAGCGGACAAGCGAGTACGAGCGACGCGCCCAGGCTACGAGGAATTTAACGATCGCAAGTGGGACGCGGTCGCGCCCATGGCTTACGCCACTTTGTTGCGAGAGATGATTGCTCAGCCTCATCAACTTGAAGAGTTGCGCGGACTTGCGTGTCCGACTTTGGTAGTGGTGGGCGACCAAGACTCCAACTTCCTTGCTGATGCCCACCAAATGGCGGGAGCTATTGCTGGTGCTGAGTTAGCGGTGATACCCGAAGCGGGGCATTCTCCTCAATTCGAGAATCCGGAAGCGTGGTTTATCGCCGTCGATACCTTTATTAAAGACCGCGTCGGCGTGGCGTAGGGATTTCGTCCATGGCTATTACTCACCCCAATCAAGCCGACCTCCTTGAATCCGGAGTGGTCGAAGTCGATGTGCTGGAGCGGGTGCTGGCTAAAGCGCTTGAAGGCGGCGGCGAGTTCGCCGAGGTGTTCGTTGAAGATCGAGTCAATAACGCGGTGCACCTAGACGACACTCGTATTGAAGAGTTGGTCTCGGGGCGAACCCGGGGTGCGGGGATCCGAGTTTTGGCTGGGGCTACGACGGGTTATGCCCATAGCGCCGACCTCTCCCCGGAAGGGTTGTTGAAGTGCGCTTCGGCCGCTGCGAGCGCGGCCCGCGGACAAAGCGGCGGCACTCACGTGGTGGCGCTTTCATCACCGGCTCGTAACCGACAAGGTGAAACCGTCCCGCCCGAGTCAATCGAAAAGCAGCGCAAAGTGGAGTTGCTCAATATCGCCGACGAGGCAGCTCGCGGGCGCAACCCGGCCATCAAACAGGTGAGCGCCACTTACGCCGACAGTCGACGCCGCATTTTGGTGGCTAATTCTGACGGAGTGCTGGCCACCGATGGGCGAGTACGAACCCGCTTTATGGTCCAGTGCGTGGCCGTCGGTGATACCGGAATGCAGACCGGTACTGACGCTCCGGGCTACACCCAAGGGTTTGAGTTTTTCGATGCGATCAATCCTGAATCGGTGGCCGTTACCGCCGCCGACCGAGCGCTTACTTTATTGCGGGCTCGCCCCGCTCCTACCGGAAAGTTACCGGTGGTGTTGCGGCGTGGTGCGGGGGGAGTGTTATTTCACGAAGCCTGTGGTCACGGTCTCGAAGCCGATCTAGTGGGACGAGACGCGTCGGTGTTTCGTGATCAAGTTGATCAACTAGTGGCTTCGCCGTTAGTCACAGTGGTCGACGACGGAGGCTTTGAACACGGATGGGGAACGAGCGCCATCGACGACGAGGGAACTCCAGTAGCGCGCAATGTCCTGATCGAAAACGGAGTGCTTAGTGATTACATGTGGGACCTGATTCGGGCGCGCCAAAGCGGGCGCGCGAGTAGTGGTAACGGTCGGCGGGAGACTTACCAAGATTTACCCATGGTGCGTATGACTAACACTTATTTGGTGGCCGGAGAAACTAACCCCGACGACATTATTGCTGACACCGAATACGGTCTGTACTGCGCGTCACTCGGGGGTGGTCAGGTCAATACCGCTACCGGAGATTATGTGTTCGGAGTCACCGAGGCCTATTTGATCGAAAACGGTGAGATCACCGACCCGGTGCGGGCCGCACAACTCATTGGCAACGGGCTCGAAACTCTCCGGCTCGTCGATGCGGTTGGTAACGATTTCGATACCTGGGCCGGCACCTGTGGCAAAGACGGTCAGGGGGTTCCGGTATCGGCCGGTCAGCCCACTTTGCGGGTGGCCGAGCTAACTGTTGGCGGCACTGCTCGTGGCTGAAATTCCTATATTCGATCTGGCTCTCAGGGTGGTTGAGAAAGCCCATCCCGGCGAACAGGTTGAGGCCTACGTCACTCGGTCTCGAACTACCGAGGTGGCAATTCACGCCGGAGCGGTCGAATCGCTAGTAGTGGCCGAGCCCGCTGGAGTCGGGGTTCGAGTTTTACTCGGCGATCGACAGGGGTTTGCGTGGGCGGGATCCCTCGATCCCGACATTATCGACGAAGCGCTGGGCGCGGCGCGCGACAACGCCACTTTCGCGACCCCCGATGACTCTTTGGCCTTCGCCACTCTCGCCGACGGGGCGGGTGAAGTAGCTGAACTTGACCTGTGGCGCGACGACATCTTGACTACTGCCACCGCCGATAAAGTTGCCTACGCTTTAGCCGTCGAACAAGCCACCCTCGGAGCCGACCCACTTGTGCGCGCGGTGGAGTCGGCGCACTACGGAGACTCGGCCACCGAAGTGGCGATCGTTAGTTCACTAGGAGTCCAAGTAGCCAAGCGTTCTACTGGTTGTTCGGTCTCGGCCCACGCGCTCGCGGGTCAAGGAGGCGCTACTCGTACCGGATACGGATTTTCGGCGGGGCGAGCGTTCGCTGATCTTGATCTCAATGTCGCGAGTGCCGACGCGGCTAAGCGGGCAGTGCGGCTGTTGGGCGCTAAACAGCCGGCCACCACCAATTTGCCGGTGATCTTCGATCCTCTAGTCACCCGTTCGCTTCTCGCGTTAGTCGGGGGCGCGCTCGGGGGAGAGGCGATCACCAAAGGCCGGTCGATGTTTGTCGGTCGCGAAGGTGAAACGGTGGGTGCCCCTAATCTCACGCTCGTTGATGTCCCCACCGACCCCGCGGCCTTTGGCGCGTCAAGCCACGACTCCGAAGGAGTGCCTACTCGGAGGGTCGAACTCATCAAAAATGGTGTACTTACTGGTTTTCTCCACAACATTGTCACCGGCCGGCGGGCGGGCACCGCGACCACCGGATCGGCGGTGCGGGGCTACGCCAGCACTCCGGGCGCGGGCGCGCGCGCCCTTTGTCTTACCCCGGGGCCAAATTCGCCCGAAGAGATCTTGGTCGCGGCGGGCGAAGCGTTCTACGTGCAGTCGGTAAGTGGGATCCATTCGGGCACTAACACCGTCAGCGGTGACTTCTCGGTTGGAGCCGAAGGGCTCATGGTTCGTAACGGTGAATTTGCCGAACCGATTCGCGAGGTAACTATTGCGTCAACCTTGCCCCGCATGCTCAGCGAGATAACGGCTATCGGCTCAGATTTAACTTGGTTCCCCGGCGGAGCGGCCGGGCTGACTCTATTGATTAGTGAGATGACAATTAGCGGTTCTTAACTTTCGTGCCCCGGCGGCCGAGAATTTCTTGTAGTTCGGCAATGGCTACCAGTGGATCAAGGCCAACGTGGACTACTTCAATTCCCAGCGCGCGGGCCGCTTCGATGTTGTCGTAGTTGTCGTCGAGGAATACTGCCGCCGTCGGCTTACTACCCGCCTGTTCGCAAGTTAGGGTGTAGATGCGGGAGTCAGGTTTGCGCATCCCTACCTCGCTAGAGTCGATGACTACATCAAAGCACTCCTCCACCGGAAACGAATCCCACCACGTGTCGTGGAATTCCCGCACATTGTTGGTAAGTAGCGCGAGCCGCAACCCCTGGGCCCGCAGGCGCCAGATTTCGTGGACGATGGGCCAGTAGATCCGAGGGCCAGTAGATCCGGAAAAAGCTTCTAAGTCGGCTGGCTCAAGGTCGCGACCCAAAATGTCCGGGGCGGCGGCTAAGACTTGATTTAGGTAAGTGGCGAAGTCGAGTTCTCCGGTCTCAAGCCGGTGAAAATCGCTTATTTCATCAGGGTCTACTGCACCATCAACCGGGTCACCCCCGCCCGCGTTGGCGGGGCGATCACCGAATAAGAGACGAGATACTGACCCCGCGGGCAACTCTCTCCGGCGTTCAAAGTCAGAGAAGTCGCGCAGCAAAGATTCACTTATTACCCCGCCGTAGTCGAATATCACCAACTCGATCACTATCGGGCCCGACTAATTGAGTTCGAGGATAATGGCTGAGATGGGGGCAACGATTAAAAGGTAGTAGGCGAAGATCCGTAGAGAATTAGTGCGGAGATATTTGAGCAGACCTTCAATGGCCACCCAGCCGCTGATGCCCGCAACAATGAATCCGGCAATCACTGGTCCGGTAATACGAAAGTTACCGTTGACTACATCGGGGATCTTGGTAGCGATCGCGCCGAGAATAATTGGAATAGAAAGAAGGAAAGAAAACCGAGCCGCTTCTTCGCGTTCGATTCCCTGAGCGATGCCCGCCGAGATGGTGGCTCCGGAGCGCGAAATGCCCGGCGTGATTGCTACTGCTTGGGCAACCCCAATCACTAAAGTTCGTTTGGCATTAGGAGTGGTGGGCGGACGGGTGACGAGATAGCGGGCCGCGAGATATTCACCCCCAAGCAAAATCCCCGCGGTAACGATCCAGAACCCGCAGACCCACAGCGGCTGGTCGAACAAGCTCTCAAATTCTGAGCTCAGCAGAAGTCCCGCTATTCCCGCGGGGATACTTCCGAGCAGCAACAAACCAATGAGGCGACGGTCGGCGGCCGGGTTGGCCCCCCGACCAATGAGACCGCGCCCGAGGTGGAGGAGTTGGTACCGAAAAGAAAAAATCACCGCGATCAGAGTCCCGAGATGAAGCACGAGATCAAAGGCCAGGGGCGGCTGCTTCCAGCCCAACAGCGCGGGCACCACCACGAGATGACCGCTGGACGAAATGGGAAGAAATTCAGTTATCCCTTGGACTAGCCCGAGAACGATGCTTTCTAGCCAATCCATAGTGGTATTGATGTTAGGGGTTAGTCCGGCTAGTCGGGTACCGGTTAACGCCCGCGGGCTTCTTCGGGGGGAGCGAGGGCAAGGCTAAGGGTTCCGCGGCTGGTCGCGAAAGCGATTGTTTGGGCTTGGCGAGGCGAAACGAGCAGAGTCACTCCGAGAGTGGGGCCACTAACTGACGCTCGACCTCTACTCACTCCCAGCACCAAAACTCCCTCGGCGATGACGCGGGCCGAAACGGTGTCGTTGCCGGTGGACGAAAGTGGATCGGGGAAAGTGGCGTAGAGATCGACTATCGCCCCTACTCGAGGGCGGATCGATTCTGCCACCGCCACCCGTACCGCTCGAGTGCCCGCGGGCAGAGCGCCGTCGAGACCGCGCCGACTAAGTGTGGCCAGATTCGCATTACTTACGAACCCACCTTTTACTATCGGCACGGTTACTACTCGCCCGATCACTTCACTAGTTGTTTTCATGACTTGGGGGGGAAGTTGTGAGCGGTATACGGGTCGGGTGTTCAAGTCTCGAGCGGAAATCGTGCGCCCCACGGTTAGTTTTCGCCGCGCCACGACCACAGATTGTTCGGGCCCTAAAGAGCTGGCGCGGCGGTGCAGAGTAGAAAGGTCACTAATTGCCACTGATGCGGTGGCGATGGTTACGATTAGAGCGGCGGCGGCAAATATGAGTGCCCGAGGTGAGCGTCGAAACATGGAGTCTCCTTTTCGATGGTTCCGCTGAGGCGGATTCCCAAGCGAGACACTCCACTTTTGAATTTACGACGAAGAATCTTTCTTAGCACTTGATTTCGCCGGACTCGATTTGTCGCCCCCGGTTTTTTTGTCTTTCGAATCTGATTTAGCCGAATCTGATTTAGCCGACTCCGATTTTTCTCCCCCCGACTTGGAATCCGAACTGTCCCCGTCAGAGTTCTTGGACTCACT
>SHUY01000059.1 GCA_009694435.1 Acidimicrobiia bacterium | reverse complement strand
TGCGCCGGTCAGGTCTGCGCGGGACAGGTTTGCGCCGGACAGGTTACCGGTTACGTTGTTGAGCCGCGATTTGGACAGGTTTGCGCCGGTCAGGTTTGCGTTGGTCAGGTTTGTGTCGGCTAGGTCTACGCCGGACAGGTTTGTGTCGGACAGGTCTGCGCCGGTCAGGTTCGTGCCGCCGAACTCGGTGGCCCGCAGATCGTAGGATTTCCAGCTGCAATAGCTCCAGTCTTCATTTTTCCACCTACGGGCCTTAAATTCTTTTGTTTCATCACGTTGTTTCGATTTTCTACACGGTCGGACTTCACGTTCTGCGGCACTCAGCGGCGGCGCGACTGCGCCGGCTGAGCCAGCAAACAGCGCGACCGTTAGAAGTGACAGACAAAAGACCTTCGAAAAGGAACGCATAACGAAGCCTAACCGGCGGCGAAGGCGGTGCAGACGGTCCTCGGACATCGCTCGGCCGCTTTCACTCTTACTGTCTACGGCCACCTATTCGATACCGATTTAGACGATTTAGCCGCGCGGCTCGAATCTCCCGCGGGACGGCCGCGGGACGGGCTGGTCGTTCTTTCTGACGCGCCACTCGCTTCAAGCGCCTGAACTGCACTTTTACGGTGGGGCCGGAAGGGATCGAACCTTCGACCGAGGGATTATGAGTCCCCTGCTCTAACCACTGAGCTACGGCCCCCAATGTTGGCTATTTCCTCGCTACGAGCGACGCTAATAAAATAGTTACCCCTTGTCTCGCCGATGCTGGGTTTTAAGTTACTTCGAGATAGTCACGCAACCGTCGGGATCGGGCGGGGTGGCGCAATTTAGCCAGCGTCTTTGACTCTATTTGGCGAATACGCTCTCGGGTCACATTGAACTTCTTTCCCACTTCTTCAAGCGTGCGCACCCGACCGTCATCGAGACCAAACCGCAGCCGCATCACTTCTTTCTCCCTAGGCTCAAGTTCGAGTAGAGCCTGTTCTATCTCGAACTTAAGGCGCTCAAACTCCGCGGCCGAGTCAGGCGAAACTGCACTTTCGTCAGCCACAAAGTCGCTTACGCTGCTATCACCTTCGGGGCCAATAGGAGTTTCGAGCGATACTGGCTCGGGAGCGATGCGGAGTATTTCGCGCACTTTTTCGGGTGAAAGGTCCACTTCTACGGCTATCTCTTCGATGCTCGGTTCACGCTTAAGTTCTTGGAGCATCTGGCGTTGAGTGCGAATTACCTTATTCATCGTTTCAACCATGTGTACCGGAATACGGATAGTGCGCCCTTGGTCGGCAATGGCTCGAGTGACAGCTTGGCGAATCCACCAAGTGGCGTAAGTGGAAAATTTAAAGCCTCGAGTGTAATCAAACTTATCAACGGCACGAATTAAACCCAAGTTTCCTTCTTGCACTAAATCAAGCAGAGCCATTCCCCGGCCGGAGTAGCGCTTAGCAATAGAAACTACTAAGCGTAAGTTGGCGTTAGTGATTTGTTGCTTAGCCAATTCACCGTCGACGAGGGCTCTAATTTGGAGCGCGCGAGTGTGGACTGTAGTACCAGCTTTAAATTTGTCGCACAACTCGGTGGCGATAAGGATTACCTGCACAAAACATTCATCAGTTTTTGTTGCCAGTGGCCCACTCGGTAGACCGGCGCCGAGGGGACGCGGAACCAGTTTGGTGAGTTCGAGCTCGAGCAAATCAGATGCTTCACTTAACGAAGATTTGTTCGCCGCTCCCGTCTTGGGGGTTGCGGCTAAATCGAGTACCAGCTCCCGTGCTCGCTCAAGTGAACGGCGAGTCGATTGCCGCACCACGAAAGGGTCGAGGCCACCAGAAGTATCGGGATCTTGAGTTTTTAGAACCTGGGGTTCTGGATCGTCGGATGCGAATTCATTGGTCGTCACCGCAAAAGCGCTAGCCCCGGCTTCAATTCGTCGGGCGAGGGCCCGCTCGTCTTCTGCGGTCAGGAGTGCGACCTTGCCAATCTCCTTTAAGTACATCCGTACCGGATCGAAGCTCCCGCCTTCGCCTTTTCCTCGCCCCGAGGCAATGGCGGCATCGAGTCGATCGGAGGCACTGCGACGAGAACGGGTACGGGCGGGCTCATCGGCTGAGGTGGTGGGCTCAACCTCGTCTTTAGGGCTCTCGGCCGATGATTTTTTACTCACAATATTCCTTACTCTACCGACCCCGCGGGCTCATTTAAACGCGCGCTTTCCTTAATGACCCAACGTAGCAACTCTTTGGCCGAATTTTGGGCACTTACCCACTCCCCCAGTTCGCGAGCATGAGCCAGGGAATCGAGTTGAGATTTGGCTTCGCTTGCTCGGTCGTCATCACTGCGCAGCGCCCGATCGGTAAGACGTTTAGCCACTGGCTCAACGGTATTAACCATAAGTCGAGCAGCCAGAGTTTGCGGCTCGTCGTCAACTTCGGGTTCTTCAACTGCCAGCCGCTCAAGGAGCCGACGAGCATTGCCGTCAGACACGGCAATAGCTTCGTGTAAATCGGGGTGTTCGATCAGTAAATCGAAAACCTCCCGTGCGGTGGGGTCGATAAACAGCGAGGCATCGATCCAATCCTGCACAAGAGCGGGGTCATGAATAACCCAGCGTAAAATATCCACCTCGCGCCGATCTACTGGTGGTGGAGGCAAGGGAGATTCGTCTTCATTTTCTTGGTTGGCGATGGGACGCCCTGGTGCGGACGCGGGAATAGGGTTGGTTCGTGCTTGCGTTATTTGGTGGCGCACGCCATCAAGATCGAGAGAAAGCGATTCTGAAATCTGGAGCGCATACTGATCGCGTACCAATTCGCTGGGGTGTTCGGCAATTACTCGGGCGGCCATTGTCGCAGCTCGAGCACGACCCTCAATAGTAGAGACATCACCGGCGGCTAAAGCTCGATCGATACGAAAGGCGAGAAAAGGTTTGGCCTCGGTGATAGAAGCCAACAGTGCCGGTTGGTCGTCTCGCCAAAGATCACCCGGATCGCGCCCAAGCGGTAATCCTGCTACTCGCACCTCAAGTTCTAGTTCTTGCTCCCACTTGTACCAACGCTCTGCCGCCCCTTGCCCGGCCGAATCAGCGTCGTAGGCCAGGACTACGCGACGAGTGAGATTTTTAAGCATTCGTACGTGATCGTCAGACAGAGCGGTTCCGCAAGTAGCGACCGCGTTAGGGGCACCCGCTAACGAGTAGGCCATGACGTCGGTGTAGCCCTCACAAATAATCACTTCACTGCGGGCCACTATCTCGGGTTTAGCCCAGTTGAGCCCATAGAGCAGACGACTTTTTTGGTAAACCGCCGACTCAGCGGAGTTGCGATACTTAGGCCCTTCGCCCACAAGATCGCGCGCACCAAAACCTACCGCTTCGCCTCGGGCGTCAAAAATAGGGAACATCAATCGACCCCGAAATTGATCTTGCAGGCGATTGGCTTTATTCACAAACGCTAAGCCAGCCTCGACTAAATCGTCCCGAGAAAATTTATTGTCGTGCGACAATGTTTTGCTTAAGTCGTCCCACCCTTCAGGGGAAAACCCTAGGCGAAACTGTCTAGCCTCGTCGCCGCCAAAGCCACGCCCCCGTAAGTATTTTCTCGCGGCGCCGCCCGCAGGTGACTCAACTAACAACTGATGATAAAAAACTACGGCCGCCTCAACCGCTTCGACTAGACGGGATCGGCGAGATTTGTCTCGCTGATGAGATTTATCGTCGTAACGCAGAGTAATGCCCGCCCGCGTCGCTAAACGTTCTATGGTCTCAGGAAAATCGAGGTGCTCAATCTCTCGCAAAAAAGTTATAGCGTCGCCGGAAGATTGACAGCCAAAGCAGTAGTACACCCCGAGTTCGGCGTTGACCGAAAATGATGGCGACTTCTCTTGATGAAAAGGACACAGACCAGCAAAACGCTGGCCTACCCGTTTAAGGGCTACGTAATCGCCCACCAAGGCGACTAGGTCAGTCTGATCGCGAACTCGGCTTACGTCTTCGTCAAGAATTCCCACTAGTGATGAGACTACGACCCATTAGACGCCACGAGGCAAATCTTCGGTGCGATAGCCCAAGAGTTCGACTCCGAGGCCAAGAGCAAAGCGATCGGTCATGCCGCTGACATAAAAAACGGCCTGAGCGGCGGCCTCAGGCGAATCGGCCTCTCGGACTCGCGAATTGGGTACCCGATGGGGAGAGTCGGTGAAATGGTCGACTAAACCGCGTAGGAGTCGAATAGCTCGATCGGCTTGGCGAAGCGAAGCGGGGCGCAAATAAATACGAGAGAAATTAAAATCACGAAAAGACTGCAGCGCGCTGGCCGCAGGATCGGTCATCCCCACTTCGCCGGTGGCGGCGATGGCGGCGAGCACGGCTAGGACAAAGGTTCCGATCTGATCAGAACGACGCGTTCCGACTACGGCTCGCACCTCATCGGGCAGATCTTCTGGGACCAATATGCCCGCCCGTACTGCGTCTTCAAAATCGTGGCAAACATAGGCAATGCGATCAGCCCAAGCCACTACTTCACCTTCAGGGGTGGCGGGAGCGGGGCGGCGCCAGGAGTGATTGCGCACTCCATCGAGAGTTTCTGAGCAAAGATTCAGTTCTTGCAAAGTGACATCGGCACCATAAACCGCGTGGTCGTAGCCGGTAGCGGGCAAATAGGGCGAGAACGCTTCTTCGGAAGCGTGCCCCGCCGGACCGTGGCCACAATCGTGAGCCAACGCGATGGCTTCGGTCAGAGGGACACACAAATTGGCGGCCCGAGCAATGCCGACCGCCACTTGGGCGACTTCCACGGCGTGAGTTAAACGAGTTCGGAGATGGTCGTCTTCGGGGGCGACAAAAACTTGACACTTCCCTGCTAGCCGCCGCCACGGCCGTGAATGTTTAACCCGATCGAGGTCGCGCTCAAAACACAACCGAAATTCATCGGGCTCTTCGGGCAACGCTCGATTACCCGCCCCTACTGGCCTTGTGGCCCCCGGAGCGAGAGAGTCAGCCATTTGCGCTTCACGCTCGGAGCGGGTGGTTAGTGTGCCACCCACAAACGCACGAGAGCCCGCGTGGGCGCGCCGGATTTCTAGTGGGGGGATTGAGTCGCCGCGGTTAGGGACAATAAGCGGTGAATTGATTTCAACCATGGGCTAACAGTAGCGATGGGGTGAGACATTTGCTGGCCCGAAAGAGGGTCCGCGGGTGGCTCAAGCGGTGGTGGCGGGACCGTTAGCCCCTAGGGCCGCGTGAGCCGCAGCCAGCCGAGCTAGTGGGACCCTAAACGGCGAACAAGACACGTAGTCAAGGCCGACCGAGTGGCAAAAATCAACCGAGGCAGGATCGCCGCCGTGCTCACCGCATATTCCGAGTTTGATGTTGGGTCGAGTCTCGCGTCCTTTTTCTACCGCGAGACGTACTAGTTGGCCCACTCCGCCAACGTCAAGGGTTTCGAACGGATTGGCATCGAGAAGTTTTAGTTCGAGATAACGGGCCATAAAACTGCCCTCAACATCATCGCGGGAAAAACCAAAAGTCATTTGGGTTAAGTCATTGGTGCCAAAAGAAAAGAACTCGGCTTGATGAGCTAACTCCCCGGCGACTAGCGCGGCGCGAGGAGTTTCGATCATAGTTCCCACTAAATAGTGAAGATCGCCAACACCTTGAGTCTCGGCCGCGAACTCTTCCGCTACTTCCCTGACCTGGTCAACCGCAAAACCTAATTCGGCTTTACTCACCGAAAGAGGGATCATTATCTCAACTCGAGGATTTCCACCCGCCAAAGTGCGCTCAAACATAGCTTCAAAGATTGCTCGGACTTGAGTGCGGTAAAGGTTGGGTTTGAGCACGCCAAGCCGTACACCCCGAGTACCCAACATGGGGTTTTCTTCGTGGTGAGAACGGGCAGCTCGGTAAAGTTTATGATCGGCGGCATCGAGTTCACCCCGGGCGTCGCGCACCGCCAGTTCTTCGATGTCAGGTAAAAATTCGTGTAAAGGTGGATCGAGCAGTCGCACCGTTACTGGCAACCCATCCATGGCAGCAAAGATTTCTACAAAATCTTTGCGTTGCAAGTCGCCTAATTCCTTGAGGGTTTCAACTTCATCGGCTTCACTTTCGGCCAAAATGAAACGCTGGATGAGGTGTAATCGAGTGCCCAAGAACATGTGTTCAGTGCGACAAAGGCCAATCCCTTCAGCACCAAAACGAATAGCGACCTCAGCATCATGACCAAGATCGGCGTTAGCTCGTACTCCTAAAGTGCGGAACTCGTCCGCCCAGCCCAAAATAGTTTCGAAGTGCTCACCGGGTTCAGGCGTGGTAACCGCAACCGACCCCACGACAACTTCACCCGTGGTGCCACTAATAGAAATAACCTCACCTTCTTTAATTACAGTTTCACCAACCCGGAAAGTTTTCTCTTCGAGATCTATCTGCAACGCGGAAGCACCGCAAACCGCGGGCGTTCCCATGCCTCGAGCTACCACCGCCGCATGGCTGACTAAACCGCCACGGGAGGTCAAAATACCTTCGGCGGCAATCATGCCGTGCAAATCGTCGGGTGATGTTTCGGGGCGCACCAAGATGACGGTCTCGCCCGCCTCATGACGCGATTCGGCTTCGTCGGCAGTGAAGTAAACCTGACCCGTGGCCGCTCCAGGCGAGGCGTTAAGCCCGACTGTGAGTACGGAGTAATTAGAGTCGGGAGCGAATTGAGGATGAAGTAGTTGATCGAGTTGAGCTGGGTCAATGCGAAGAACTGCTTCGCGACGGTCGATCATTCCCTCGGCTTCCATTTCGCGGGCGATCCGCAGAGCAGCCAAGGCACTGCGCTTACCAACTCGAGTTTGCAGGATAAATAGTTTTCCCTGTTCGATAGTAAATTCGATGTCGCACATATCGCGATAGTGCTGCTCAAGAGTTTCGAGTACACCTAAAAGTTGCTCGTGACATTCGGGGAATACTCCCGCCATGGCGGCCAAAGGTTCGGTAGTGCGAATACCCGCCACCACGTCTTCACCCTGAGCGTTAGCCAAGAAGTCGCCGTAAGGAACATTTTCGCCCGTGGCTGGATCACGAGTAAACACCACTCCCGTGCCCGAGTCTTCGCCTTTGTTGCCAAACACCATTGATTGAACATTGACCGCAGTTCCGAGATCATCGGGGATTTTTTCCATACGGCGATAGATCTTGGCTCGCTCGCCGTTCCACGATTGAAAAACTGCTTCGATAGCCAAACGCAATTGCTCTTCGGGATCTTGAGGGAACTCCATGCCAGCGTTAGCGGCCACAATAGTTTTAAAAGTTGCCACCAATTCCTTGAGGGCATCTGAATCAAGTTCGGGGTCAGTCGCTACGGACTTGGCGGTGCGTAATTGCTCAATCGCGTGTTCAAATAGATCACCATCAACATCAAGAACGATTTTGGCAAACATCTGAATAAACCGGCGATACGAGTCGAGGGCAAAACGCTCGTTGCCGGTCTGTTTAGCCAATCCCGCGACCGAGACATCGTTAAGACCAAGGTTAAGGACGGTGTCCATCATTCCGGGCATAGAAAATGGTGCCCCTGAGCGCACTGAGACCAATAAAGGATCGGAGCTGTCACCCAGTTTTTTCCCCATTGATTTTTCAAGGGCGCGCAACTCACTCGTCGCTTCTTTTAGCAAACCGTCGGGCAATTTATTACCCGAGTTGGAATAAGCGTTACAAGCCTCAGTGGTAATAGTGAAACCCGATGGAACCGCAAGACCAATTTTGGTCATTTCGGCTAAGTTTGCACCTTTTCCGCCCAGCAGAAACTTTTGCTCCTTAGACCCTTCACTAAACGCGTATACGTACTTCAAGAATCTGTCTCGCTTCTACTTATCCGTCAACAACGATTGTACCGGCCAGCCGGTCGTGCAACCCTTGGTAATTAGCGTTTCGAGGCCAAGTCAGTACACCGAAAAGCACCGCGACGTAGCCCACCGGCCCGAGGATCGGCGACAAGAGCAAAGCGATAAATACTGGGAGCCCGTAGCGCAAGAGAGCGCCCCGCATAGTCAGTGGCGCCCCCGTCAGCATAACTACCCGGATCTGAAGCATCTTCTTGCCTAAAGTCTGGCCCGAGCGCCGGCCGAACGGGATCAGGTAGAGCAAAGCGATCATCAAAGTAATGACGGTTAACCCCAACTGACCAAAGAGAATATCGTTGCCGATCTTTTTTTGCTTTTCTTCGAGCTTGGAAATTTCTTTATCAGCCGTCTTGATGTCAGCCTTGGCGGCAGCTTTGTCATCGGCCACTTTGGCTTTGTCGAGTTGATTTTCAGCTTTTGACTTATTTTTTTCCTGTTTATCGAGTTGAGTAGAAACGGCCTCAAGTTGCTTAGTCTCTTTTGGATAGACCTGCTCTACCGCCCAAACGCCAATAGTTTGTTGCACCACAAGCAAAACGAGCAGCACTAAAACATCGATTCCCATGGCGCCAAGTCGGCCTCGAGGCGGTGGAGGGGTAAAGCCTTTAGGCCAAGTTTTAGGAATCGGTGGGTGGTCTTTAGAAAATAAACCCGGAGGACGATTAGCCATCGCGGCCGCTCGACGTTCCTTGGCCGTGGTGGGTTCAGACTTTTTAATTGCCTTGCTGGGGGCGACCAACTCGACTCCGGTGTCGTCGGGAGTGAAGTCTTCGCTCATAGTTGGCGAGCCGCTCTCGTCGTAGCGCTCTCGCTGGTACTCGTCGCTCAATACCTGCCAAGCCTTGCGGACCTGAGACTCGCCCGAGCGAGCATTACTGATTGCGTCGACGCTGGGTTTCTTGGCTGTTTCCGCGTCAGCTACCTGAGCCTGAGCGCTCATCAGTTCAGCCCGATAAGCCTCGCGAATTTCTTCTTTCGAAGCAGTGGGTTCAACCCCCAACACATCGTAATAACTCTGTCCGTTATCGTCGGCGTTATCCACTAGACAAATCTCTCCTGAAGGTAAGTAAGGAGCCCGTCAATAGAAACGCGCTCTTGTTGCATGGTGTCTCTATCCCGGACAGTGACTGCTTGGTCATCAAGACTTTCAAAATCGACGGTAACGCATAGCGGAGTGCCGACTTCGTCTTGTCTACGATACCGCCGACCGATAGATCCAGCAGTATCGAAATCAATCATGTAAGCAGGCCTTAGTTTTGCTGCCACCGCCTCCGCGGCGGGGACTAGGCGCTCATTGCGCGAAAGGGGTAGAACCGCTACTGAGATGGGAGCCAAGCGCCAGTCGAGGCGCAATACGGTACGGACCTCGGATCCACCTTTTTCTTTTGGCACTTCTTCTTCCTCGTAGGCCGCGAGCAGAAAGGCCAATGTGGCCCTATCGGCGCCAAGAGCGGGTTCGATGACGTGGGGAATGTAACGACGGTCATTTTCTTGATCAAAATAAGAAAGATCGCTACCCGATGCTTCGGCGTGGCGGGTGAGATCGAAGTCGGTTCGGTTAGCAATGCCTTCTAACTCCCCCCAGCCCCAGGGAAACTCAAATTCAATATCAGAGGTTCCAGTGGAATAATGCGAAAGTTCTGACTCCTCGTGGGGCCGCAAGCGCAATTTTTCTTGTGGGACACCTAGGTCTAAAAACCATTGGTAACGCGTCTGGCACCAGTACTCGTACCACTTTGCCCCCTCTTCGGGAGGAACGAAGTACTCCATTTCCATTTGTTCAAACTCACGGGTACGGAAAATGAAGTTGCCCGGAGTTATCTCGTTGCGAAAAGACTTTCCAATTTGCGCGACCCCGAAAGGAGGCTTTTTCCGGGTCGTGGTTTGGACATTGCTGAAATTGACAAAAATTCCTTGCGCAGTCTCAGGACGAAGATAAGCCACCGCAGCATCGTCTTCGACTGGGCCCACAAATGTCTTAAACATGAGATTGAACTGACGAGATTCGGTAAAGGAATCGCGAGCGCCACAGTTTGGACAAGCTCCGGAAACCGGCAACTCGTCGGAACGGAAGCGCTCTTGGCATTTGCGACAATCAACCAATGGGTCAGTAAAAGTCTTTAGGTGGCCGCTTGTTTCCCATACTTTGGGAGCCATCAAAATGGCTGCATCAAGGCCGACGACATCGTCTCGCATCTGGACCATTGACCTCCACCACGCGTCTTTGACGTTGCGCTTAAGCAGGACTCCTAGCGGTCCGTAATCCCAAGTTGAACGAAAACCACCATAAATTTCACTGGAGGGGAATATCAAGCCTCGCCGCTTACAGAGGTTGACTACGCGGTCGATTTGGTCAGGAGTAGCCATGGGAATTAGATCGTACCCCGAGCCCGAGGCCTTGGGTCGATAAAAGTTGAGTAACGGCGGATTCGTTACTTATTTCTATTTATTAGTACAGCGCCGCACTACGTAAGCGGCGTTCGGAGTGGTGTTCTAGGGCGCCAACTCCCAAGTGCTCAACCTCCAGCAGAACCTCGGTACTGGGTGGCTGATCGATCACCGCGCGTACCCGGGCATCGACCAGTGCCGATATAACCACAATGGCATCAGCCGAGATTCGTCTCCCCCCTCCGGCCGCACACGATGAGCACAGGGCGCCTCCTTCACCGAAATCAAAGGTTGTCGGTTCGACGGCATCGCCAAATTCGAGTTCACAACGAGCGCACGAGGTGAGGACTGGGTGAAACCCTTCGTGCGAAAGTAGTTTCCATAAAAAAGCCACGCTTATTATGAGGGACTTTTCACTCGACAAAGTACGAAGGGCTCCTTCGAGCATTCGGTACATTACCGGATCGGATTCGCGTTCTTGAGCTACTTGATCGACCGCTTCAAGCATAGAAATAGCGTGGGTCAGCAATGCGTAATCTTCCCGCAAACTGCGGTTTGTATCCAATGTTTCGGCCTGCGTCACTATGTCTAAGTTGCGTCCCCGATAAAGCTGGAGGGCGACATTGCTCGTAGGTTCAAGGCGGGCCCCGAACTTACTTCCGGGCCGGCGAACCCCTTTAGCCACTGCTCGGACTTTGCCATTTTCTCGGGTCAAAAATGTGATGATGCGGTCAGTTTCACCCAGTTTGCTAGTTCGAAGGACTACGCCATGATCGCGATAAAGGGCCACGGTTTAAGTGTATAGATGCTCAACTTAAAACCGGGGTAATACAAAAAGGTCAGTCAGGATTTCCTATTCCGCCAAAGCGCCGGTTACGGTTTTGAAACTCAGTAATGGCAGAAAATAGATCTGCGCGGCGAAAATCAGGCCATAAGACATCAGTAAATACCAGCTCGCTGTAAGCCGCTTGCCAGAGCAAGTAATTAGAAGTTCGGAACTCACCCGAAGTTCGCACTAATACATCCGGGTCGGGCATATCGGGAGCGTAGAGATGGCGGCTAATCGTACGCTCGCTGACGCGAGATGGATCGATGCGGCCCTGTTTGACTTCTTCAGCAATCGACTTTACTGCATCAACTATTTCTGCTCGACCGCCGTAATTGAAGGCGAAGGTAAGCGTCAATTTTCGGTTTTTTGCCGTTAAGGCTTCAGTGTCAGAAATATGTCTCAGCACCCGTTTAGGTACTCGCCCGCTTCGGCGACCAATGAAACGCACCCGAACGCCCAGGTCGTTGAGTTCATCACGCCGGCGGAGCAAAAGTGATTCGTTGAAGTGCATCAAAAAACGAACTTCGTCAAGGGGGCGGCGCCAGTTTTCGGTAGAAAATGCGTATACGGTCAACCAAGAAAGTCCGACGTCGAGAGCGCCCTTTACCGTGTCAAAAAGAGCTTCTTCTCCCGCAGCATGACCTTCGGTGCGTTTTAGTCCTCGTTTTTGCGCCCAGCGACCGTTGCCGTCCATCACGACGGCGACGTGTCGGGGCACTCGGCTGAGATCAATATCGTTGCTCACTACCGCTACGCTACCGCCCCCCCCAGACTCGGTCTCTACTGATTGCCGGTACTATTTGCCTTCATGCGATGGCTCGCCGTGGTGAACCCAAAAGCAGGGCGCTCTCGGGGGCACCGGCTAATGCCGTCCCTGCAAAGTGCTCTAACGGATCTCGGCGTAGAGACCGTCATCACCACCTCACTCGCTGACGGTGTCACTCAGGCCCGTCGAGCGCTCGAAGCCGGGGTGGGAATAATTGCTTGTGGGGGCGACGGAACCGTGGCCGCCTTAGCCGCAGAAGTCGCC
>SHUY01000058.1 GCA_009694435.1 Acidimicrobiia bacterium | reverse complement strand
TAGAGCCCGCTTGATTTCGGCTTTTCTATCGGCCTCGGCTTTTCGTTCCGCAGCTTTTTTAGCCGCCGCAGCTTTTTTAGCCTCGGCGACCTTCTTGGCCGCAGCAGCTTTTTTAGCCGCCGCTACTTTTTTAGCCTCGGCGACCTTCTTAGCCGCAAGGGTTTTCTTTTGCGCTTCTGCTTTCTTTTTGGCTTCCGCTAATTTCTTCGCGGCGACCTTCTTGGCCAAAGTCGAACTTTTGGCTCCGGCTTTTTTGGTTTTACTATTCGCTTTACGCGGGCCCGATTTTTTCGGCATACCCACCCCCATCATCGTTGGCGTTAAATTGAAGGTCTTTTTGCTGCAAAGAAGGTGAACGGGCAGCGTAGCCTTAGCCGGCCCATAAAACTCCTTTTCTCTTGTTTAATGGGCCAACTAGGGCTTTGGGCCTGAGTCCGAGTAGCCCAGAGCACAAAAACAACAACCAATGCTAGCGGCGGTCACGATACGCTCGCAGTCATGCCTTTTGAAGCCGTCGAGACCGGTCTTGACCTTGTTGCCCTAGAGGAGAAGGTCCTGGCCCAATGGGACAGAGACGACGTATTCGCTCAATCGCTTGCTCGCCGCGCGGGGGCACCCGAATGGGTCTTTTATGAAGGCCCTCCTACCGCCAACGGTCGGCCTGGCCTTCATCATATTTGGACACGATCTTTTAAAGACCTATATCCCCGATTTCACACCATGCGAGGACGCTTTGTAGCCCGAAAAGGTGGCTGGGATTGTCACGGACTGCCGGTAGAGCTGGAAATAGAAAAAGAATTGGGATTTACTCATAAACAACAAATTGAAGAATACGGAATCGGTAAATTCAATGATCTTTGCCGCCAATCTGTTCACCGTTACGTCGAAGAATGGACCACGCTTACTAAACGTATCGGCATGTGGCTTGATACCGATAGTGCGTACTGGACTCTCTCTAATGATTACGTAGAAAGTGTTTGGTGGCAATTAAAAACCCTATGGGATCGAAACTTACTCTACGAAGGATTCAAGGTAGTCCCCTACTGCGGTCGCTGTGGCACTGCGTTGTCAAGCCACGAAGTTGCTCAGGGCTACGAAGACATAGTTGAACCATCAATCTACGTTCGCTTTCCTTTGTTAGAGAGCGATGCCGATTTACTGATTTGGACGACCACTCCTTGGACTCTTTTATCTAACGTAGCGGCCGCCATCAATCCAAAAATTAAATACGTACGGGTAAAGACTACGGGACGAGATTTAATTTTGGCTGAGAATCGAGTCACGGCCGTACTGGGTGAAGATGCTCAAGTTATCGGTGAAGTAGACACGGCCGAACTAGTGGGAGCTCACTATCAGCGACCGTACGACGTAATTGCTACTGACGACTCTGAAGCATTTAGAGTTGTAGCGGCTGATTTCGTCACCATAGAAGACGGCTCTGGGGTTGTGCATATCGCGCCTGCTTTTGGTGATACAGACCGTACGATCGGTCTCGCGGAAAAACTTCCAGTTTTTAACCCCGTCGATGGGGAAGCCAAATTTGACGCGAGCGTGCCGGATTACTTCGGTGAATTCGTAAAAGATGCTGACGATTCAATAATCAAGCACTTAGAGAAAACTGGACTGTTGGTAAGGGTCGTCGACTACAGCCACTCTTACCCTCACTGTTGGCGATGCGCTACTCCTCTTATTTATCGAGCTTCTCCGACTTGGTTTGCCCGCACTTCAGACCAAAAGCAGGAAATGATTAAGGAGAATAATGAGATCGGCTGGCATCCCGAACATATTCGTACTGGGCGATTCGGGGATTGGTTAGAGAACAACGTTGACTGGGCGCTGTCCCGCGACCGATTTTGGGGAACTCCGCTTCCTATCTGGCGCTGTCCCGACTGTGGGAACGATCAATGCATAGGTTCACGACAAGAATTGTCTGAGCAGTCAGGTCACGATTTAAGCGAATTAGAACTACACCGGCCCGAAGTCGACAGCATAATTATCCCTTGTCCTAGTTGCGGAGGAAAATCTCGCCGGATCGATCCGGTCCTTGATGCTTGGTTCGATTCGGGGGCTATGCCCGCGGCCCAACTTCACTACCCGTTTGAGAATAAAGACCTATTCGAAAAGCAGTTCCCCGCCGATTTCATATGTGAGGCCATCGATCAAACTCGAGGTTGGTTTTACTCGCTTCTTGCCGTTAACACCTTGGTCTTTGAACGCTCTCCGTACCAAAATGTCGTATGCCTTGCGCATGTCGTTGACAGCGATGGCCAGAAAATGTCGAAGTCCCGCGGTAATGCTATTGAGCCCTGGGAAATACTCAATGCCCAAGGAGCTGATTCTTTGCGGTGGTACTTCTTTTCGGCCGGGTCGCCTTGGACCAACCGGCGAGTAGATGAGAAGATGATCGAAGAGGCGGCTCGAAAATTTATTCTTACGCTCTGGAATATTTATTCATTTTTTACTACCTACGCTCGGCTCGACGGATGGGAGCCCACCCAGTCGACTGAAACAAAAAATCAACCGGTGCTAGATCGGTGGATAAAATCTCGGCTCAACAGCACGATCCTTAATGTCACCGAAGCACTAGAAAGCTTTGACGCTCTCACTGGCGCTCAGGCGATAGAGAACTTTGTTGACGATCTTTCTAACTGGTACGTACGAAGGTCAAGAGCAAGATTCTGGAAATCCTCCGACTCGGACGCTCACGCAACCCTCTACCAATGTTTACGCACGGTCGTATTGCTGCTCGCTCCGTTTTGTCCGTTCGTGAGTGATGAGATATGGGGAAATCTTACCGATCATCAAGAATCAGTCCATCTCGCGAACTGGCCCGAAGCCGATACTGCCGCTATAGATGAAGATCTCGAACTGGCCATGGCGCAGGCACGGTTGTTGGTGACTCTAGGACGTTCAGCTCGGACTGAAGCTCGTATTAAAGTTCGTCAGCCTCTCAGCCGAGCAGTCGTATTTGTCCCGGGCGGGGTAACACTTTCGGACGAGATAGAGAAGGAAATCTCTGACGAATTAAACGTAAAGAAAGTTGAGACGATAGGAGAACTCGCGGGACTACTGCAGTACCGGGTAGTCCCCAATTTTCGACTACTAGGGCCCCGAGTGGGTTCACTTATGCCCCAAGTTAAATCAGCCCTTAACGACCTAGACGGCCGCTCTCTCGCGCAAGCGTTAAGTGATAAAGGCAGCTACTCGCTCATTATCGATAGCTTCGAAATCGAATTGACTGCCGACGACGTTGAGATTCGAGCTACGGCTCACGACGAACTGATCCTCGTCGAGCAAGAGGGGTCGGCAGTCGCGATTGATATCACTATCAACGAAGAACTGCGACTGGAAGGAATCGCCCGCGAACTGGTTAGAGCGATTAACGAACTGCGGCGTAATCGCGAGTTCGAACTTTCTGACCGCATAGAGGTGGAAATATTTTCCGACGGGATCGTCGCCCGAGCGGCAGAACTTCATAAAGCAATGATTGCTCCTGAAGTACTGGCTACAAGTTGGAACGTAAAGAGCATCAAAGAGTCCCCGAGTGAACTAGATACCTTTGTTGTAGAGGGTGACTCGGTCTTACTACGTATCGTTAAAGCGAGTTCTACTTCCGGCGCTTAAACAACTTACGCTGCTCACCCGTGTCTTCGTCAGAGCTAATCGCTTCCTCGCCCAAAGGAGCTTCTTCACGAACCGCGTCGCGCAGTGATGCAAAAAATGCGTCGTCATCAAGACTTTCGTCTCCCGGCGCAGGAGCCGAATCATCGTTAGCCCAACCGCCAGCGGGAGATGGATCCCAGTTAGCAGGCGAACCAGATTCTTCCGTCATCTGGACCCCTGCTTGCGACCATGACCCCTGAGCGCTTGATGGACTTGGTAATGATATGGGGTGCACTCCGGGACGCTGCGCCCCCCCCGCCAGCATTCGGCTGAAGGAATCGAGTTCGGCCTCAAGGGCGTTACGTAACCGATCGCGGTATTCCCTTTCGAAGGCTTCCAGGGCATCAACATCAACCCCCAGAGTTGCTCGAGCACTCTGAAGAGTATTTATTTCGTCCTCTAGTTTTTGGCGTTCATTCTCAGCAATTTCGGCGGCCCGAGACTCTGCTCCCGCAACCAATTGTTGCGCTTGAGATTGGGCATCGCCCACGATTTTTTGTGCTTGGGCGCGAGCATCAGCTACTGCCTCGTCGGCCACTTGCTGCGCCAATACGAGCGTGCGCTGTATGGCACTGGTATCGAAGTTGCGCTCAACATTCGGTGCGGCCGGTGCGGCCGGTGCGGGCTTAGCTGGACTTGTCGATCCTTGAGACAAACGAGAACGGAGTTGTTGATTTTCTGCTAGCAACCGCTCAATCGTCGCCGCGCCTCGCTCAAGAAGTTCGTCGACATCGTCGCGATTATATCCGTGTCGTTTCTCCTCCTTGATTTCGATAGTGCGTAGCTCGTCGGCGGAAATGTCCATTCTGGAACTTGGTGTCGTCATGGCTTAATAGTATCCAATCGGGTAGGTCGTTGTCAGGCTGGAGACGAAAAAGGCTTAACCGCAGATAAAGCCGCGGATAATGAATAGCCCCATAGTAAGCACCAAGAACGAAAGGTCAATCATCCCTACGGGCGGAATCACTGTCCGTAACGGCTTGAGGGCCCAGTCGGTGAGCAGCACCAGAACATCGCTGATTTGGGCTGCCGGTGTGCCAGGGGACAGGGGGAACCAGGACATAACCGCCCGAGCGAAAAGTATGACGATGAAAATAGTTATACCCGCGCAAATTACTTCCACTTGCGATTAGTTGCGCCGATAGAGGCCGCGCGCCTCGAGTCGCTCCTTCTCGTCTTCCGAGAGTTCGACGTCAGTCGGGGAAAGCAAAAATACTGCGTCGGCAACTCGCGACATGGAGCCCCCTACTGCGTAAGTAAGCCCGCTGGTGAAATCGATAAGTCGACGCTGAAGGTCTTTCGGTGTGCCTTGAAGATTTATGATTACCGCTTGATTAGATTTTAAGCGGTCACCAATCTCTTGGGCATCATTAAAGCTTCGGGGATCAACAACATGAACTTTTCCGGGCGCACTGGCGGCCGAACGAGAGACTGCTGCTCTATTAGTTGAAACTCCACTTGGTTGATCAACTTTTCCTACCGGTCGTACGGAAGAATCGGGCAAACGACTTTCGCTGGGACGAATAGTGCGTATCCCCCCGCGGTACGCGTCAGAGTAAGGACCCTCTTCTTCGTAGAGGTCGTCGGAATCGGCTGATGAATCTCCGTCGAAGCTGCGAGAATGCTCAGGTTCGGGTTGGTTGGATCGCTGCGATGACGGCGCGGACGCGTTGTATTCGTAACCGTCGCCTTGAAGACCGAGGTACAACATCGTTTTTTGCCAAAGTGAAGCCATAAAATTTGCGTGCTCTTTAATGCACGACCTCCTAGGACAATCCTAACGCCTAAGCGGGTGTTCGGGGGGCCGATCACCAAATAGCCCTCGCCCCACTCTCACCATCGTTGCGCCTTCACTGATCGCCAGTTCGTAATCGTTAGTCATGCCCATTGAAAGCTCAGTTAAATCTAGAGATTCAGCCAAAATACGCAGAGCGGCAAAATGACGGATCGGATCAGATTCGTTCGACCGAGGGGGAGGAATAGCCATCAGCCCAGCCACCGCCAAACCTTGGTCTCGCAAAGCATCGACCAGCGAGGGGGCTTCGGTGACCTGACAGCCAGACTTATTAGGCTCGGCGGCAACGTTTACTTCGATCAACACCCTCGCTTTTGGCGCAAACCTCGCAATGGTCTCGCCAAGTTCGATTCGGTCAATTGAATGCCAGAGCGTCACCCACGGAGCAAGCACTTTCACTTTGTTGCGCTGAAGGCTGCCGATGAAATGCCAATGCACTTCGCTATGAGCCGCTATTGCGGGTGCCTTGGTCGTCAATTCTTGGGCCCGATTTTCGCCTAAGTCGGTGATGCCTGCCTTAATAGCAGTCAAGATATTCGCTACTGGGACTGTCTTGGTCGCAGCAATTAATTTTACTGAGCCAAGAGTTCGACCAGAAGCGAGGGTGGAACTATCTACTCGAGCTTGAACTTCGACAACCCGTTCGGTTATCGAATCAGACTGCTCGTCAAGAGTCATGATCGTTATTCCATTACGGCTACGAGCGCTTGGCGTCCCGTAACCCCGTCCCGGCGGAAAGAAAAATGATCGGCCGACGAAGCGGTGCAAATCCCGACATCGGTAAAAGACTCGACTCTGGCTGCCGCCACGGCGGAGCGCACCGCACTAGGGAGATCCAGCGCCGGAGCACCAGATGAAGTCGTACCGATCACCTCATTACCTAGAGTTTTGGCTAATAATTTCAAATCATTGAGTCCAAATTCATAATTTATGGGATGAATACACGGCCCTAATACCGCTTGGCGAATATTCACGCCCCGAGAGCGCAAAGTGTTGACGCTATTAGCCACAACCCCCGCCAGAAGCCCTTTCCACCCCGCGTGGACTACCGCAAATGCCGAATCGCCCACAATTACCACTGGGGCGCAATCGGCCGTAAGGACAGCCAGAACTTGACCAGCAGTGGCAGTTACTGCGGCATCGCCAAAACGAACTGCCATTCCCTTGTTTGGTCGATCCACTTCAACAACTTCGCCCCCGTGGACTTGGTCTAAAAACTGCCACCCACTTGGATCGCTTAGGCCCACCCGGCGCGCCAAACGCTCACGATTTTCTCTAACATTTTTTTCGTTGTCGCCAACGCTCAAGCCTAAATTGGCCGAGTCGTAAGGAGGCGGAGATACGCCGTCCCTTCGGTCAGTAAAAATTATGCGAGTCGAGCCAATTTTTAGCTCGATCAGCGCAAAAACTCGGGAACGTCGAAGTCGTCATCCCCGCTATCGAAAGAACTCGACCGTGACTTCCGTGGTGATGAAGGACTGTCATCTTCGTCGGCATCGATGCTTGAACGACTCATATCGGGTCGCTCAGCTTCAAATCGATCAAATCCAGCGGCAATAACGGTAATACGAATTTCGTCACCCAAAGAGTCGTCAATTGTGGTCCCGAAAATAATATTGGCGTCGGGGTGAGCAGTGGCCTTGACCACCTCGGCCGCTTCAGTTGTTTCCCGTAGCCCGAGGTCAGATGGACCCGCTACGTTAAGTAACAATCCTCTAGCCCCTTCAATACTTGCCTCGAGCAACGCGCTCGAAATAGCAATGCGAGCGGCGTTAAGCGCGCGTCCCTCGCCGGCCGCTTGACCAATACCCATTAACGCGGTGCCGGCGTTTTGCATGATCATGCGCACGTCAGCAAAGTCGGTGTTAATAAGACCTGGAGTAGTGATGAGATCCGTTATGCCTTGTACACCCTGAAGAAGAATATCGTCAGCCATCTTGAAAGCGGAAAGCAGCGAAGCCTTTTCGTCGCTTACATCAATAAGGCGATCATTGGGAATCACAATCATTGTGTCAACTTTTTCCCGCATGCGGGCAATCCCTGCTTCGGCCTGTACCGCTCGGCGACGTCCTTCAAAACCAAAGGGACGAGTAACGATGGCTACCGTTAACGCGCCAAGACCGCGAGCGATTTCTGCAATAATTGGACCGCCGCCCGTACCAGTACCGCCACCTTCACCGGCAGTGATGAATACCATGTCGGATCCCTTGAGTACTTCTTCAATTTCGTCGCGGTGATCTTCCGCTGCTTGCCGGCCAACATCAGGATCAGACCCCGCGCCCAAACCGCGAGTCAGTTGACGCCCGATATCAAGTTTCACGTCAGCGTCACTAATTAAAAGTGCCTGGGCGTCGGTGTTTACCGCAACGAACTCTACGCCCTTTAGTCCAGCGTCAATCATGCGGTTAACTGCGTTACCACCACCGCCACCGATGCCGACGACTTTGATAACAGCTAAGTAATTCTGTGGGTCACCTAACATTTGTCGTGATTCTCCCCTCGGAGATTCCTCTTGCCCCAGCACCGTAGCGTCTGGGAGCCCAGCAAAATCGTAACTATCAGAGTCCTCGAGATACTCCTCGGAACTATTTTCCATTGAGAAGATGATAGGCCAAAAATACCTCAATCAGGGGTTTTACTCCCATTAACCCGTCACCGGCCCACTCGGCACCCGAACGTCCAGATAAGAAAATCCTTTAGTACCAATAGCCCCTAAAGCGGCCTCGGCCGATTGAGCTTTTTCAGCCAAACGATCAAGGCCGCCAAATCTAACCTCGGGTCCCGCAACCAAGTACAAGGTGGCCTGACGATTAGTAATAGCAATTTCTGCCACCCGAGCGCCCAATGGACCAAGACTGGAGGCCACTTTAACCAGGTCGGGGGCAGAAATTTTTTGCCCTGGAGTAGGCACCGGGCCCGCATTTTTGATTTCGGGTACCCCCGGGGGCGGAGTGGGCACAATCGCGACAACGATTCCTTCTTCGTCGACTAGACCCACCGGTCCCTCAGGAGTACGGGCGTACGCTACTGGCGTTCGCGAACGCACAATTAAACGAGCAGTACCGGTAAGTTTACGATCTAGTCGAGCACTCTCAACCCAAGGAAGCCCAGCAACCCGATTATCAGAGCTGGTAATAGAACCCACGAGCAAAGGATCGCCTATTTTTATCGTGGCGGCATCTAGTACCTCGGATTCTCGACCAGGTGCACCAATCACGACTACTTTATCCACGTCCAAAATAGGAGAATAAATAATTCCTACGGCTAATCCTAAAATAGAAAAAAGAATTGTAACGCCAATTAGAATTGTTCGTAAATTAGGCTTCATAAATTTTCGTCAAAACCAACCGTATGCAATTCAGATTCAAGATCAATACCGCAACTCTCTTTAACTTTTCTTTGCACTAATTTCATCAACTCGTACACATCACGAGCCGTAGCACCCTCTTCGGCCTGTAAAAAGTTTGCGTGTTTTTCTGAAACCACTACCCCACCTACTCGTAGACCTTTTAGCCCCGCGGAATCAATAAGCCGACCAGCTGAATCTCCTGAAGGATTCTTAAAAGTAGACCCCGCGTTAGCTCCCCCAGGTTGGTTTTCTCGCCGCCACCGAACAATGTCGTCTATTCGTTTTCGACAAGCGTCAGGATCATCAAGACTCGCTCGCAATTCCGCCTGAACTACAACTTCGTGGTGCTTGACGTTGGACGAACGATAAGAAAAATCCAGATCGTCGGCTCGACAAATGCGAGTTTTGCCACTTTGAATGTCTACGATGCGAGCGCGGTCAAGCACTTCTCTTATCTCTCGACCATGGCCACCAGCGTTCATTCGCACTGCACCGCCGATTGATCCAGGGATCCCCACTAAAAACTCCAAACCGGTTAGACCGGCGGCGGCGCTCTGACGAGCTACTACCGGAAGAGGCACTGCTCCACCGGCGGTCAACCTGAGTCCGGGTTCTATCTTCACTTCAGTAAAGTCGCCGTCAAGAATAATCCCTACCCCCATAAAACCAGAATCAGCGACCAACAAATTTGAGCCGCGCCCAATAACGATCAGAGGAATCTCGTCTTGAGCGGAAGAAATAATTTGCCCGACAGTAACCAAATCATTTTCCGAGAAGACCCGCACTACTACTGCCACTGGTCCACCAAGCCGATAGGTAGTCAGGTCTGACACTGAAGTGTTGAGAGAAACTGCTTCACCCAACTGAGCCTCTAATTGACTCGCGAGATCGGGCAAAGCCATTACTTAACCTCAGTCGCGATCTGTGAAAGCCATTGATCGGGGACCGACGTAAGGTCGCCCGCCCCGAGTGTCAAAACCACATCACCCGATCGGGCATCGCGTAGCCCAAAACGAACCACATCGGATCTGCGCGGTAGATACTGAACTGGGCATTCAGGATGAGCATCCAAAATGGCTCGCACCACCAGTCGGCCCGATACGCCCGGACGAGGAGTTTCACCCGCGGAGTAAACATCAGTGATTATCACTGAATCGGCATCAACGAAGGCGTCAGAAAAATCCCGCCATAATTGCTCAGTCCGAGAATAACGGTGAGGCTGAAATATCACCACCACTCGACCCCAGCCCCCTTCACGAGCGGTACGAATAGTTATCGCGACTTCGGTTGGTAGATGAGCGTAATCGTCGATGAAAGTGACTCCATTTAAATCACCTCGGGTTTCGAAACGGCGAGATACGCCACCGAAAGAAGCCACCGAAAAAACTGCGGTGGCAAAAGAAACTCCCATTTTGCCCGCGGCGACAATTGCCGCGGTGGCATTGAGAGCATTATGACGCCCAGGAGTGGGAACCTCGACAAGCCCAAGAACGACTCCTTCGTTTTCAATTTCGAACTTACTCCCTTGCCGCGTACCGCGATAGTTAACTAATCGATATTGCGCGTCTTCATGAAAGCCATAACTATGACATTCACCCAAACCAACAATAAGATTCCGTGCTATCGGGTCGTCGATACAAACTACTTTGGGACCGGTTACGCCAGTAAGAAATTGTTTAAATGCATCGACTAACCCCGAGAATGTTCCGTAGTGCTCAATATGGTCAGGCTCAATGTTGGTAACTATTGCCACTTCAGGAGAGAGACGAAGAAACGTTCCGTCACTCTCGTCTGCTTCGACCACCATCCAATCGCCTCCGTCGTAAGCCGCGTTAGTGCCTACTTCGTTTAGATCTCCACCGATAATAAAAGTGGGGCGCAAGCCTGCCCCTCTAAGCATTAAAGCCAAGATCGAAGAAGTAGTGGTTTTGCCGTGACTACCGGCTACCGCCACCGATCTATGAGTTAGCGACAGCGCTCGCAGCGCTTCCGCGCGGCTCGCCACTGGCCAACCGTTAGTCACGGCAGTTTTTACTTCGATGTTGGTAGACGGGATAGCGGTAGAAATAATTACTGCTTCAGTAGCAGGGGGGATATTTTTGGCTTTATGCCCAACTTGAGCGTCGATTCCAATTAAGCGCAATCGTTCTAGCGTTGGTGAATCGCGCAAGTCAGAGCCACTAACACGATGACCCATGTGGACCAAAACGGTGGCGATCGCGCTCATTCCCGCGCCACCGACACCGACAATATGCAGGGTTCGGGGCTGAGATAGGTCTAATTCAACCACGCCCCACCCTTTCGATTACTTCTACAACCCGAGCAGACGCTTCGGGCTGTGCCAATAGCGCACTTGCCTGGCGCATGCGGTCGATCCGTGCCGGATCGTCGAGAATTGACCGAAGTTCCCACCCTAAGCGCTCGCCGGTGAGCTCTTGATCATTTATTACTACTGCTGCGCCCACGTCAACCAACGCTTGGGCATTTCGGCTTTGGTGGTCATCGGTGGCTCGGGGAAACGGGATCAAAATAGCGGCACTGGCTGAAGCCGACAATTCCGCACAAGTTGTTGCTCCCGAACGAGAAACGATGATCGTACTGCGGGAATAGATCTCGGCCATATTTTTTTCGTAGCGCACAATAGAAAAATTAAGATAATCATCGTCTTTTTGCTGTTCTTGCATTTTTTCAGTACAACGATCAAAATCGGCTGGGCCCGCTATTAATTGAATAGCAATATCTTGGCGCGCTCGCCAACGCGCGTAAAGATCAAGCCCAGCGTCGTTTAATCGCCTTGCGCCAAGACTTCCTCCGGTAATAACAACCAATGGCGGATCGACATCTGGGTCGTGGTTTATAGAAAAAAGTTCTGGTCGTACCGGGTTGCCAGTTATATGCGCCCTCGGCAGAGCGGTGCCCGGGAGCGACACTGTTGGTACCGCCCCTAAGCGCACTGCCAGACGGTTAATTAATCCGGGAGCGACATTTTGTTCATGGATGACTGTCGGCTTAAACCAAATCCGTGCGGCCAAGATTCCTGGCCAAGAGGCATAGCCCCCCACACCAAAAACGACTGTGGGGCGAAACCGACCAACGATCCAAATAGCTCGAACGCAGGCCACCGAAATGCCAAAAATTGCGGCGGCGTTAGCGAGCAAGGCCAGAGGGCTGAAACTACGTTTCAGCCCTCGCCCCGATAATAAATCAATAGAAAAACCTGCGGCGGGTATCACGGTGGCTTCTAGTCCGCGCCGAGCGCCGATAAATCGGATTGCTGTTTTAGATACTCCCTGCTTGACCAACTCATTGGCTACAGCAAGAGCGGGAT
>SHUY01000057.1 GCA_009694435.1 Acidimicrobiia bacterium | reverse complement strand
CCGGTCATTATCAAGCAGGGCTATCGTGCGCCCGAGTATTTAGATTCGAAGTCGCTAGTTTTTGCTCTTTCTTATTCGGGAAATACTGAAGAAACTCTCTCGATGACTAAGGGGGCGGTTGATTCCGGGGCATCGGTAATAGCAGTTTCGTGCGGAGGGGCACTAGGCAATTTAGTTACTGAGTCGGGAGGTGTTTTAGTACCGTGCCCCTCTGGATTAATGCCCCGAGCAGCACTGGGGGCGTTGGTGGCCCCTTTGCTGGTAATTCTTGAACGACTTAACTTGCGAGCTGATAGTGCTGCGGACATCAAGCGCGCCTACGAGCAGTTAAGCAAGCGTAGAGATCAGTGTGTTCCCAAGATAACTGGGCCAAAAAACCCTGCTCGTGAATTAGCTCGAATGATTGGTCGCACCATTCCACTTATTTACGGAGGCGGAAGCATTGGTGGACTGGCCGCCCGGCGCTTCAAAAACGATATAAATGAAAATGCTAAGGCGCCGGCGTTTTGGGCGATGTACCCCGAACTGAATCACAATGAGATTTGTGGATGGGGCCAACACGGGGACGTCACTCGGCAGATTTTTAGCCTGGTTCAGTTGCGCCATCAAGATGAGCACCCGCGTTTGGCCGAGCAAATGGTCCTCTCGCGTTCGTTGACTGAAGAAGTGTTTGTCCAAGTGATTGAAGTTGAAGCTCAAGGTGAAGGCCGGCTGGCTCAACTCCTTGATCTGATGTATCTCGGGGCCTGGACTAGTTGCTATTTAGCTTTAGACAATGATGTTGACCCGGGCCCCATCGACGCCATCGCTCAGTTGAAGTCGAGCCTTGGTTCTTTCGTGCCCGAGCGCTAAGTAGCGGTTTGAATAGGTCGGAGTGCTAATCTAATAGTTGGTCGGGCCTAATGGCTGTGACCCGGTGATCCGGGCCGACTCCTGTTGATAGCCGCAAAAGCGGTGCCCGAGGGAGTACGGATTATCTATCTCCCCCTAACCAGGAGTCGAATATGACCCAGACAATTAATTACCCCGCTAAAGCCGACGGCAAAGCCGATTTCAAGGTGGCCGATTTAACTTTGGCCGAGTTCGGACGCAAAGAGATCGATTTAGCTGAGCACGAGATGCCTGGCCTGATAGCTATGCGCGAGCGCTACGGAACAACCAAGCCGCTAATGGGAGCACGCATCACGGGGTCGTTGCATATGACCGTGCAAACCGCAGTGCTGATTGAAACTCTTACGGTTCTAGGTGCACAAGTGCGTTGGGCCTCGTGCAACATTTTCTCTACTCAAGACCACGCCGCCGCCGCCATGGCCGCGGCCGGCATTCCAGTTTTTGCTTGGAAAGGTGAAACGCTCGAAGAGTACTGGTGGTGCACCGAACAAGCGCTGACCTGGCCGGGCGAAGAGGGACCGAACATGATCCTTGACGATGGTGGCGACGCCACTATGGCCGTACATAAAGGGGTCGAATTTGAGCGAGCCGGTGCAGTACCCGATGCCACTTCGGGCGATTCAGAAGAGTGGACAGTTGTCTTGGGAGTCCTACGCCGTATTCTCGGTGAAGATAATCGTTTCTGGCACCGGTTGGGCGAAAAAATCCTCGGTGTAACTGAAGAAACCACTACTGGTGTTCATCGTTTGATCCAAATGCAAGAACAAGGATCACTGCTTTTTCCCGCGATCAACGTTAATGATTCGGTGACTAAGTCAAAGTTCGACAATCTTTATGGTTGCCGACACTCGCTAGTGGACGGAATTTGCCGAGCCACTGATGTAATGATCGCGGGGAAGGTGGCTCTTGTTGCCGGCTACGGCGATGTTGGTAAAGGTTCGGCTCAATCACTCCGGGGCCAAGGCGCTCGGGTAGTAATCGCCGAAATCGATCCCATCTGCGCTTTGCAGGCCGCCATGGAGGGCTACGAAGTATTGAGGATTGAAGACGTGTTAGATACGGCCGATATTTTTATTACGACTACCGGAAACAAAGATATCATTACGGCCGAACATATGAGCCAGATGAAACACAACGCCATTGTTGGAAATATTGGGCACTTTGATAACGAAATCGACATGGCCGGCTTGGCTCAAATCGAAGGCATCGAGCGCATCACCATCAAACCTCAAGTGGACGAGTGGGTTTTCCCCGCCCAGGGTAAAAATCCTGCGCACTCGGTCATCATTTTGGCCGAGGGGCGACTCTTGAATCTTGGCTGCGCTACTGGTCATCCCAGTTTCGTTATGTCGAACAGTTTCACTAATCAGGTGTTAGCCCAAATCGAAATCTATACGCGTAGAGATTTCTACGAGAACAAGGTCTACACGCTTCCCAAGCACCTCGACGAAGAAGTGGCTCGGCTGCATCTCGAAAAGCTGGGGGTTCGCCTCACCGAGTTAACTAAAGATCAAGCGGATTATCTCGGGATTCCGGTTAAGGGACCGTACAAGCCTGATACCTACCGTTACTAAAGAGAGGTATGGATCGGGCGAGTTTGTCTCGCCGATCCAACTAGCAGACCTTATTTTTTGAACGACTGTGGGGTTTCTTGGTGGGCTTAGCGGGCGGTGACTGGCCGAGTTTGGCCACCGCCGCGGTGAGGTCAAGGATCAAATTGTCGGCCATGTCGCGGCTAAATCCTTCCCGTACGACGACCCGCAGGACTTCAACGTCGTCAAGTTTTGGCGGCAAGGTGTAAGCCGGAACAATCCACCCCCGAAGTCGGAGTTCTTCGCTTAGGTCGTGACAGGTATATCTACGCTTTCCTTTCAATTTTACCGTTACTAAAGGAAGAGCTTGGCGCGAACTGACTAACTCGAAGTCTCCAGTAGCGATAATTGCATCAGCAATTTCATTTGCGGTGTCAAGCAAGTTATTCATAATCCGGGTGTAGCCGTCGCGACCAAGGCGTAAAAAGTTGTAGTACTGCCCAATGATTTGGCTTGATCCCTTAGAAAAGTTTAAATCGAAAGTGATTTGGTCGTTCCCGAGATAATTGTCGTGGAAAAGTAGTTCATCAGGAAGATCAGAGGTGTCGCGCCAGATCGCCCAGCCGACGCCGGGGTATACCAGCCCATACTTGTGCCCCGATGTGTTGATCGAACGCACTGACGGAAGACGGAAATCCCATTTGAGGTCGGGGTAAGCAAACGGAGCCACAAAACCACCCGAAGCGGCATCGACGTGAATCGGCACTTGCCAACCTGTTTTAGCGTTTAGTTCCACGATGGCGGCGTCGAGTGCTTCGATGGGCTCGAATTCACCGGTATAGGTGCTTCCTAATATGCCGACAACTGCAATAGTGTTCTCGTCGACCAACGCCAAAGCTTCGGGTACGCCGATAATCGAACGGCCAGGAGCCATGTCGACGTAACGTGCTTCGATGTCAAAATAACGAACAAACTTTTCCCAAACGACCTGAACATTGGCTCCCATTACGATATTGGGGGTGCTAGTGGAAAGGCCAGCCGCCGCTCGACGTTTACGCCAATTCCATTTCAATGCGAGTCCGCACAAGTGAATTGCTTCCGAGGAACCTACGGTTGATGTTCCCATGGCTTGCTGGCCCGAAGCTTGGGCATGAAAGAGATCTGCGATGATACTTACGCACCGCCGTTCGATTTCCGCCGTCTGGGGATACTCTTCTGCATCAATAAAGTTTTTCGGCAGGGCTTCTTGCATAAGCAGTTGGGCTTCGGGATCCATCCAAGTCGTAACGAAAGACGCAAGATTTAGTAGCGGGTTGCCATCAAGACTCATTTCGTCATGAATCAATTGATAAGCGGCTGACCCCGATAATTCGGTTTCGGGAATTTGCCACCGAGGAATTGAAGAATCCATACTGCGTTGTCCAAAAAGTGGTGAAAGAGTTGCTTCGGCTTCTTTCCCTTGTACGTGTTTAGCCAGCATGATGATCCTCTCGTTCCCGTAAGCGTTATTACGCAGCGCGATGATGCTAACAGGGGTAAAAATGTTATATGTCATAGGCGGGGGATACTTTCTTGGGCGTGCTCAAAACCCTTTGGTCGTTAGTGCTCCCGACAACTTGCCCAGGTTGTCGAAAGCACGGTTACCCCGTATGTCTTGCTTGTGAAGCATTGCTTCAGCTGGCCCCAACTGCTCCACCGCCGGTAGGCGTAGACGCTTGGGCGGCTCCGTTTGCTTACGAAGGAGTTGCCCGCAAGCTCATTACTCAGATCAAGTATCAAGGTGGCCATTCGGCCAGTGAGTGGTTAGCCCAGGAAATGCTCGACTGTGCTCCGGCTCGACAAAGCATTGCTCGGCAATCACTTTTGATCACTTGGGCGCCGACGACTCGTGCCCGGCGCCGGGGACGCGGTTTTGATCAAGCTGAGGTATTGGCTCGAGCGGTGGGCAAAATAATGAGTCAGCCAACTCGGTCACTTCTGCGCCGCAGTCCCGGACCGCCCCAGACGGGATTATCTGGTGCCGATCGGCGCAACGCCCCCAGTTTTTCTGTCGTTCACCCAGTAAGTGGTTTGATATTGCTAATCGATGACGTGGCCACCACAGGGGCGACACTCTCTGCCGCCGCCGAGTCACTAAAAAAATCGGGAGCAACTCGAGTGGTTGCACTTACTGCTGCCCGCACTCCTGCTCGGCCAAACATTCGCTCGTCCGGTGAATCGTTAAATTAGATTCACGGATTGATTCGGCGGGCTACCCACATTCCGTCTTGGTCAAATACTTTTTTGAATTTCCCCTTAGCTATTAGCGAGTCAAGTAGTTTTTGCCCCTGCGCATCAGTTATGTAGCGATCAATTACTAGCCACTCAATTCTTTGAGGATTTCTATTTTTGCTGCCCGTAACGCCCCAGTTCTGACTTTTCCACGGGTTGGGGAACGAATAGATCTCGCTTCTTCCACTTAGCTGAGGAACCAATGTGTAACTCGCGCTCACCGTTGCGTCGTCTGGAACTGCGTCTAAGGCACCTTGTTGTGCCTCTTGGCGAGTATTTTCCGTCAGTGGCCACCACCCGTCTTGGTAACTGTTTCCGATTGGTGACGGTCCCCAAGAAAATGTAGCCAATACTGCACACGCCAGCACTGCCAGGGAAAGAAACCGAACTCCTGATGTCACTAGTCGTAGATTTTTTACCCGGGCCGCCCGACGGCAAGCAAACGCCACTCCTTCGACCATGGCTAACGTTGCGGCTACTAGTGGGATAGCGGCGTAGCGAAAAGTGATAGTTCGAGTCCAAGGATAATTACTGATTGCGTCAAGAATGAACTGGGGAAGACCAATCAAAAGTTCAATCGGAGCTAGCAGACTGGTCAGCCCGTAAGGTGCTAATAATTGCCAACCAAAGTGCTGAGTTTCTGATGAGGCAAGACGGCTAGTTATATTTCCGGGGTCGTGAATTAAGGTGCTAAGCATTCCTCCCGCTGATCCTCCGACACCGCTATACAACTCTCCGTAGTGGGCCGAATGACCAGAAACTCCTGGGATAAGTATTTGCGAAACAAAAATTATCCAGCCCACAGAAGCAGTGAAAGTTATTAAACCTACGGTGCGATTACTGATCTGCTTTTCCCCGGATGAATTTTTACTGCGTAGGGCAATGATTATCCCGAGCATTGCCATCGCTAGTGCTACATCTTCTTTCCACATCACGGCAAAGATCGCCCAAAACGCGAACCAACGCCATGAACGTTTAGTGGCACAAAGGTAAGCCATTAGGAGAGGAGTTAAAGCAATCGTTTCTGGGTGAAACAATTCGGCCGTGAAAAACTGCAGAGCGGGGTGTAATAAAAATGCTGCCGCGAGAGCAGCCGCTGACCACGGACTAAGCCTGCGATAGCGACCCAAAAGATATATTGGGACAACGCCAAGCCCCAGTACGACAACTTGGGTGACGTTCAGAAAGTTAGGCCCTGCTCCAAGCCATGAAGCGGGTGCGAAAAGATACAAACCGAAATTAGCGTGATGCCCAAATGCCGGCAGACCGCGCACGGTGATGAAGCTCTGGCCACGCGCCAAGAGCCAAACCGCTTGGTCATAAATGCCCATGTCGAAATCAACCGACCAGAAGCCGTTTTGTTTTTTGACTACAAGGATGCTGAAGGTGAGCACCCAGACGAGGGTTATTGCCCCCAAGGCAAGAGCGGCAGGGTGGACGCGGCGGAATCGAAGCTCCGGGGGATTAGCGGTCATCTGTGAATATTCTCAGAATATGGTGGTCCAACGCGAGCAGAGGGCAGGGTTCTCACCGGTAAGATCATAAGGAATGGGATTACTTCAGAAAGTTTTGCACGCGGGTGAGGGCCGAAAGGTCAAAATCCTCGAATCTATTGTTCCTCAGGTCTCGGCCTTTGAGCCCGAAATGGAAAGCCGAAGCGATGATGACCTGCGCGCGCTGACCACTGAGTTTCAATCGCGTATTGATCGCGCGGGGGATATCGAGACTGGACGCCAAGCTCGGCTTGAAGTGCTTGACGATATTTTGCCGGAGGCGTTTGCTGCCGTTCGCGAAGCGGGCCGAAGAACTCTCGGGCAGCGTCACTTTGATGTCCAAATCATGGGTGGAGCCGCTTTGCATCTTGGTTGGGTAGCCGAAATGAAAACTGGTGAAGGGAAAACCCTGGTCGCAACACTTTCCGCGTACCTCAATGCCCTGGCTGGATACGGAGTTCATCTAGTAACCGTAAACGATTATTTGGCTAAGCGTGACTCTGAATGGATGGGTCAGCTTTATCGCTTTCTTGGGCTTGACGTAGGCGTCGTCTTGAGCGAAATGAATGACTGGGACGTAAAAAAAGCTGCTTATGCCGCTCATATAACTTACGGAACCAACAATGAATTTGGATTTGACTATCTGCGTGACAATATGGCCTCGACCCGAGAAGAACAAGTCCAACGCAAGCATTCTTACGCGATCATCGATGAGGTTGACTCAATTCTTATTGATGAGGCTCGTACACCCTTAATTATTTCGGGTAGAGCTGAAGACGCGCAAGATCTTTATCAGCAGTTTGCTCGAGTGGCAAAGATGCTTGAGCGGGAGCGTGATTATGAGGTGGACGAAGCAAAAAAAACAGTCGTGCCAACGGAAGAAGGGATTGCTCGAGTTGAAGAAGCACTCAGTGTAAGTAACTTGTATGAGCATGTCAATCAGAACTACGTCCACCAACTTCAGGCCGCGCTACGAGCTAAAGAGCTTTTCAAACGCGATGTTGATTACGTCATCCAAGACGGCGAGGCTCGGATTGTTGATGAATTCACTGGTCGCATACTTGAAGGGCGCCGCTGGAGTGAGGGCCTACATCAAGCGGTTGAAGCTAAAGAAGGGGTACGGGTTAAGGAAGAAAACCAGACGCTGGCCACGGTAACTCTCCAGAATTATTTCCGTATGTACGCGAAGATCTCGGGGATGACAGGTACGGCTTCTACCGAAGCGGGTGAATTCGCTCACACTTATGGGCTGGAAGTTGTTTCTATCCCCACCAACCGACCTTTGGTTCGCGTTGATGATCCTGACCTTATTTATAAATCCGAAGAAGCCAAGTTTGAAGCTGTTGCTGATGACATCAGAGAACGCAACGAAGCAGGTCAGCCGGTATTGGTGGGGACTATTTCGGTGGAAAAATCTGAGCACCTGTCTCGGTTGCTAGAAAAGCGGGGCATTGTTCACTCGGTCTTAAACGCCAAGGCCAACGAGAGCGAGGCTCACATTGTGGCTCAAGCTGGCCGACCTAACGCAGTAACCGTAGCGACCAACATGGCTGGACGGGGGGTCGATATTTTGCTGGGTGGATTCCCCGAAGGTTTGGCTACTAACGAACTGCTTGCTGAAGGGACTACTCCCAACGAATCGCCCGGGCGTTATCAAGAAGTTTTACAAAAAATAAAGGAGCAGTGCGCGACTGAAGGTCAGCACGTCAGAGAGTTGGGTGGTCTTTTTGTATTAGGTACGGAACGCCACGAAAGTCGCCGTATTGATAACCAGTTGCGGGGGCGTTCTGGGCGACAGGGTGACCCTGGGGCTACTCGTTTCTATTTGTCTCTCGAAGATGACCTCATGCGCTTGTTTGCTACTGGTGCTATGAGCTGGGTAATGGATCGAGCTTTCCCTGACGATATGCCGCTCGAAGCGAAAATGGTGACCAAAGCCATTGAGCGGGCACAAAACACCGTAGAGGCGCGCAACTTTGAGATTCGTAAAGATGTCTTGAAGTACGACGAGGTAATGAATGAACAGCGCAAGATTATTTATCGCCGACGACAGCAAATACTTGATGGTGAAGATCTTGGTGAACAGACAGTGGTGGCAATTTCTGACGTAGTGGAACGTCTAGTCGAGACCTACTGCGTAGGTGAGTTTTCTGAAGAGTGGGATTTAGACGAACTGCTTAAAGATCTTCAGCTAAGCGTTCCGGCTACTCTCGCGCAATCTGATCTCAATGACGTTGTCCATATTGAGCAACTCAAAGAATTAGTTATCGAAGATGCGCTTAATCAGTACCGCCAAAAAGAAGACCAGGTAGGCTCCCAAACTCTTCGGGAAATAGAGCGTCGAGTGATGTTGTCGGTGATTGACCAGCATTGGCTCGAGCATCTCTACGAGATGGATTACTTGCGTGAAGGAATAAATCTTCGCGCCATGGGCCAACAAGATCCTTTGGCCGAGTGGCAGCGTGAAGGTTTTGACATGTTTGAGGCCATGATGGCCATGATTGATGATGACTTTGTGCGTTATGTCACCCATCTCGACGTGGCAGTTGATGAGGCAACCTCGCCCGTGCGCGATTTGAACTACAGCGCCCCTGGGTCCCCGGTACAAGGGACAAGCGCTATGGAGGCATTAGCCAATACTTCGCGATCTGATGTTCCTGGTGCTCCACCCGAAGAGGGAAACGGCCTTGAGTACGAGGCAGTTAGCGGAACAGTACGAGTAGAGAAAACCCCCGGTCGGAACGATCCTTGTTTTTGCGGCAGCGGGAAAAAGTTCAAACTCTGTCACGGTCGTTAAGCGAATCTAGCAATGCACGATTGTTCTGAAGAAATTTCTGATATAGAAAAAAGAGTTTCTGACGCTAATAAGTATCTCCGTATTGACGAGGCTCGTAAAACTGTTGCTGAGATCGAATTGCAGGTTGCCAAGCCCGATCTTTGGGACGACCCAGATCGGGCCCGAGAACTCACGACCTTAATGGCGCGCGCCCGGGCTGATGTGGACAATCTTGACGATCTTTACCAAAAACTTTCTGACGTAAAAACTCTTTACGAACTCAGTCGTGAAGAAGAGGACGATTCGGTCACCACCGAAGTAGAAGACGGACTAGTGGCTCTACGCAAAGATCTTGATCATCTTGAGCTGCGAGCTTTATTCGCGGGAGAACACGACGAGCGGGACGCTATATGTGAGGTTCATTCTGGGGCCGGTGGTACTGACGCCCAAGATTGGACTGAGATGATGATGCGTATGTTCATGCGTTGGGCTGAGCGACAAGGCTTTACGGTTGAAGTTGATGAACTGCAAGCCGGCGCCGAAGCAGGTCTTACTTCAGCCACATTTACCGTAAAAGGTCGCTACGCGATGGGGATGTTGTCCGGCGAGCGAGGGGTCCATCGTCTCATTCGTATTTCACCTTTTGACGCCAATGCTCGTCGACAGACTGCTTTCGGATCATTCGATTGCGTTCCCGCCCTGGAAGAAAAAGAAGAGCCAGAAATAGAAATCGCCGATTTACGCATCGACACTTTTCGGTCGTCCGGCGCCGGAGGTCAGCACGTCAACGTCACCGATTCCGCGGTGCGAATAACTCACATTCCTTCCGGCATAGTCGTTTCTTGTCAAAATCAGCGTTCCCAAACTCAAAATAAAGCTCGAGCTATGCAGATCTTGGCCGCTCGGCTCGCTGAGGCTCAACGGCAAGCCCAAGCGGATGAATTAGCCACTGCCTCGGGCGACAAACGAGACGTGGCGTTCGGAAATCAAATTCGGACCTACACCATGGCGCCTTACCAGTTGGTTAAAGATGAACGCACGCGCCACGAGACCGGAAATATCGACGCAGTTCTCGATGGCGACCTCGACGGCTTTATCGAGGCGTGGCTGCAATGGCGCCGGAGAGAAGGTATTAATTCTTAAATACCATTGAGGGATACTAGGTAATTATTGCTTTGTGTGGTGTACCAAAATTGTCGATTTAGACTGGTATTGTTGATTCTCGCGTATCGAATACATCGGCCGCTCAATATTCTTCCTAATAAACCTTAGCCAGTAAGGACACTTAATCAATGTTGCGCTTCGAGAATGTCGAAAAAATCTACAAAGGCGATGTGGCCGCTTTAAGCGATGTAAATGTTGATGTGCAAAAAGGTGAGTTTATTTTTTTAGTTGGTCCGTCGGGCTCAGGTAAGTCGACTTTCCTTAAGTTGCTTTTACATGAAGAACAGCCCACTTCGGGGCGAATCATTGTTGCCGGACGAGATATAACTCGGCTTTCACATTGGAAACTTCCACAATTACGACGCAACGTCGGAACTATTTTTCAAGACTTTAAGTTGCTTCCTTCCAAAACTGTTTATGAAAACGTCGCTTTCGCTATGGAAGTAATTGGTCGCCCTAAACACGTAGTTCAATCGCAAGTGCCACAAGTTTTAGAATTAGTTGGACTTGAAAGTAAAAGTGATCGCTTTCCTAATGAATTGTCTGGTGGGGAGCAGCAGAGAGTTTCCATCGCTCGAGCATTTGTAAACCGCCCCTTAATTCTTTTGGCTGACGAGCCAACGGGAAACCTTGACCCTGCTAACACGGTTGGGGTAATGCGAATTCTTGACAGCATCAACAAAGCGGGCACCACTGTCTGTATGGCTACTCACGATGGCCGAATTGTTGACGCCATGCGCCGGCGAGTCGTCGAGTTGGACCACGGGCGAGTAGTGCGAGATGAAGTTCGAGGTCTTTATGGCGAAGGCGGGGAGCAATAGTCGTGTGGGGGCGAATTAAGTACTTCGGACGCGAAACAGTAATTTCGCTCCGGCGCAATCTTTTGATGACAATCGCCGGTGTGATCACTGTCGCGGTTTCTCTGGCTCTTTTTGGAGGAATTCTTCTTCTGTCTCGCTGGGTAGACCATGGAACTGAGCGCATTAAAGGGGGAGTGCGACTAGAAGTATTTATGAACGTGGAGGCGACTGACGGCCAGATCGCGGATGTGCGTTCGTCGCTCAACACCGACCCCGACGTTAAGTCTTTCCGCTTTTTTGACAAGCAAGACGCTCTCGCTGAATTCAAAAGAATTTTCCGCAAGGATCCTGATTTAGTGAAAAATATCACCGCGGACGCGCTGCCTACCTCTTATCGCATCGTTCCCGAAACGGCGGAGAAAACCAGCAACATCCAAAATCGCTTTGAGGTTTTGCCCGGGGTAGACGATGTCGCTACTCCCGAAGAGGCGCTGCGGGGCCTTCTCGACGCCACCAATACGGCGAGAATTATATTTATCGGGCTTTCCCTGATATTGCTGATGTCGTCTCTTTTCCTGATCGTAAATACGATCCGACTGGCCACCTTCGCCCGAAGGCGAGAAATCGAAGTAATGAAACTCGTTGGTGCGTCTAACTGGTTTATTCGGGTTCCGTTCATGGCTGAGGGGCTCATCCAGGGGCTCATTGGTGCTGGCCTCGCGGTGGCAGTGGTGGTAGCCCTCAAAGTAGGTTTCGACCGATGGTTCAATAGCCCGAATGGTTTTTTTCGAGAGTTTTACTTGACTACCGCCGACGCAGTAACGGTATCAATCTACGTTTTCGTCCTCGGGATTGTGATTGGACTAATTGGAGCCATAATTGGGCTCAGACGCTTCTTGAGGGTTTAATTTCTTAATTTCCCCAATACTGGTATAGTTTTTATCCTTCCCCTGGTGTTGACAGTGTGACTTATGTTGCTAATGTTGCTAGTCCTATGAGATTCCCTTCGTTGATTCGCCGTGCCCAGATTTACGCCGTAACCGCTATTTGCGTTGGCGCGCTATCGGTGGTGGCCGTCCATCCCGTGGTTGCCGCTCCCGCTGATGATCGTTCAAATCAATTACGTAAACAAATCGGCGAGGCCTCTAGTCGAGAAGCGGCGGCCCTGAACCAACTTCAGGCGATCCGAGACCGAAAAGCCGTTGTTGATGCCCAAGTAGCGGCCCTTGATGCCCAAGTCGCAGCAGCCGAAGCTCGTCTCGCACCCTT
>SHUY01000056.1 GCA_009694435.1 Acidimicrobiia bacterium | reverse complement strand
AAGCGGACGCGCGGTTAGTTCGACAGAAATTTTTAACTACCACTATCGAAGGCCTGCGCGTGGAGCAAGATGCACTTCTTGATCGAATGTCACAAGAGATGACTCCTCAATGAATACCAGTGCCCGACCCCGAGTGGTTATTGCCGAAGACGAAGCGATCATTCGTCTTGATCTCAAAGAGTTGTTGGAAGAAGAGAACTATGAAGTAGTCGGTGAAACTGGACGCGGCGATGAAGCAGTAGATCTAGTTCGTGAGTTAGTCCCCGATCTAGTGATACTCGATGTGAAGATGCCTGGACTCGATGGGCTGTCGGCTGCGAGGCAGATAGCCAGCGAGCGTTTGGCGGCCATTTTGATTCTCACCGCTTTTTCTCAACGCGAGTTAGTAGAACAGGCTCGAGATGCTGGGGCTCTGGCTTATTTGGTTAAGCCGTTCAACAAATCTGATTTAGTTCCGGCTATCGAAGTCGCACTTGCTCGCCATAGCGAACTCACATCACTCGAACGTCATGTTGAAGACCTTGAACACCGACTTGAAGCTCGTAAGTTAATAGACCGAGCTAAAGGTCGGTTAATGAATGATTATGGTTTCGACGAGCACTCGGCTTGGCGATTTATACAAACTCAGGCAATGCAGCGGCGAGCCAAGATTGGCGACGTTGCTCGCTTGGTCATTGATGGAGAAATTAGCCCCGCCTAGGCCGGCTTACCCCTAAGGTCTTGGCTTCCTTACTCTTACTCGACGGTCACTCGCTCGCTTATCGAGCTTTCTACGCTCTACCCGAGGATATGGCAACTCCCGACGGAACGCTCACGAATGCAGTGTTTGGATTTACATCAATGCTGGCTAAAATTTTGGCGGATGAAAAACCTGATTTAGTTGGAGTGGCTTTTGACGCTCCAACTAAATCGTTCCGTCACGCTATGGATCCAGAATACAAAGCGGGCCGAAAAAAAACTCCCGAAGAATTCATTGGTCAACTTCCACTGATCCGTGAAGTCTTAGCAACTCTGAAAATACCAACGATCGAAATAGAAGGAGTTGAAGCTGACGACGTAATCGCTACTCTTGCTACTCAAGGAATTGAAAAAAATATTGACGTTTTAGTAGTTACTGGCGACAGAGATGCCTACCAACTAGTAAAAGATCCCCATTTAAAGGTCCTTTATAATCTGCGGGGCGTTTCTGATTACGCGCGTTATGACGAAGCAGGGATTTTTGAACGCACAGGAGTGACCCCTGCTCAATATCCTGAGTACGCCGCCTTACGGGGTGACCCAAGTGACAATTTGCCCGGAGTACCCGGAATCGGAGAAAAAACTGCGGCCAAATTGATAGCAACCTACGGAACGGTGGACTCTATCCTCGCCCACCTAGAAGAGTTAAAACCCAAGCAGCGCGAGAATCTTGCCGCAATGGGTGATCGAGTGCGTCTGAATCATGAAATGTCGATTTTGCGCCGAGATGTCGATTGTGGTGTCACCGCAAGTGAGCTAATTCAAGGTGAATTTGATGCTGCTGCGGTTAAAGACTTATTCGAATCTTTGGCCTTTCGAACTCTTTTCCCTCGGATAATAGATGCCGTTGGTGAGCGGGCAGCTCCGGGGACTAACGCCGACGGTGACAAAACGCTAAGTGAACCAACAATTGAAATTGAACTCGACGTATTGAAAGATGCAAAAAGCGTTGCCAGTTATCTTTCGGCGTTAAAAGACAAAGGAGAACCGTACTCTCTCGAGGCAAGTTGGGACGGAGTTCCTGGACGGTCAACTGTTCTTGGATTGGCAGTAGCGGGGGAGTCGGCAACAGCGGTTTATCTTGAAGGGGCGTGGCTGGCCGATCCAGAGGTGAAGGCAGCGCTAGTGGCGCTAGTGGGTGAAAATGGTCCGCCTTTGGTTGCCCACAGAGCCAAAGAATTGATGCGCGCGCTCAATGTCGATATGCGGAATCTAGATCGTGATACCGCAGTAATGGCTTACGTGTTGGACCCTAGTGAAAGTAAATATCGCTTAGAAGATCTTTTCCGGCGCTACTTGTCTATCGATGCTGCTGAACAAGAGACCGGAACCCTTGATCTTGACGGAACCGCCGGAGTCGTTGCTACCGGACAAAGGGCTCACAATGTATTTCGCCTTGGTAAAATACTAGCCGTAGAGCTTGAGGATAAAAAGCTCACCTCTCTTTATGAACGCTTCGAACGGCCACTAGTACGAGTCTTGGCGTTAATTGAACGTACTGGGATACTGATTGATCAGAAATTCCTGAGTGCTCTTCGCGATGAGTTGCACGCGGAATGCGACTTGCTAATGCGTTCTATATGGCAGCACGCTGGTCGAGAGTTTAATGTAAATTCCACTCAACAACTTCGAGTTGTTTTATTCGAGAATCTTGGTTTAACTCCGGTTAAAAAAACCAAGACCGGACCTTCAACCGACGCTGACTCTCTGAACAAAATGATTGATCTCCACCCGATAATAGTTGATCTATTGCGTTATCGAGAAGTAGAGAAATTGCGTAGCACTTATGCCGATGCGCTGCCTCCCCTGATTGATTCCGATGGACGCATTCATGCGACATTTAAACAAACCGACACCACCACTGGCCGTATTTCGAGCGAGATGCCTAATTTACAAAATATTCCAGTGCGCTCGTCCGAGGGGCGCGAGTTTCGAAGAGTTTTCGTTGCTCCTTCTGGCTCGGTGATCCTTACCGCGGATTACAGCCAAATCGAACTGCGGGTGCTGGCTCATCTCGCCCAAGATCCAGGACTTATCGATGCTTTTGCTCGCGGCGCTGACATCCATACCGCTACTGCGGCCAAAGTATTTGGAATCGACGAATCAAAAGTTGATCCGGATCATCGCCGATTTGCCAAAGTGGTTAATTATGGATTGGCGTTTGGTATGGAAGCCTACGGGCTTGGTCAACGTATGGGCGTCCCCACTGAACAAGCGAAGGAGATTCTCGATGATTATTTCTCCGCTTTCCCTAACGTGCATGCATTTATGGATAAAACCATCGCGGAAACTAAGACCAAGGGTTACACCGAAACACTGTTCGGTCGCCGTCGCAATATTAACGAGCTGGCTTCTGATAATTTTCGTATTCGCCAGATGGGCGAACGGATGGCGCTCAATGCCCCCATTCAGGGAACGGCTGCCGATCTTTTCAAGCTATCTATGATCGACGTCGATAAAGCGCTTGAAACGGGGGGATTCTCCACTCGCACGCTGCTTTCAGTGCACGACGAGATGGTCTTCGAAGTCCCCGAGGTGGAGCGGGAGAAGGTGACGGGGGTTATTCGAGAAACTATGCAAAGTGTTGCCGAGTTAATCGTTCCGTTGGTAGTCGATGTTGGTTTTGGCCCCAATTGGGCTGAGGCTAAGTGACTTTTGCTATTTCGCATACGACAGCGGTGGTGGTGACGAAGTAGCCTGACGGTGCGGTCACAAAAGGGGATCGTGTCGCTCGTCTGAGGTTGGACTGGCGACTCGGGTACAGAGGAGTTGTTCGTTGTCGGATCCGGGCGTGACGGTAGGCGCAGGCGCTGCCGTCCTTGAGGAAACATCTAGTAGTGAAATAGTCGATTTTGAGTTTGACCGAGATGCATCGGTGGTGTTTGACGATCTAGGGAGTCAATCATTTTCTGACGCGGTTGATGCCACTATTGTCGAATTTGACGACGGCGACATTGTCAAAGGGACAGTCGTAAAAATAGACAACGACGAAGTTCTGCTTGATATTGGATTTAAATCAGAAGGGGTAATACCAATTCGCGAACTCTCCATTCGTCATGGGGTTGACCCCCACGAGATCGTCTCCTTGGATGAAGAGTTAGAGGCTCTGGTTCTACAAAAAGAAGATAAAGATGGCCGACTCATTCTTTCCAAGAAGCGCGCTCAGTACGAGCGAGCATGGGGAGCCATTGAAGACGTTAAAGCCAAAGATGGGTTAGTCGAAGGAATCGTCATCGAAGTAGTAAAGGGAGGACTGATCGTCGATATTGGATTACGCGGATTCCTCCCCGCTTCGTTAGTCGACTTGCGACGTGTACGCGAACTCGAACCGTTTATCGGTCAGCCAATTGAATGCAAGATTATTGAGCTTGACCGCGCTCGTAATAACGTTGTTCTTTCTCGACGGGCTTATCTTGAAGAAACTCAGCGGGGTGAGCGTGATGATTTCCTTACTAATCTAAAAGTTGATGAAGTTCGCTCTGGCGTTGTTTCTTCGGTAGTCAATTTCGGCGCTTTTGTTGACCTCGGCGGAATGGACGGGTTGGTCCATGTCTCTGAACTTTCATGGAAGCACGTTGAGCACCCCAGTTCAGTCGTAACCGTGGGCGACGAGGTGACAGTCAAGGTCCTCGAAGTGGACCTTGATCGTGAACGGATTTCCCTGTCGCTCAAGGCGACGCAACTTGATCCGTGGCAAGTATTTGCTAGCAGCCACCAAGTCGGAGAGTTGGTTTACGGCCGAGTCACCAAGTTGGTTCCCTTTGGATCTTTCGTTCAGGTTGGAGAAGGAATCGAAGGACTCGTTCACATTTCTGAAATGGCCGCCCATCACGTTGAAGCGGCTGAACAAGTCGTTACTCCGGGCGAAGAGTTATGGGTCAAAATCGTCGAGATTGATCTTGACCGCCGTAGAATTTCACTTTCTATCAAGCAAGCCGCGGAAGGCGGCGTAGTGGCGGCCGAGTATCAAGACCAATTCGGTGAACACGCTTACGATGAAAGTGGAAATTACGTTGGCGAAGCCGAGGTAGCGGCAGAAGTGATCGCGAAAGAAGTTCTAGCCGAGGTAGCGGTGGACGAATCGGTAGCCGAGGTAGTGGCGGAAGCGATTGCTGAAGCGGAAGCCGAAACCGACTAATTCGGTTTCCGTGTTATTAGTCGGGCTTACTGGCGGAATTGGTTCAGGTAAATCGACCGTAGCGGCTTTACTTCGCCAACGAGGATCGGTGGTAGTTGATGCCGATGTCATTGCTCGCCAGGTAGTTGAACCCAAAACTCCGGCTTTGGCGGCCTTAGTCGATCGTTTTGGTGAACAAATCCTTGGCTCCAACGGAAAGCTCGATCGAGCCAAGCTGGCTGAATTAGCATTTGCGACTGAAGAATCCCGCAGCGCCTTAGAAGCGATAACTCATCCCGCTATTAATGAAGAGTTCACTCGACAAATGCTTGCCGCACCCCCAGACGCGATTGTTATTTGTGATGTCCCCTTGTTGGCTGAGTCCGATCAGGCTCGCAATCGAGGCTATCCAGTCGTAATTGTGGTGGAGTCGCCAATCGAAGTCCGTTTAGATCGACTAGAGCAGCGGGGAATAACCCGAGAAGACGCTTTGCGAAGAATCTCGGCGCAAGCTTCTGACGAGGAGCGCCGAGAGCTGGCCACCATACTGATAGACAACTCGGGTGACCTTAGCGCCCTTACCGAGCGAGTTGGACAAGTGGCAACAGAACTGGAAGCAATACGAGTGAATTCGGATCAAGCACACTAGGACTATGCCACCTTTTGAAGTGATCTCAGATTTCGCTCCCGCGGGCGATCAGCCCGAAGCGATCAGCGCTTTAGCCAAAGGATTACGCTCCGGAAAACGCCACCAGACGCTTCTCGGTATTACTGGATCAGGCAAGTCGTTCACTATTGCTAACGTGATCGCCGAAGTGCAGAAGCCAACAATCGTATTGGCCCCTAACAAGAGTTTGGCCGCACAGTTGGCGTCGGAGTTTCGAGACATGTTCCCGAAAAATCGGGTTGAATATTTTGTTTCTTATTACGACTACTACCAGCCCGAAGCGTATATGCCCGGAAGCGATACTTATATAGAAAAAGACTCTTCAATTAACGACGAAATAGATCGTTTACGCCACTCGGCTACGAGCGCAATTATGAGTCGCCGTGATGTGATCGTAGTTGCATCGGTATCAGCTATTTATGGGCTGGGGGCACCGGATGAATACGAGCGACAGTGCTTGATCGTTAATAAAGGAGAAACCCACGAACAGAGGTCAATCCTCGCTCGACTAGTTGAACTCCAATATGAGCGTAATGATTACGAATTTGCCCGTAATAAATTTAGAGTTAGAGGTGACACTATTGAGATATTTCCTTCTTACGAAGAGCATGCTCTTCGATTGTCGCTTTTTGGTGACGAAATAGAAAAGATATCTTCAGTCGATCCACTAACTGGCGAGATAACAGAAGATTTAGATCGTTTAGTGCTTTTCCCTGCTTCTCACTACGTGACATCTCCAGATCGACTAGAGGTCGCTATTGCCGGTATTGAAATTGAGTTAACTGATCGTTTATCTGAACTAGAAAAAAATGGGAAATTGCTAGAAGCACAAAGATTGCGAATGCGAACTACCTACGATCTGGAAATGCTGCGAGAAGTGGGAGTTTGCTCTGGTATTGAAAACTACTCTCGGCATCTTGATGGCCGTGAGCCAGGGCAGATGCCGTATACGCTGCTCGACTATTTTCCTGATGATTACCTAGTTGTACTTGATGAATCCCATGTGGCTCTTCCGCAAATACGGGGCCAGTTCGCTGGTGATAAGTCAAGAAAAGACACTCTTGTCGAACACGGATTTCGGCTTCCTTCGGCAATGGATAATCGACCACTTCGGTTTGAAGAATTCGAAAAAAAGGTCAGGCAGGTCATTTATATGTCCGCAACACCGGGACCTTATGAATTGGAAGTCTCCGATGAGGTTGTTCAACAGATAGTTCGGCCCACTGGGCTTTTGGACCCGGAGATAGTCGTACGACCGACTACTGGTCAAATAGATGATCTGATAGATGAGATCCGTAAGTGCAACGTCAAAGAGCAACGAGTTCTAGTTACAACCCTTACTAAAAAAATGTCGGAGGATTTAACCGACTATCTTCTAGAACTCGGAATCCGAGTCCGTTACATGCACAGTGATATCGACACGCTTGAGCGAGTCGAGATATTGCGTTCATTGCGGTTGGGGGAGTTTGACGTATTGATAGGTATCAACCTTCTTCGCGAGGGGTTGGACCTTCCTGAGGTTGCCTTGGTGGCAATTCTTGATGCAGATAAAGAGGGGTTCTTGCGCTCTCAGACGTCACTTATTCAGACAGTTGGGCGAGCGGCCAGAAATGTCGATGGTCAAGTTATTATGTATGCCGATCGCGTAACTAACTCGATGCAGTTTGCTATTTCTGAAACCAACCGCCGCCGCAAAGCCCAAACGGCTTACAACCTAGAAAACGGAATCAATCCTCAAACCGTTCGTAAAAATGTTTCCGATATCCTCGATATGGTCAGGGCTCGTGACGACGAAAACTCCGACCGAGGCCGCACTAAGAACAAATCGGGGCGAGGGAAGCGATCGGCAGTATTCGATCTCGCCGGCGTCCCCCCCGAAGAGCTCGGCCGGTTGGTACAAATTCTCCAAGACGAGATGCACGAAGCGGCTACCAGTCTTCGCTTCGAAGAGGCGGCTCGATTGCGGGACGAGATTACCGAGTTGAAGCGTGAACTGAGGGCAGTCAGTTAGACCCCAATCAGCGCATTGGTCTTGGCCAGCCCGCTGAAACAAAGAGTCGGCCGGTACGCTAGCCAAATGGCTCCCAAAAAATCTGCTCCGGCCAAGGCCGCCCCCAAACGCAAGAAGCGAGTCATCTCTTCTCCGGCCCCCGCATCGCTTTCATCGCAACTGATTGTTCGCGGAGCTCGTGAACACAACCTGCGCAGCGTTGACCTTGATTTACCCCGTGATCAGTTGATCGTATTTACGGGAATATCCGGTTCGGGCAAATCTTCGTTGGCTTTCGACACGATCTACGCCGAGGGGCAACGCCGTTACGTAGAATCGTTATCCGCCTATGCTCGCCAGTTTCTTGGGCAGATGGACAAGCCGGATGTTGATTTCATTGAAGGACTGTCGCCAGCAATTTCTATCGACCAAAAATCGGCTGGGCGCAACCCTAGGTCCACGGTAGGGACTATCACTGAAATTTATGATTATTTGCGGCTTCTTTACGCCCGCATTGGCATTCCGCACTGTCCTACTTGCGGTGAGGTGATCAAACGGCAAACTCCACAACAGATCGTCGATCGCGTACTTGAACTTCCTGAAGGAACCAGATTTCAAGTTTTAGCTCCAGTAGTAAGAGGACGCAAAGGAGAATACGAGCGTCTTTTGAAGGAGTTAGCCACTCAAGGATTTACCCGAGCGAGGGTTGACGGTGAACTCTACGATCTTTCGGAAAAAATTCCTTTGGAGAGGTACGAACAACACACCATTGAAGTCATTGTTGACCGCTTGGTAAATAAACCTGGTATCGAAAGAAGGTTGACGGATTCGCTCGAAACTGCTCTGCGCTTAGCTGAAGGGGTGGCCGAAGTAGAGGTTGTCCCCAACGAAGACGACGCTCCTCTTGGGGATGATGATGCTCCAGAGACCTTAACTTTCTCTGAGCATTTGGCGTGCAGTGCCTGCGGAATATCTTTTGACGAGTTAGCACCCCGAAATTTTTCTTTCAACTCACCTTATGGGGCCTGCTCTCGTTGCGACGGACTGGGAACTCGCTTTGAAGTTGATCCAGAATTAGTAGTTCCTGACGATGATCTCAGCCTGGTCGAGGGAGCTATTTCCCCGTGGACTGGATTTAGGAGTCGTTATTTTGATCGAGTCCTAGAAGCCACCGCCGAAGAGTTCGATTTTTCGGTAGAAACCCCTTGGAAGAAACTCGGTAAAAAAGCCCGCACTGCGGTTTTGTTTGGAACTGGAAATCGTAAAGTTCATGTGAATTACAAGAATCGCTACGGGCGTACTCGCTCTTACAACAGCGCTTTTGAAGGAGTTGTTCCGTGGCTTGAGCGTCGGCACTCAGAAGCGGAAAGCGATCGGGCTCGTGAACTCATTGAAGGCTATATGCGCAAAGTCCCTTGTCCGGCATGCCTTGGCGCCCGACTCAAACCTGCTTCTCTCGCGGTGTCGGTGGCAGATAAAAATCTTTATGAAGTGGGGGAGCTCTCTATTCGTAACGCAGCATCTTTTTTTTCGGCTATAGAACTTTCTGAACGCGATCGGTTGATAGCCGAACAAGTTCTTAAAGAGGTCAATGAGCGATTGCACTTTTTGCTTGATGTTGGCCTTGATTATTTGACTCTGAACCGGACGTCGGGAACTTTGGCCGGCGGAGAAGCGCAACGGATTCGCCTAGCTTCACAGATTGGCAGTGGACTCGTCGGCGTTCTCTATGTTTTAGACGAACCCTCAATTGGACTTCATCAGAGAGACAATGAGCGCCTTATCGACACTCTCGTGCGACTACGAGATCTTGGCAATACGGTCATTGTGGTTGAGCACGACGAAGAGACAATCAAAATTGCTGACTATGTAGTTGATGTAGGACCGGGAGCGGGCGAACACGGGGGCGAGGTCGTTGTTGCCGGAGATTTAGCGGCAGTTTTAGCCGAACCTCGTTCGCTAACCGGGCAGTACCTATCGGGGGCACGCACTATTGCTGTTCCCGAAGTACGCCGTGAGCCCAGTGATTCTTGGCTAACGGTGCGCGATGCCCACGAACATAATCTCCAAGGAATCGATGTGAGATTTCCTCTGGGTTGCTTTGTCGCGATTACGGGCGTCAGCGGGAGTGGGAAATCGACTCTAGTTAATGACATTCTTTTTCACGCTCTGATGCAAAGGGTTTATCGGTCAAAAGTTGTCCCCGGTCGACATAAGACAATTGAAGGAGCAGAAAGTCTTGATAAGGTTATAAATATTGACCAATCCCCCATTGGCCGTACACCTCGTTCTAACCCCGCTACTTATACGGGAGTATTCGACAAAGTCCGGAGCCTCTTCGCAGCCACCCAGGAAGCCAAGGTGCGAGGCTATTTGCCTGGTCGATTCTCGTTCAACGTTAAAGGGGGACGATGTGACGCTTGTTCAGGCGACGGAACAATCAAGATCGAGATGCACTTCTTGCCCGACGTTTATGTCCCTTGTGAAATATGCAAAGGAGATCGCTACAACCGAGACACTCTAGACATCACTTTCAAAGGTAAAAATATCGCTGAGGTACTGGGACTTTCAATAGAAGATGCTTGCGAGTTTTTTGTCAATCAACCGACCATCTCCCGTCAGCTGCAAACCTTGGTAGATGTGGGCCTTGGTTATGTGCGGCTTGGTCAACCGGCACCTACTCTCTCGGGCGGTGAGGCGCAAAGAGTGAAACTTGCTTCCGAACTAGGAAAACGTTCCACTGGTCGCACTATTTATATTCTTGATGAGCCCACTACGGGCTTGCATTTTGAAGATGTCCGCCGACTTCTTGGAGTGCTGCAGCGTTTGGTTGATACTGGCAATACGGTATTAGTCATAGAGCACAATCTCGACGTAATAAAATCTGCCGACTGGTTAGTTGATCTTGGTCCTGACGGAGGCGACGGGGGAGGATCAGTAGTGGCTGAGGGAACTCCGGAAGATGTGGCTAAAACCACGGGTAGCTACACCGGAAAGTTTCTTGGCGCACTGCTTAATATTTAAGTAATTTCAAGCATTCGCTCAAGAGCGATGCTTGCCCATTTGCTTATTTCCGGGTCAACGGTTATCTGATTAACGACGTTACCGTTAACGAGATTTTCTAAAACCCAGGCTAAGTGGGGTTCGTCAATACGAAACATGGTTGCACACGGGCAAATAAGTGGGTCAAGAGAAATAATGGTTTTGTCCGGGTTCTCTTCTGCCAATCTCGCCACCATATGGATTTCAGTACCTACCGCGATTACTGATCCTGGATCAGCGGCAGTCACCCATTCGAGTATGCGTTCTGTAGATCCAGTCCGATCGGCCTGTTCCACAACTTCATGACTGCACTCAGGATGAACAATAACTTCACCTTCGGGGTATTGGCTTTTGAATTTAGCAATGTGTTCAGGATTGAAACGTTGGTGGACTGTGCAGTGACCTTTCCAAAGTAAAAAAGTTGTGGATTTTATCGTTGCGTCGTCCAGCCCGCCGGTGTCGCGCTGGGGATTCCACACATTCATTGAATCAGAGTTAAAACCCATTTTGAATGCTGTATTTCGACCGAGATGTTGATCAGGGAAAAAAAGAACTTTGTCTCCTTTCCCTAAAGCCCACGACAGAATTGCTTCTGCGTTTGAGGAGGTGCAGACTGCCCCGCCATGCTGACCGACAAATGCTTTTAGCGCCGCCGATGAGTTCATGTAAGTAATTGGCACGACCCGCTCTACGTCGACTACTCGAGCGAGCTCCGCCCAAGCCTCTTCGACTTGATCGATGTTGGCCATGTCCGCCATCGAACACCCCGCATTGAGGTCAGGCAGAATAATGGCTTGTTCGTCGGTGGTTAATACATCAGCTGATTCCGCCATGAAGTGAACGCCACAAAAAACGATGTACTTGGTTTTGTCGTGCTCGGCCGCCCATTGAGCCAATTTGAACGAATCTCCACGAAGATCAGCCCAACGAATAACTTCTGGCCTTTGGTAGTGGTGTCCAAGAATAAGTAGGTCGCCTCCGAGAGTTTCGCGCGCGGCAGTGATTCGCGCCGCCAGTTCTTCTGGGGTCGCCAAAGTGTATGAATCAGGTAGAGGAGTCTGTAATCGCAGCATTGCTCACCCCCGTAAGCAAAACTTGGATAAATCCAAGTAGTCGCCTTGGTTCGAATCCGGTTGCAGCCGGCGAGGACAGCCTGGACGCCCAGCGCGGGGTTGTCGGCCCCGGATTCGTAGTACTGAATTGCTTTTACCTGAGACACCAGGCTCAGATAGAGCCAGCATACCGCTAATACGAGCACAAGCGAGTCGGCGGGTAGACGAATTACTGAGACACTATAGATGTGAACGATCGCCCACCCGCTAGCACGATTCCGATCGGCCCGGGCTCTTACCAATTCAAAGACGGCGAAGGTCGGATCATCTATGTCGGCAAGGCCCTGAGCATCCGCAGCCGATTGTCTAGTTATTTCGCTAAGCCCGAGAAATTGGCTCCGCGTACCCGCCAGATGATGGCCACTGCTCAGAGCGTGGAGTGGATTGAAGTGCGGAACGAATTAGAGGCTTTGGTACTTGAATTCAATCTCATCAAAACCCATAAACCGCGATTCAATATTGACTTCAAGGACGACAAATCGTACCCGTTCCTTGCGGTGACTACTGATGAAAAATGGCCTCGGGCAGTTGTCATGCGTGAAGCCAAGCGCAAAGGAGTTCGGTATTTCGGGCCTTATGTGCACGCCTACGCAATAAGGGAAACTCTTGATTTGCTTTTACGAACTTTCCCAATCCGAACCTGTAGTGACTCA
>SHUY01000055.1 GCA_009694435.1 Acidimicrobiia bacterium | reverse complement strand
AAGCCCAGCCCCGTATTTGCTGCTCGGCTTGATCATGCGCTTGAACTTTGGAAAAAAGGGGTGGCCCCGCTCATCGTAGTGACAGGGGGCAAGCAGCCGGGCGATCGTTTTACCGAGGCCAGTTCGGGTGCTAACTATCTCTTAGCGCGCGGAGTTCCCGATTCGGCCATCTTGCGCGAAACAACTAGCCGTAATTCTTGGGAGTCCTTAGCTGCGGCGGCACGATTTTTGAAAGCCGACGGCATCAGTCGCGTAACTTTGGTCTCGGATCCTTTTCACATGTTGCGCGCTCAACTCATCGCGCAAGATCTCGGACTCGAAGCCACCACTTCGTCTACTCAGTCAAGTCCGATATCGGGTATCGATGAGATCACGCGCTACTTTTTTGAAGCCGCGCGCGTATCCGTGGGCCGAGTCTTTGGTTTTGACGTAGTAGCTCGGCGGACGAGCATAATTAGCTAACGCCGCCGCCCAGTTTCAGGCCCTCAGTACTCCGGCTAGGATTATGAAACCTTCGGGGGTGGTGTAATAGGCAACACAGCAGGTTCTGGCCCTGTCGTTGGGGGTTCGAGTCCTCCCCCCCGAGCGCACACCGGCCCCGTCGTCCAGTGGCCTAGGACGCCGCCCTCTCAAGGCGGAAACGGCAGTTCGAATCTGCTCGGGGCTGCTGACCCCGTATTGCCAAAAAAACCCGCGGATATTGCTATTTTCGCCCGCACTCATTTTGTGCGTTTTTACCACTAAAAATTGCCTATTTTTAAAAAAATATTTAAATAATATTTTCCGCCGGTTTTTTTCGGTAGCCAATGCTTGACCGAGGAGTTCCCTTACTCACTCGTCCCCCGTTTTTACCAGCAACATTTCCTTTTCCCGTAACCCGGTATAACCTTTGTATTTATTGGCTTTTATAAGCACGGGCAGAAATACCCCGCGGGCTTTAGCGCTTCTTGGCCTACTCGTTTTACGGGTAGCAAATGACTTACCGAGATAAAAAAACCCGATCGCGCGACCCCATATTTAATGGCGGAAATCCACCACTTTTCTATTTTTATGGTTTAGCGTTTTATCTAGCAAATACCGAACTAACAATTTGGTTCGATAGTTGCTAGCAACAAGAACACCGCAATTGAAATAATAAAAGTTAGGTAATAAAATTAAGCACTAAGGAGGAGATTGCCGAAAGCGAACTTGCGAGCAAGTTGACATAGACGGTTTAGTCGCCGCTATGCTTAACCTGTTCACAAAATTGCATTCGACTCTCCTTCGTCCCATCCGTTTTTTATCGCCGACCCTGGAGGCACGCCGTGAACAAGGCAGAACTAATCGACATGATCGCTGAAGAGGCAGGCCTTTCTAAGGCTGACGCCGACCGAGCGTTGAAAGCATTCACTGACACGGTCGTTTCGGCCGTGGCTAAGGACGACACTGTCGCCCTTCCTGGTTTCGGGAAATTCTCTCGGACCCAACGTAAAGCTCGCGAGGGTCGTAACCCTCGTACCGGCGAACCGGTGCACATTAAAGCATCGAAAGCCGTCAAATTCTCAGTAGCAGCCGACTTTAAGAAGAAGGTGAACATCTGAGATCGAACTACTGGAACCAGTAGTTTCGAGTCCTAAAACCGTAAAAGGAAGGTGGTGACCGTGCCTCCGGCAAAACGACGCACTACTAAGAAGAGGGCGGCAAAAAAAACAACTGCCGCTCGTAAACCGGCCAAGCGCCGTAAAAAGCGGACAACGGCCAAGAAAGCTGCTCCGGCAAAACGCCGGAAACGGCGTACGGCCAAGAAAGCAGCTCCAGCCAAGCGCCGTAAAAAGCGTACGGCCAAGAAAGCAGCTCCAGCCAAGCGCCGTAAAAAGCGTGCGGCCAAGAAAGCTGCTCCAGCCAAGCGCCGTAAAAAGCGTGCGGCCAAGAAAGCTGCTCCAGCTAAGCGTCGCCGTCGTAAAAAAGCGGCCGCGGCTCCAGCTAAGCGCCGTAAAAAGCGTGCGGCTAAGAAAGCTGCTCCAGCCAAGCGCCGTAAAAAGCGTACAGCCGCTAAAGCAGCTCCGGCCAAGCGTCGCCGCCGTAAAAAAGCGGCCGCTGCTCCGGCCAAGCGTCGCAAAAAGCGTCGCTAATTCAGAGCTAAAGCGTTCGGTTGAGGGAGTCCCTTCGGGGGCTCCCTCTTTCCGCGTTAGGGACCGTTTTGTTCTGGTAAATCAGGACGATTTACGAGCGTTGTAGTTAGCAAGATCTTCGGGAGTGTCGACATCGAACGCGAGATCATCTCGGGTGACCACTTCTAGTTCTAGCCCCAACCGCTCGACCTCGGCTTTGTGTCGAGCGAACGATCCGGGCCCGTAAGAAAACTCAAAAGCCGCCCTGGCTGGCACTGAACAAATGTTGGTTCCGTCGGTTCGATGGCAGGGAGCCAATAAGACTCGGGCGGCGGGCTGGTCGAAACCGAGGGAACTCAATTCTTCGCAAAAGGGGAGATCTCCGTGGGCGACGATCACTCGTTCGAATTCTTGGTCGGCAAAAAAGTCTCGGCCGAGCGTAGCGGCTTCGCTCAGCCCGCCGCCGGAGTCGACCACTACGGTCAGTCCCTGTTTTTCGGCCCATATTGCCACTTCGGGTGATTGGGTCACGATGACTACGGGCATACGCCCTGCCGCCGCCACCACTCGCTCAGCCAATAATTGAACGAAGGCCCCTCGAGTGGCGCCAGGAAGATCAACGGCGAGGCGGGCCTTGGCGTCGGTAAAGGATCGAATCGGAATGACCACGCCGACCAGGGCGCGCTCGGCGGCCGTGCTCATCGACTGGGGGCGAAAGGGGGTTGGGTCGGCATTGGTCTACGTATGCTAACGGGATGACTCGAGTGGCGGTTTTAGGGGCCGGATCGTGGGGGACTGCGGTAGCCAGCTTGGCCGCGGGTAAAAACGAGGCGATTCTTTGGGCTCGTGATTCAAACTTGGCCCGAGACATCTCGGCCACTCACATCAATTCGCGCTATCTTCCCGACCTTGATCTAAGCGCGCAACTCGAAGTCACCGATAGCCTCGACCGAGCCGTAATCGAAGCGGAGATAGTAATAGTGGCGGTCCCTTCTCTGGGCGTGCGCAAGGTCGTCAACGATCTCATCGGGAAGATTGCTCCGGACGTGCCCATCGTCAGCCTCACTAAGGGTCTCGAGCCGCTAACCAACCTACGCATGAGCGGAGTAATTAAAACCGAACTCCCTAGTCATCGATCCGATCGAATTGGAGTACTGACCGGTCCTAATTTGGCCGGCGAAGTGGCTGAGGGCCAACCCACGGCATCAGTAGTCGCGTTGAGTGATAAAAGTGCGGCCCAGCTTGTTCAAGAAACTCTCATGACTGACCGGTTTCGGATCTACACCAACGGTGACGTGGTGGGCTGTGAGATAGCCGGAGTAGTTAAAAATATTGTGGCCCTCGGGGTAGGGATAGCGGTCGGGCTTGATTACGGCGATAACGCCCGCGCCGCTTTGATGACTCGAGGTATCGCCGAAATGACTCGACTCGGAGTCGCTTTGGGCGGCGACCCCCTCACTTTTTCCGGCTTGGCGGGAATGGGTGACCTAATCGCTACGTGTTCGAGTCATCGCAGCCGGAACCGAAGGGTAGGGGTCGAACTTGGCCGAGGCCGATCCATGGACGAGATATTGGCCGATACGAACATGGTGGCGGAAGGAGTTACCAGCACCGCTCCGGTGGTGGAGTTGGCTCGGGCCCACCGGGTCGACATGCCGATAGTGGTTACGGTGGCGGCGGTATTGGCCGGCGAACTGATGGCCGCCGAGCTAGTTCCGGCGCTTATGGGCCGTCAAGCGCGGTCCGAATGATTCGGATCGGTTCGCTCGGGAGTCGGTCTACTGCTCTAGTCGACGAACGCGGCGCGCTCTTCTGCGAGGCATTGGGCTGGAGCCTTGACTGGTGGATTGGAGCCGACGATCGCTGGCGAGTGCCGGCCCGAGAGAATTCGGTCCGCCAGAGCCGATTAGCCGACGGACCCGTTGTTCGCACCGCAGTGCGAGTGCCAAGTGGCGACGCCGTTCAAACCGCTTACGCGGTGCGCGCTCCTCATGAGTTGGTCATTTGGGAAATTGAAAATGACTCACCCGCCGCTTTTGTTGTGGCCTTGGTGATAAAGGGCGCGCGGGCGGTGAACGCGGCGGAGAACATAATTTTTATCGACCGACGCTGGGGAATCACCACCACTCGCCCGGCCTCGCGTTGGTCGGTCGGACGAGCCGAGGAAGTCGACGTGGAAGTTTGTGGGGGTACGGCGAGAACCGGATCTTTTCCGCCGACCGCGGATCGGGCGGGACGGATCACCGGTGCGTTTTTATTTCCGGTGGCCCACCGCACTCGATTGCGTTTTGCTATCTCTCTCTCGGGGTCGGAGCGCTCGGCCCCTGATATTGATCTAGCAACTTTGCCCGATGCCGATGCGGTGGCGCGGGGCTGGGATGCGCATTTGGCCCGAGGTCTACGGGTGGAATTACCGGATGCACAAGTCATGTCCGCTTTGCGTTCGGCCCAAGCCGAGGCCCTATTGACTGCGAGCCGCAATCGCCCCGCCCCCGACCTAGTTGCGGGGCTAGAGGATTGGGGTTTCGACGCCGAAGCCGCGACCGCGTGGGCTCGCCTCACCACGCGCGCCCGGCGACGTTATCGCCCCGATCTTTCCGGGGCGACCTGGGAGTCTTTGAGCACCAACCCCGGCGATTTGCTGCGACAAATTCGTCATCTGTTGGTGGCGGAGAATCCCGATGAACCCAAGATCGAAGTGTTGCGCCACTATCCGTCTTCGTGGCGGGGGCAAGGGGTAGAAGTCCACGACGCCCCCACGCTTTGGGGTTCAGTCTCGTTTGCTGTGCGCTGGCACGGCGATCGCCCCGCTTTGTTTTGGGATATCCCCGTAGGAGTGGAGTTGAGCGTCCCGGGGTTGGATGCTGATTTTGTCACCCGTGAGCCTAAAGGAGAAATGCTGCTCGCGGCTAACCGCACTTGAGGGTATTTAACTAGCGCTAAAGCGCACCGTGATTATTTCGTTGGGTCCTAGAGTGCGAGTTTGAGAAAAAGTATCTACTACCTGTTCATTAAAATCGACCACCACCACCTTTTGGTCACCGCGGTCTTGGCTAGTAATGATGCATAACTCGCTCGGTTCGTTAGTGGGGTTAAATACCCGCACGGTCAATTCGCCTCGGTAACGATTCACCGCGGCCACTTCGGCGCCGGTGACGATTAGGCCGCTTTGGTCACCGATCGTTGGAGTTGACTCGGTTTTTACCCGGGCTCGCTCTAGGGGAACCAAAAACGCATCGGCGGCCGAGTAAAGCTGTGCTTGTTGCCAATCACCTCGGTGGGGCAAAATCGCGTAATCAAGCGCGATGGTCCCAGCCATCTGAGCACCTGTAAGGGGCATAAGCGGGCCAGCCGGGTTGGGGCGTAACTGGGCCTGGGCGCGCGATAAATAACCCGTAGCCCGCAACAAGGTAAGGGCTAACTCGGTGCCCGCCCCCGACTCGTCGGTTAAAACTTCGTATTCTAAGAGTCCGTCGTGAATAATTGCGCACCCGACCGACCCGTTCGACGCGTCGACAAAGCGCCGAGAGACAAAAGTGGGCAGACCAAATTCCCCCGGCCCTCCTTCGGCCTCAAGATCTCGACTAACGACGCCAAAGGCGCATTCCGCGTCTGAACTCGCCACTGGTTCCGGCAGAGTCAGGTGGGCTCGCAGTCGATGGTCACGCGCGTGGTTGTCAATCTCCACGTGAAGACGGACAAAGTTTTCGTCCGCTCGCAATTCTACCGTAGTGACAATCTTTTGCTCTACCGTTTCGTCGCTACGCCGAGAGCAAAGTTGTTCGTCGCCGATAGCCGCCGCGGGCACGGTGCTAATAGTGGTGACAAGTAAACGTGAACGCACCGGCCCGGATTCTAAAACTTCCAACTCAACCGAGTGCGGCCGATCAATGATCTGGTCTTCGGTGGGAGGAGAATAATTGTAGGTATCGCCACCGTCGCCGCCGTCAACTAGAGCGTGCGCTCTCGAAACGCTAACTCCGTCGGTGGTAGTGACGGTGAGTTGTCCGGTGGCGGGGTCGGCTTCGACGACGATGTGGGCATTGGTCAAAGTATTTCCCTCACCGCTCGTCTCGCCGCCCGTTCCCGTCCCCTCAACCGCAGTGAGGCTCAGCCAGCCGTAGCCGGCTATTTCGGGCACGGCCACGATCACTCGTCGAACTGGGGCCTCGGTTTGGCGCACTCGCAAAGTGGCTCCCGCCATACCTCGGGCAAGCAACTCTTCTCGCCACTCTCCTAGGTCAATGGCGGTATCGGGGGAGTCGGCGGCAACGAAGGTGTACTCCCATTCGTCGGTGGCTAACTCTCGCACCGTGACCGCTTTGATGCGCACCCCAGCAAATTCTGGTCCGCGCATCATCTCGAGTACCCACCTGATCTTTTGTCCGACCACCAAAGTAGAAAACCCAACTCGGTCGCCACTGGTTTGATTCACGATCTGAGTGGGGCACGAGATTCCGGTAGCACTGACAAAGTGAACTGGACCCATACCCGGAACCGACAGATTCACCGTTCCCGAACGTCGATGTGCGGTGGGGTTAACCACTACCGTCGACCCCATCGGCGCTCCACTACGGTCGGCGAACTCCTGAACGGCTTGGTTTACCAGCGCGTCGCCGATTTGTCGCGCTTGTTGGTAGCGCACCATCACTGCATCGACCACTTCGTCGCTACTACACGCGCACGACGAGTCGTGAGCGCTGTTGAGGATCAGATTTTCCCACGCGGTGGCTAAAAGCGTCGTGGGGTATTGGTCGGGTTCTCGAAGTAGCGCGTTGAGCGGTTCAGCCCGGCGTTCGACGGCTCGTTCCGCGCGCGCGGCGGCGCGGTGAACGTCAACTCGATTGGACGCCACCCCCATAAGCACATTGGCTCGCCCCCCCGATCGCATTTCTCCCCGCCACAGGGCTAGATCGTTACGGGGCACGCCGGCGAGATAATCGGCCAAAGTGGTGATTTTGAACTCATAACGGGCTTGGCTTTCGTTGGCTTGAGCCACCGCCTGGCTAAGCCCGGGCTGGGGTATCTGGTGGTCGGTGCCGTTCATCAACAACATCGAGCCGTTATCAAGTCGAGCCGAGCCCAGTTCTTGTTCGTAACTATGCGCGCGAGCCACTAGTCCCGACCCGGTATCCGGCAAGTCGCGTCCGTTTGAGTAAGAGCCGATCAAGTACTCGGCTCTTACTCGCGACCCGTTGGGTGCTTCCCACCAGAACGCACTTTTAACGATCTCGTTAGGCACACCGCGCCATACCACCGCGTCGTTTAGCCCCGCCAGTGAAAGTATTTGGGGCATCTGCGCGACATGGCCAAACATGTCGGGCAAGTAGCCCACTTCCATGAGCCCACCAAGTTCGCGCGCTCGCTTCATTCCCCACTGCAAATTGCGCACAATAGTTTCACCCGACACCATGAACTCGTCCATCAAAATCATCCACGGACCCACCTGTAAACGCCCGGCCCGAGCGAGGGCTTTTATCCGGCTCTCGGCTTCGGGACGAACGGCGAGGTAGTCGTCGATGACCGCAGTTTGCCCGTCGAGCAAAAATCGCTCGTAAAACTGGTCGCGTTCTAAGAGGTCGAGCAGTCCGTCAATGAGTCCCACCAATCGCACCCGGAAGGTTTCAAACGCGAGGTACCACTCGCGGTCCCAGTGAGTGTGGGCAACGATGGCGACAGCTATTGGCTCCGGGGTCTCATCGGTCACGCTCGCAGCCTAGGAGGCTTAGCCTGGGTAAATACGGAGCCAACGGTATGCTCGGTCGCTAATTAGGAGCGTCGATAACAACTGCGGGTGGTTCGTGTAACTGCGAGCCACCCGCTACCGTCGTTTTATGGACCCAACGCTACGACTCGAGCGCCAGTGCTGGGCCGCGGGGGACCAAGTTGTCGTCGGCATCGACGAGGTAGGACGGGGCTCGTGGGCCGGCCCGGTAACCGTCGCCGCGGTAGTCCCCGCTCGGGAACATTTAAGCGGAGTGCGTGACTCCAAAGCGATTGCTCGCGCTAAGCGCCCCCAAGTTGCGGCCGAAGTGCAAACCTGGGCGCAAGCAGTGGGAGTGGGGCATGCTTCGCCCCAAGAATGTGATGAGTGGGGGATGACCGAAGCACTCCGCCAAGCAGCCATGCGCGCCCTCGCTCAAATTGAATCGCAAGGTTTCGTCGCCGACCGCATCATCTTGGACGGCTCACATAATTATCTCGGGCTAGGTGATCGAGTGATCACGGTCGTCAAAGGCGACACTTCGATTTTGGCGGTCGCCGCCGCTTCGTGTGTGGCCAAAGTGGTGCGTGACGAAATAATGACTAACGAGTCCGAGAATTTTCCCCCCTACGGGTTTGAGTCCAATGTTGGTTACCCCGCCCCGATTCACAAAGTCGCGTTGGCCGGTTACGGTCCCAGCGCTATTCACCGTCGATCGTGGGTGTTTATGGACGCGTTGCCCTGGCGCAACCTCGCTCCCGCTCCCGGTCGGCTGTTGTGAGCACAATGCTTGGTCCAATGACGCTTCTAGCAGGCCGAAAGTTCTAGGCTCATCATTATGGGTCAACCAATCTCAGTCGCGGTTCGAGTCGGCGCTTCGCCGAGCGTTCGGCTGTTTGCTTGCAATCGCTCTATCACCGGCATGGACGGAGCTTCCTATCAATCGGTTGCCGATACGACGGGCCCTCGCCCCCCCGATGTCTTAGCGCGCCGGCTCTTCGATCTAGGCGCCACGGGCGTATCGGTCTTTTCGAGCGATGTAACCGTTGAGGCTCCGGCCCCAAGTTGGACCGCACTCGAGCCCTTAGTGATAGAAGCAATAGAAAATCTTTTCGGATTCTACGGAAGCGATGCGGGTTGGTCCGATGAGGCGTTGCGGGAACTCGGAGTTGAGCCCGCCCCTCGCCCTGAACCTTCAGAATAAATCTCTCTCGTCGCTCTATCGATCTATCGGTTACGCTGTAACCAACATCACCGAGCCGCAAGCCGAACGGTTCGGGTCTTTACCCAACCAATCGAGTAGCCATCATGAGCGAGCCTCCAAGTCCCGAGCAATGCTGCGCCGCCCCCGCTTCCTGCGGCGGGTTCGCGCGCTGGTCAGCGCGGATCCGACCGGTGTCCGGTCAGGTTTCGTCGCGCACTTACTCGCGATTTTCACTGGTTTAGTCGCTGGTCTTACCCTCGGTTCAATAACCGGTACCCTCGAGGCGCTACCGGGGTTACTCGTTTTAGTCCCCGCCGCAGTGGGCCTACGGGGCAATGTCTTTGGCGCCCTAGGCAGCCGTCTCGGCACGCTGGTCGCCACCGGCGGTTCGTATCGCACCCGTCGACGCACTTCGGAAGTCAACCAAAACCTGCGTGCGTCCATCGGCCTTTCGATCGGCCTCTCGTTGCTGTTAGCGCTCGTGGCCAAAATCGTTGCGTCCGCCTTTGGGGTACCGAATGCTATTGGCGTTGACGACTTCATTGTCATTTCACTCTTTGGTGGGCTCATCCCGACTTTTGTCGTCTTGGCCATCACTATGGGCGTCGCTTCGCTGAGCGTGCATCGGGACTGGGACGTAGACAATGTTTCGGTTCCCGTAGTTACCGCCGCGGGCGATGTGATAACTCTCCCCAGTTTGTTTTTGGCCACGCTGCTCGTTCGTGATGTACCAAGTTGGCTGCCAACTTTCTTGGCCGCAATTTCGATAATCATTGGCGTTGGGTTTTTAGTCGCGGGTATCCGCAGCGCGTGGCCAATTTTGCGGCGAATAACGCGTGAGTCGGTGCCAATCTTGCTGGCCGCGGGAGTGGTAAGCACTTTGGCTGGAGTGACTATCCAATCGCGCTTTACTCCCCTTATTGAGTACCCCGCACTTTTTATTGTGATCCCGCCATTACTCTCTCTTTCCGGCTCACTAGCCGGAATGTTGTCGGCTCGAGTAGCGACAAAACTCCATTTGGGTCTAGTTGACCCCGATCGATTCGTTCTAGGCCCCGTGGCCGATGACGTGGGACTGCTCTACCTCATCGGCATACCAATTTTCTTGGTTCTTGGTTTGGCCGCCGGTCTTCTCGCCGCAGTGTTTTCCTTGGCCAGCCCCGGGGTAATCGAACTAATCGAACTGTTGTTGATGGCCGGAGTGCTCGCCACTACGTTGGCCGCCCTTGCGGGGTACATCGGCGCCATAGTTACCTATCGACTGGGCTGGGACCCTGATAACAATGGCGTTCCTATCGTTTCTTCGGCCTCAGATTTCTTGGGGGCAATAGCTCTAATGGTGTCACTGGCCATCTTGGGCCTGTCGTGATCTATTCTTTAAGGAGAACGTGATGGAAGAACGATCGCCCCGCAACCTCAAAGCCATGCTCTCGGAGTCGAAAGACATCTCGGAGTTGATGGTTGACCTCGCCTACGCGGCTCTGTTTTTTTCTGATGAGCACATGGCCTCTGAGGTGGCTGAACTAGAAGAACGACTCAGTGGGCTTGTCCACGAGATGCGAGAAGTCTGTGTGCTGGCCGCCCGCTCACCGCGCGATGCCGAACAAATGTCGAGTGTGCTCCACGTAATTTCGGCCATTGAGCGCATGGCGAGTGCCGCGGTAGGTATTTCGGGAATTGTTACCCATCGTCTCGGCATCCCTTCGGTTCTAGTGGCCGACTTGGCCGCGGCCGAAGAGGTGTCGCATCGAGTCCGAGTCCGAGAGGAGTCGGCTATTTCTCAGCGTCCTCTATCCGAAGTCGAACTTCCCACCAAAGTCGGTATGCGCATCGTGGCTATCCGTCGCGCCAAGGACTGGATAATCGACCCCGACGGTGACGAGATCTTGCTGCCCGACGACGTACTCATTTTGCGCGGACCACCCGCAGGGATTCCCGAGTTGCGTCAACTTGCCGCAGCCCCGGTATGGCAGCCCGTTGGCCAAGTCGAGTCTCCCGCGCTTACCGACCTAGACCGAGCGGTCGATGTTCTGGTGGAAATGAAAAATGTTTCCGAAGTGGCAATCGGACTGGCTTATTCGGCTCTGTTGTTCAACGACCAAAGTTTGGCGGCTGAAGTTAGTCATCTCGAAGACCGGCTCGACGAAATGCGAGAACGCCTCGAAGTATGGGTGTTGCGTTCGGCGGCCGATCAGCCCGATCCGTCGCCGTTGCGAGGTTTACTACACCTTGGTTTCGCGGCCGAAGAACTTGGTGACGCCGCCCAGCAAATGGTGTGGCTGGTGGAAAACCAAGAAGAGATGCACCCGATTTTGTCCCTCGCCCTTGGAGAATCTGATGAAGTAATCGCGCGTATTCCCGTCGCCCCCGAGTCCGAATTAGCCGGAACCACTATCGCGGCCGAGCAACTCGAAATGGAAACAGGTTTTTATCTTCTCGCGATTCGTCGTTCGGGTCGTTATCTTTATCGGCCTCGCGGTCAGATACTCATTTGTGCCGACGATGAATTAATCGCCAGCGGTCCCGACGAAGGCCAAGCTCTGCTCGCGGAGCGTTGCGGTTATCTTTTGTCAACCGACGAAGATACGGGTGAGATAGAACTCGTTCTTTCCGCTTCCTAGTTTCGTGACCGATGTCGCGACCAATACCCCAGACACTGGCCTAACTTCTGAGCAAGCACGCGATCGCTTAGCGCGTGGATTAGGGAACGACTCCAGACAGCGCAGTAGCCGTTCGCTCAGCGAAATTTTTCGGTCCAATATCTTTACTCGCTTCAACGCCATTTTGGTCACGATGCTGGTCGTCATTCTTGTGGTTGGTCAGATACAAGACGCTACTTTTGGACTAATCCTTATTTTTAACTCTCTCATTGGAATAACCCAAGAAGTGCGAGCCAAGCGCACGCTTGACCGGCTCGCAGTTCTCAACGCCCCTTTAGCCCGAGTTAAACGCGACAACGAAACCCAAGAGGTCGCCGTCGAAGATGTTGTTCTTGACGATCTGCTCGAACTCCGCACCGGCGACCAAATCGCCGCCGACGCAGTAGTGCGCCGCGTCGCGGGGCTCGAAGTAGACGAGTCACTCCTTACCGGTGAGTCAGATCCAGTCGCTAAATCGCCGGGCGACACCGTGATGTCGGGAAGTTTTGTTAATGCGGGCGCAGGCATAGCGCAAGCCACAGGTGTTGGGGCAAACTCTTACGCCTCACGGTTGGCCGTCGAAGCCCGCCGCTTCAAACTGGTGCAGTCAGAAATCGTTTCTTCGATAAATCGCTTGTTGCGCTGGATTCAGTTTTTACTAATCCCAATCTCGGCGCTTTTGCTGTGGCGCCAATTGGCTAGCAATTCCCTAGACGAAGCCCTCGTAGGAGTAGTGGCGGGCGTCATCGGGATGGTGCCCGAAGGGTTGGTCTTGTTGACGAGTCTGGCGTTCGGCATTGCCACAGTCACTCTGGCTCGCAAAAAAGTTTTAGTGCAAGAACTGCCTGCGGTTGAAGTCTTGGCTCGAGTCGACACAGTTTGTTTCGATAAAACTGGAACCCTCACCGAAGGAGAAATAACTTTTAGTTCAATAGAAACTTTGGCCGATTTATCTGACGCGGCAATTCGGACCGCCTTGGCTGCCTTGGCTGACGATGTAAATGCCAACGCCACCT
>SHUY01000054.1 GCA_009694435.1 Acidimicrobiia bacterium | reverse complement strand
GTAAATACCCGTTTAGAAAAATTTCTTCGGCGCCACTACGGACTAAAAGAAAAATTGCGGTCTATGTACTACCGAATTAATGGATCGACAAAAAAAGAGAAGATGCCCGAAGACATTCGAGCGGTTCTTGCTGATCGTTACCAAGCGCCGAACGCTCAGTTGCGAAGCCAACTTCAAGCCATGGGGCGCAAACTGCCCCGTTGGCTTGAGGGCTAGTAATCGACTCTAGATTGGCGTTTTAACTTTTCTAGCCGATGAGTGGCGATGATCCGCCGGATAGTTCCAGTTTTAGACCGCATGACCAGAGTCTCGGTGCTGGCTTTATCGCCTTGGTAGCGAACTCCTCGCAAAATGTCGCCTTCAGTGACTCCAGTGGCTGCGAAAAATACATCTTCGCCCGCCACTAGGTCGTCACTGGTTAGGACTTGCTTTAGGTCGTAGCCGGCGTCAAGAGCTTGCCGTTTTTCGTTTTCGTCTCGAGCCACTAAACGGCCTTGGATTTCACCGCCAAGTGACTTGAGTGCGCACGCGGCAATTACTCCTTCAGGGGTGCCGCCCACACCAAAAAGAATGTCTGCGCCCGAGTCTGGCCAAGCAGTTTCGAGTGCGCCCATTACGTCTCCGTCGGTGATTAAGCGAATCATGGCTCCAGCTTCGCGACACTCTTTAATTATTCGCTGGTGGCGGTCTCGGTCGAGGACTATCGCGGTTACATCTTGAATGCGCCCACCTTTAGCTTTGGCCACTGCTTCAAGGTTGGCCTTCACCGGTGCGTTTAGGTCGATTACGTCACGCGCCTCTGGGCCTACCGCTATTTTTTCCATATAGACGCATGGCCCCGGGTTGAACATCGTTCCTCGCTCTGATAAGGCGATGACGGCAATGGCGTTGTTGCGCCCCAGAGAGGTCAAGGTGGTGCCATCGATCGGATCGACGGCAATGTCGCAAGCGGGCCCACCCGTTCCGATGCGCTCGCCGTTAAAAAGCATGGGGGCTTCGTCTTTTTCTCCCTCACCAATAACGACGACCCCGTCCATAGCGACGGTATTGAGAACTAGACGCATAGCGTCTACCGCGGCGCCATCGGCAGCATTTTTATCGCCCCGGCCGATAAAGCGAGCTGCGGCCAAGGCCGCGGCTTCAGTCACCCGGGCCAAATCCATGGCCAGGTTGCGGTCTGGGGCTTGTTGAGTGTCACTCATCACCCCGACTTTAGCGGTCGTTGGGTATTGTCAACCAGTGGACTCCGAACTCCTTACCCATGCTCGCAACGCCATTGGCTTCATGCCCGAAGCCGAAGGGCTGGCGCTCTATGAGGCCGGGAGCGCTTCGGCCGGCCGGGGACCGCTTTTAGAAGTAGGCACCTACTGCGGAAAGTCGGCGATTTATCTCGGGGCAGCAGCTCGGAGGGGAAATTCAGTGCTTTACACGGTTGACCATCACCACGGTTCGCTTGAGAATCAGGTTGGGTGGGAACACCACGACCAACGACTGGTTGACCCTGAAACAGGACATCTCGATACTTTGCCGTGGTTCCGTCGAACCATCGCGTCGGCCGGATTAGAAGATTGCGTAGTAGCAGTCATCGGATCTTCGACCACAGTGGCCGCCCATTGGCAAACCCCGCTGGCCCTTCTTTTCATTGATGGTGGTCACGCTTATGAAGTTGCCCAAAGTGATTATGAATCTTGGTCCCCTAAAGTTATGGCCGAAGGGTTGTTGTTGTTTCACGATGTATTTGAGAACCCTGAAGACGGAGGTCAGGCTCCATTTATGGTCTACAAACAAGCAGTCGAAGACGGCTGGCGACCAGTCTCTGAAACTGGATCGCTGCGGGTATTGCGTAAAGCCGCTAATTAAGAGTTAGCGGTTGGGTGCGTTCTGCTCTCGGCGTTCGTCTTCAATAATCGTTCCGGCCTCAATTAACTCAACTGAACTTAAGCCGCTGGGCAGTCCTTCGCCGCGAAATAATCCCGCCGTAGAGTTAGTGCCCCCAAGCGCATTAGCCGCTAGCACCACCGCGGCCGAGTTCCAAGTGGGTTGCTCTACTGGGTAAAGTTCCCCGGGTTGATCGAAGCGTTCTTCGGCGAAGTTGGCCCCAGTCCAGTAGCCGCCGTCTTCGTGGCGTAAAAATTGTACCCAGCTAAAAAGTGAGTGGGCGAGATCGTCGGCGCCGATGGCGTCAAGCGCCATCACCAACTCACAGGTTTCCGCCGCCGTCACCCACGGTTGATCGGATACGCAGCGAGCTCCGCGTCCTTTGACCACAAAGGTGTCCCACGACGCCGCGACGCGAGCGTGGGCGGCTTCGCCGCGTAGGACTCCCCCTAAAATCGGGTAGTACCAGTCCATAGCCCACCGGGCTTTGTCAAGGAATTGATTCGGACGATGGGCGATAGCAATCGCCAAGCGGCCGAGCGAAAGTTCCCAGTCGGGGCGCTCATGACCGGTGCGTTCGGCAATCGCAATCGCACAGCGAATACTGGCGTATATCGATGAAGATCCGGTAAGCAATGCTCCCGGATTGGTTTGGTCTCCTCGCCACGAAATCTCACCACTGGGAACTTGGTAGGTAAGAGCAAAATCGATAGCTCTTTCTACTGTGGGCCAAAAATCTTCGAGAAAGTTGGTGTCGCCCGTAGTCAAGTAGTGGTGCCAAACTCCATTGGCGATATAACTAGTGACATTGGTATCTAAAGTCGGATCTTTAACTTCGTTACCTACGTAGTAGGCATTCCACGATCCACTCTCGTGCTGCATTGACCGTAACCATTCGTAGGCCCGAGTTGATTGGTCAACTCGACCACCAACGTCAAGCGCCATTGCCGCTTCAACAAGGTTCCACGGATCGGTATGGTCTTGAGGGCTCCAAGGAATGTTTCCGTCGGGTAACTGAATTCTGGCAATAGCGTCAACCGTGGCGAGAACTTCGTCGGCGGTTATTACTCCGGGAACACTAGGCGGTAAGTTTTCTCGCACCATTAGCTAACTCGTTCTACGTAGATAACAAGGCTTTTACCCATTAGTGGGCTGAGTGATTTTTCGATTCTCGCCAACCAAGCGGGCTGTTTGGTTATTTGCCAGGCTAAAAAATCGTGGTAACGCTTTACCGCCCAGTGGTCATCAGCTTTATTAATACCTACTGCGCTACGTAGCCACCAATAAGGTGAGTGGAGGGCGTGGGCGTGGTGCGATCCTCTTAGCGCGCATCCTGCTTCTTCAAGACGATTTTCTAACTCGGGTTGGCGATAAATACGTATATGACCACCCGGTACGTCGTGGTAGTGATAGTCAAGGGCCCAATTAATCCGTTCGGGCCAGCGAGTAGGCACGGTGACCGCCATTCGCCCGCCGGGTTTAAGTACTCGAACTAGTTCTTTTATTGCTCCTCGATCATTAGGGACGTGCTCAAGAATTTCTGAAGCGATGATCTGGTCGAAAGTGGCGTCAGCAAAAGGAAGAGCGAGAGCATCGCCGTTGACCACACCCCCGCTTTGCCCATTAGGCAGTTCGTCGGCCGCGATCATGGCGCCCAGAATTCCGCGAACGTCCTTAAGATCACCTTCGGATCGATCAAACGGAATGACTATCGAGCCCCGTCGCCAAGCCTCAAACGCGTGGCGTCCGCCTCCACAACCTAAATCGAGCAGGCGCGTGCCGCCAGTCACTCCAAGGCGATCGAAATCTACGGTCAGCACTATCTGGCTCCTCTTGATTTCGCGACCGAATGTTCTTCAATCAAAATTTGGTAATGTTCGGCCGTTTTTTCGGCGGTACGACGCCAAGTGAATTTGTCGCGGGCGCGTTTTTGTCCCGCCGCTCCGATCTTGGCTCGCAACTCAGGGTCACCCAGAGCGCGCACTATAGCGACGGCTAACGAATCGGGGTCGCCAGGGGCAACGAGTAATCCCGTCTCGCCGTCGCGGCCGATTACTTCGGGAACTGCTCCACCGGTGGTTCCTACGACCGGAACTCCACACGCCATGGCCTCAACTGCAGGCAGCGAAAAACCTTCGTAGAGAGACGGAACGCAAGCGATTTCTGCCTCGGCGTACAGTTCGACAATACGTTCAGTGGTAACACCGCTGACAAATTCAACTGCTCCGGATAAATCCAGCCGTTCGATCAGGGCAGGGATTTTGCTCTTCTCTTTAGGTCGACCGATCACCACTAAGTGGGCGTTGGTGACTTCGGTGCGAACTTTGGCTAAAGCTTCGAGCAAGGGCGCTAGTCCCTTCATGGGGACATCGGCGCTCGCAGTAGTCATTATTCGCCCCGGAACTCGCTTTATGGCGGGACGGTTAGAAAAAACGCTGGGATCTACCCCAACGGCGACAACGTGCAGGCGGTCTGAGGAAACTCCCATTTGGTCGATTATGTCGTTACGGGACGATTCAGAAACAGTAAGGACGCGAGGGATTTGTCGAACGACGTCCATCTGCATTCCTAAAAATGCGTACCAGCGTTTGAGGGTAAAGCGCCGGTAAGCACTGGTGGCGTGTTCTAGGTCAAGGTCGCGATCGACCGTTATGGGGTGGTGAAGAGTGGCGAGTACCGGCCAGTCATCTTCATCCATCATGGGGATTAGACCCCGCCCTAAACATTGGTTGTCGTGGACCAAATCAAACTCGTCTCGCCGGCCCCGCAAAATATTACGGATTCTCAGACTGAAAGCCAATGGCTCAGAGAAGGTTCCGGTGCACATCGTGGTGAATTCTCGGATATCGATAGCGCTACGGAATTCATGGGGCCACGGGATACGAAAAGGATTGCTAGATCGGTACAGGTCGAGCCCGGGCACCTTCTCTAGTTGATCGGGATCGCTTAAATCAGGGTAGGGCGGGCCAGAAAATACCGTGATCTGGTGACCCAGATCGGTGAGTTCACGCGCGAGCTCTCGTGAATAGACCCCCTGGCCGCCGCAGTGGGGATTGCCGCGATATACAAGGTAAGCGATACGTAAAGAGTGAGGGTCGGTCATGAACGCACTATCCTACCGGCCAAAGGCAAAGGCCGTCTGAGCGGGCTAAATACCTCACTACGCTTCGTTGGTAATGGATTTGAGCGAGTTGGTGGTGGGCGAATTCAATGGCCCCCTTAAGGGTTCTGATCGAGCAGTTTTGCTTGCGCCCAGCGCAGGAACTGGCCGCGACGCGCCGGTTCTTGTCGCGGTGGCGGATTATCTGGCCCAGTTAGGGATTCCTTCTCTTAGATTCGACTATCCCTACCGAGTTGCCGGCCGGCGTGTACCCGACCAACCGGCTGTGCTTGAGGCCACTACCCGAGCCGCGGCTCTAGAACTGAGCCAGAAAACCGGCTTAGGTCCTGAGCGCTTGGTCTTGGGCGGGCGCTCTATGGGGGGAAGGTATGCGTCCATGCTGGTGGGCTCTACTGTCGATCCGTTGTTGGCCCTCGGACTTTTACTTTTGTCTTACCCTCTCCACCCAGCCGGCAAACCAGAAAAACTGCGCGATGCTCACTTCAGCACGATATCGGTACCGGTTTTGTGTATTAGTGGAACTCGGGACGCTTTGGCTCCTCGTTTAGCTCTAGAAACAGCCAGCAAAAAATTTTCTGGGCCTAAATCCATTCATTGGTTAGATACCGCCGATCATTCGTATAAACCACTGAAGCGAAGTGGAATTAGTCCTGAAGAAGTAGTAGCCGAAGTGGCTCTTGTCGCCGGTAATTGGGTGGCCAACTTGCCTATTTCGTAAACTTTTGCGGTTAACTTTTACGGCTAAACGCTGTAGGCGTTAACAAAGCGTTAAAAAAAGTGTTTTGGTAATAAAAATCAGAGATTTGCGCTCTTAGTGTGCGATAATAGAGACATGCGAGTTGAACGTTCTTTTGCCTTTCTTGATCTTTGCGGGTTCACGCGATTCACCGATCTACACGGTGACGGTGAGGCCGTTATTGCTCTTACTCAATTTCGTAATTCGGTGCGAGAAATCGCCTCTATTTATGCAGTTCGGGTTGATAAGTGGCTGGGCGATGGCGTAATGCTGGTTAGCCCAACCCGTCGTCGACTAGTAGAGGCCAACTTGGCCATTATGGAGCGAGTCGAAGCTTCCGGCCTAGTACTTCCTTTACGCGGCGGAATGGCAGTAGGTCCAGTTTTGCTGCTGGAAGGCGATGACTATGTAGGCAGCGCGGTCAATCTAGCCTCTCGCCTGTGCGCTAAAGCGGCCCCCGGCGAGTTACTCGCCACCGATGAGCTGACTTCTGATGTTCCTAAATCGGCTGAGGTGATTTCGGTCGGAGCGCTTGATGTTTCGGGCTTTGCTCAATCGGTCGAAGTGGTACGGATACAGGCTCGAACTCAGATAGATCTGGCGGCCGCGGGCTAGTCTGCCCATTAGTGGCTTTTGATTACCAGACCCTTCGCTACGAACCCGGTCCTGTTGGCCGCTTGACCCTATGCCGCCCCGAGCGGCTTAATTCCTTCACCATCGAAATGTGGCGTGAGCTACGAGAGTTGGGCGAAGAGCTTTTAGCTAATCCGGGCGAATTGCGGGCGTTAGTGGTAATTGGTGAAGGTAGAGCCTTCTCAAGTGGAATTGACACTAGCGTTTTTTCTGGTTCTGGTGGCGCGCAAGACGCTATTAGCGCAACTGACGATGAGCGTCATCGCGACCCCGTGGTGGCGGGGATACTTACTACACAAGATTCCTACTCTTGGCTATCCGAAGCACCGTTCGCGACTATTGCTGCGGTTAGGGGGTTCGCTTTAGGGGCGGGACTCCAACTCGCTTTGGCTTGTGATATGCGGGTTATGGCCCGCGGTACTCGCGTTGGGTTATTGGAATTTAAATACGGGATTATTCCTGACCTCGGTGGCACTCAACGACTGCCGCGTCTAGTTGGGTTGGGTAAAGCTACCGAATTGATTCTTACTTCGGCCCAGATAGACGCCGAAGAAGCACATCGTATTGGTCTCGCCGAGCAGTTAGTTTCGGACGAAGAACTGGAAGAAGCGGCTCAAGATCTTGCTCAAGTAATAGCAGCCCAGCCGCCACTTGCGGTACGTGGGGCTAAGCGAGCGCTAAGTGCTGCCGGCTCGGGCCTGTCGGTAAGGGACGGCTTGTTAGTTGAGGCGGAAGCTCAGAGCATTTGCTTGCGTTCAGAAGATATGAAAGAGGCGATCACTGCCTTCATCGAGAAACGCGACCCAGAGTACCGCGGCCGCTAAAACTGCCCCTCCTTAGTTTTGTTGGCTTAGGGAATAGCCGGCTGCCTCGTAACCTCGTAACCTCGTAACTATGACTCCTGACCGCTACGTGGTGCGGGCCGGTCCACCTCTGTCGGGCACGGTTCAAGTATCGGGTATGACTAAAAATGCTGGCCTTAAACAAATGGCCGCGGCTTTGCTAGCACCGGGTGAAACCATTCTCAACAATTTGACCCCCGTTGACGATTTGGCGGTCATGATCGAATTACTTGAAGCCATTGGTGTCGAAATCACTTCGAACGGGGAATCGTCACTTTGCTTGCGCGTTCCTGACCAACTCACGCCTAAGGCACCTTATGAGTTAGTTAGTCGGATGCGAGCATCTATAAATGTTCTCGGACCACTTTTGGCTCGTACCGGACAAGCGCAAGTAGCCCTCCCTGGTGGTGATGACATTGGTAGTCGCAAATTGAATCTCCACTTTTACGGACTAGAAGCTTTAGGCGTAGATCTGCGAGTAGAGCACGGTTTGATTGAGGCGAGTTGCCGCGAACTTCGGGGCGCTCGAGTGGTATTGGAATATCCGAGTGTTGGAGCCACTGAAACGATTATGACGACCGCGGTGTTGGCTAAGGGAGAAAGTGTTATTGAAAATGCTGCGCGTGAGCCCGAGATTTGCGACTTAATCAAATTTTTAAATCTCCTCGGGGCCAAGATCAGTGGCGCAGGGTCGTCGACGCTAGTTATTGAGGGAGTCGAAACTCTTGCCCCTACTGAGCACACGATTATTGGTGATCGCATAGAAGCCGGAACCCTCATGATGGCGGTGGCGGCTGCGGGTGGCGACGTTACTATTGGCGGTATTTCCCTTAGCGATTTAGAAATGGTTGGACGTAAGTTAAGTGAACTAGGTGTAGAGGTAACTGAAACCGAAGAGGGTATACGAACTCGTCGCAGTGATCGATTGACGGCCTGCGATGTGCAAACTCTTCCGTTCCCCGGATTCGCCACTGACTTTATGCCTCTGATCGTGGCGGTGCTCGCCACCGCAAATGGAACCGCGATCGTGACGGAGAATATTTTTGAGCACCGGTTCGCCTTCGTTGATGAACTTCAGCGGATGGGTGCTGATGTTCGCGCTGAAGGTCGCCACGCAGTGGTTCGCGGTGTGCCTCAACTTTCGGGGGCTCCTGTGCGGGCGCTCGACGTAAGGGCTGGGGCCGCTTTGGTGTTGGCGGGTTTGACCGCGACGGGCGAAACCACCGTTCTTGATCCCCACCACGCCGAGCGAGGCTACGCCGACTTGGCTGGCCAATTGCGCAATCTTGGTGCTGACGTTGAGCGATTGGGGTAGAACGATTCTGATGGGGAAGAAATGCGATACTTGAGGGGTTATCTCACAAACACAATCAAAGGAGTTGCCTGATGACCGAAGACATGGAAGCGGGAGTTTTATCGGCCATTGACGCCATTCGTCCGGCCCTGCAGGCCGATGGTGGAGATATTGAATTTAAGACAATCGACGAAAACATGGTGGTGCACGTAAATCTTTTGGGGGCATGCGGCTCGTGTGCGGTTTCAGCCATGACGCTTAAAGCGGGGGTTGAGCGCATAATTAAAGATCGCGTTCCTGAGATTGTTGCCGTTGAGGCTGACAACGTTGACCACGAAGCGTTGGCCTAATTTAGAACGCCGCGGCAAAATTAGATTAGCCCCTTACAATTGTGACTGAGATAGCGGAAGCGGTTGTATCCGGCGACCGAGGAGCATTAGCCCGACTCATATCGTTAGTTGAGACTGGGCAACCTTCTGGCACCGCGGCCGCAGCCAAAATATTTCCTCATACGGGAAATGCCTACTTAGTTGGGATAACCGGTGCTCCTGGCGCAGGAAAATCGACTCTTACCGATCAACTCATTGCTGGTTATCGATCAGTCAACGTCGAAGTGGGAGTTTTGGCGATCGATCCTTCAAGTCCATTTACCGGAGGAGCAATACTGGGCGACCGAGTGCGCATGCAAGATCACGCCACTGATGACGGAGTCTTTATTAGGTCAATGGCTACGCGCGGTCATCTTGGTGGTCTGGCTCTTGCGACTCCCCAAGCTGGGCGCATTCTTGATGCTGCAGGTTTCCCTTGGATAATTATCGAAACGGTAGGGGTTGGACAGGTGGAAGTTGATGTTGCCCGGGCAACCGATACGACAGTCGTAGTAGTCAACCCCGGCTGGGGCGATCAGGTGCAGGCCAATAAGGCGGGACTTCTTGAAGTGGCCGATATTTTTGTGGTCAATAAATCTGACCGGCCCGGATCTGATGAAGCAGTTCGCAATCTCGCGGTGATGCTCGAGCTCTCTTCGGATCGTGATTGGATTCCACCCATTATCGAAACAGTGGCGACCAAGGGAACGGGTGTCCCTAAATTACACGAAGCGATCGATAATCACCGAGAGTTTTTAGATAGCACTGGTTTAGGCGAAAAAAAACGAACTCTACGCTTGGCAGAAGAGTTGCAGGCTATCGTCGCCGCATCTCTTGCTGATGGAGCAAAAGAGCTATGCAGTGGTTCAAAATTTGATAAAGCTGTTATCAAGCTCGTAGCTCGTAAGTTAGATCCGTATACCGCGGCTAACAGCCTTCTCGGCCGGTCTTGATTGTCGAAATAAAGGATTGATTTAATGAGTAATGAACAAGTAGTTCTCGATTGGCCGCAACCTCGATTGGCTCGCATTCGCATTGTTCGTCCGCCTCTTAACGCACTATCGCAGTCGTTACTGGTTGAACTCGCGGTTATTGCCGAAGGATTGCTAAAAGTTGACGATCTAGGGGCAGTTGTGGTGGCCGGTTCCGATCGCGCGTTTGCCGCGGGAGCAGATATCGCGGAGTTTTCTGACGCCCACGCTGCCGCCTCGGTGTCCGCTACCTTTCGCCGGGCTTTCGATGCCGTAGCTTCAATTCATCGGCCGGTTATAGCGGCAATAAGGGGCTTTGCTCTCGGCGGTGGACTCGAACTTGCTTTGGCTTGCGACTTGAGAGTGGCGGGCGACACGGCTCGTCTTGGGCAACCAGAAGTTTTGTTAGGAATAATCCCCGGAGCGGGGGGCACGCAGCGCTTGCCTCGGCTCGTAGGTCCGGCTCGGGCCAAAGAAATGGTGTGGTCCGGGCGCACCGTAAAGGCTCAAGAGGCTCTCGATTTTGGTCTAGTTGATCGCGTGGTGGCTGATGGAGAAGTCGAAGAAACGGCTTTGGCGTGGTCCAGCTCTTTAGCTGCGGGAGCATCGGTGGCTATTGGACTAGCCAAGAGGGCTATCGATTCGGGTCTCGATGGATCATTATCAGCTGGCCTTGACCGCGAGGCGGAAGCATTCACGGAAGCATTTTCTACTAAAGATGCCGCGGTCGGAATTAAATCTTTCCTTACCGATGGGCCAGGAAAGGCAAAATTTACCGGCACGTAGTTAAATAGCGTCCGCCAAAGTTTTTGCCGCAACAACTGGCTCAACAGTATTTACGTAAATACCGGAACCGAGTTCAAACCCTCCTAGTACCGAGATACGAGGAATAACTTCTATCCACCAATGATAATTATCTCTCAGTTTGTCGCTTGTGGGTGCGTTGTGAAATACCACATTGTAATCAGGCTCGTTAAGAGTTTTAGTCAGCATGAATAGAACATCGCGTAGCGTGATCGCCATTTCGTTTAGCAACTCATCGCTCGCATATTCAATTCCAACTGTGGGGGTTACCTTGGAATCAATCTCGGCTATACGCACAACGTAAGACGAGGTACTGCCTAACGGACACCACGCCTGTACTCGCCCTACCGTCAAAACTTCAGCACCAGCACCAGAGGACTCTTCGAAATCTTGGCGGAGAATATTGTCAGGGGAGTTAGCAAAACGTTGCAACTCCTCTTCCACCATCGGCGGTACTGCGTCAAGAGTCACGATCTGGGCGTGAGGGTGGGCAATCGATGCCCCCGCAGTGCGACCTTGGTTTATAAACAATTGGGTGTGGGCTCGGCCTGAGTCGCGATGAAAAATAGTCCGGGCCCGCAAACTGAGCAGCACTTCGCTGGCTTCTAGGTCAGAGAGGCCGCCAAAGTCAGTCCCGTGGTTGGGGGATAACACGGCTACTTCATGGCAACCTTGAGCAATAGGGGAGACCTGGGTTTCATCGACAATCGGATACAAGTTAGGGACAATTCGCACTCGCCATCCTGGGGTGTCGGGAGCTCCGGATCCGGTACGAAAAACCTCGGGCGGAGTTGTTGTCTCGTTGCCGACACAAAATGGGCATTTTGCGATGTCGGCAGTACCGCTACTGGTCGCGCCCACAGTTCTATCGGGTGACGTTACTGGCCTAGTGGCACGCCCGGGAACGATAATCACATTGCGACCAGTAAGACGATCAGTTCGAAGCTCGTTCATATAGTTCGAGTTATTCGATTACTACGAGAACATCTCCGGCGCCTACGGTTGCCCCTGCTTCCACGCGTAGCTCTTTTATTACTCCAGCACTCTCGGAGTTGATTTGGTTCTCCATCTTCATCGCCTCAAGTACTAATAGGGCTTGACCAATCTCAACCTTGTCTCCCACCGAAACCAAAATCTTAACGATTGTTCCTTGCATGGGTGAGGAGATAGTGCCGTTGCTAGAGCTTGATCCTGCAGAACGAGCAGGTCGAGGTCGAGGATTAGCCTTCCCGGTCGGCGATACGTCAACGGGCATCCAAACTTTCACCGAGAATCTTTTTTTGTCAATCTCAATAGGGATTAACCGCTCGGCGAAATTGATCGACGAATCGGATATTGAGTCTGGAGTCGACGAGATAGCCGAGAAAGCATCTTCGGCTAAATCTTTTTCGAGCCACTTAGTCGTATGTCGAGCCTCAGCGAAAGCAGGAAGCGATAGAAGTAATTCTTGAGCCGGAGCAGTAGTTTTCACGCCCGTAATTTTGAGTTCGGCTAGCGCGCGCCGCATACGACTAATGGCTGCGGGCCGATCGGGTGCCCACACTATTAACTTCCCGATCAAGTTGTCGTAGTAAGCAGAAATTGTGTCGCCTTCTTCGTATCCGCTGTCCCAGCGCACTCCGGGGCCAGCGGGAATTGTCATTTCGGTGATAGTTCCGGGCGAAGGTAGAAATCCCGTGCTGGGGTCTTCTGCGTTTATTCGGCACTCGATTGCGTGGCCATTGCAGACGACCTGATCTTGGGTGAACGATAGCGGCTCACCCGCCGCTACTCGTAGTTGCTCGGCCACAAGATCGAGGCCGGTAGTTTCTTCGGTTACACAGTGCTCAACTTGAAGTCGCGTGTTCATCTCTAAAAACCAAAACTCACCGTCTTCGTAAAGCATCTCGACCGTACCGGCGTTTACGTATCCACAACTCAAGGCGATTTTGGTGGCGGCCTCGCCCATTGCCGTACGAACAGAGTCGGGAAGATTCGCCGCCGGAGCTTCTTCGATGAGTTTTTGGTGCCGGCGCTGAGTAGAACAATCTCGATCACCTAACCAAACTGCGTTTCCGTGCTTATCGGCGAAGACTTGCACTTCAATATGACGAGGGTTGATTAAATAACGCTCAAGGTATGCCTCTGATCGGCCAAAGTAGGCCTGAGCTTCACGCGCGGCCGACTCAAAAGCCTCTTGGGCTTCGTCCGCACTTTCACAAATCTTTAATCCTTTACCCCCGCCACCGTAAGCGGCTTTAATCGCTACCGGCCAGCCAAACTCTTGGCCAAAAGAAACGATTTCGGAAACATCTTTAATGGGGTCAAGCGTTCCTGGAACCGAAGCAACTTCAGCTACAACCGCAGCTTTTCGTGATGAGATCTTGTCCCCCATGATCTCTATTGCTTCAGGAGGAGGACCAATCCAAGCGACGCCGATATCGGTAACGCGGCGAGCGAAATCTGCGTTCTCCGAAAAAA
>SHUY01000053.1 GCA_009694435.1 Acidimicrobiia bacterium | reverse complement strand
ATAACACTGTCCCGGTTGTGCCGGTGCGCTATTACGAACCTAGTCCTGAGCCAATCGGGGAAGAGTTTTACGTAATGGATTTCGCTCTCGGCCAAATTCCTCCCGATAATCCGGGATATCAATTCGATGGGTGGGTGAAAGATCTAGAGCCAACGCAACAGAACGAATTGCTCAACTCGAGTCTTGAAACTATGGCCCGCATCCACCGAGTCGATTGGCCGGCAAGGGATATGAGTTTTCTTGATCGCCCTAAGTACGGAGATAACTCTCTTGACCAAGAGTTTGGATTTTGGCGCGACTACCTCGATTGGGCCTGCGACGGCAGTCCAGTGCCCGCGATCGAAGATGCATTCGTCAAGTGTCAACAAACCCGACCTACCAAATTGGCGGATCCAGTACTGGTCTGGGGTGACGCTCGCTGGGGGAATATGGTCTACAACCAGCAACTAGGTGTTCAAGCGGTTCTGGATTGGGAGATGGCAGTGCTGGGTCCGGCCGAACTCGATCTCGGCTGGTACTTCTTTCTCGAACGCACGGCCTTGCAGTACTCCGAGCAACTGCCGGGGTTCTCTGACCGTGAAACAACGATAAAAACTTATGAGGGGTATTTAGGTCGTTCGGTTTCTGATATTGAATGGTATGAACTTTGGGGTGGGGTTCGGGCGGGCTGTATCCAAATACGGCTCTCTCGCATTTTGGGGGAGTTGGGCGTGGTGGATGATGCTAACTATCGGGGCCGCAATCCAGTAACTCGCGCTCTGCGAGCGATCCTCGGATAGCCCTGTCCGCCGCTAAGATTTGAGGCATATGGCAACCCAGTTATCTAATCTGGCTGAATTAGAGGCGGAATCAATTCACATCTTCCGTGAAGTAGCGGCGGAGTTCGAACGTCCGGTTTTGTTGTTTTCGGGCGGGAAAGATTCGGCCGTGATGTTGCGATTGGCCGAAAAAGCCTTTTGGCCCGCCCGCATCCCTTTTTCACTGATGCATGTAGACACCGGACACAACTTTGACGAAGTTCTGGACTATCGCGACCGTCGAGTATCTGAGTTAGGAGTAACTCTGGTGGTGGCCTCGGTGCAAGAGTCGATAGACGCAGGCCGAGTGGTAGAAGAAACTGGCCCCCGAGCCAGCCGTAACCGCTTGCAGACTACAACCCTGCTCGACGCCATTACCAGCAATCGCTTTGATGCAGTATTCGGTGGTGGCCGCCGCGACGAGGAGAAAGCCCGAGCCAAAGAGCGAGTGTTTTCGTTCCGCGATGAATTTGGGCAGTGGGATCCAAAAAATCAGCGGCCCGAGTTATGGAATCTTTACAATGGACGTCATAAACAGGGGGAGCATATTCGTATTTTCCCGCTGAGCAACTGGACTGAACTTGATATTTGGCAGTACGTGGCCGACGACAAAGTCGAGTTGCCTTCAATTTATTACGCTCATCAGCGCGAAGTTTTTGAACGAGACGGGATGTTGATAGCCGTTAATCCGTTTGTCACGATCGCCGACGACGAAGTGGTGGAAACTCGCACGGTCAGGTTCCGAACTGTTGGCGACGCGTCGTGTACTGGAGCGGTCGAATCAGGAGCAACGACAGTCGAAGAAGTGATTTTAGAAGTTGCGGCTGCTCGGATCACTGAGCGAGGAGCCACCAGAGCCGACGATCGAATCTCTGAAGCGGGCATGGAAGACCGCAAACGAGAGGGCTACTTCTAGTGGAGATGCTTCGTTTTGCTACTGCGGGCTCGGTCGACGATGGGAAAAGCACGCTCATCGGTCGATTGCTGCTGGAGACTAAGCAGATTTTTGAAGATCAACTCGAAGCAGTCGAGCGCACTAGCCAAGACCGAGGTTTCGATTACACGAACCTAGCGCTACTCACCGACGGATTACGTTCGGAGAGAGAACAGGGAATTACTATTGATGTCGCTTACCGCTACTTTGCCACTCCGAGGCGCAAGTTCATTATCGCTGACACTCCTGGCCATACTCAATACACCCGCAATATGGTTACGGGGGCATCAACTGCTGATCTAGCTCTTGTTCTTATTGATGCCCGCAAAGGGGTGCTTGAACAATCTCGGCGACACTCAGTCATCGCTTCATTATTGCGGGTAAATCATTTAGTGCTGTGTGTGAACAAGATGGATCTAGTCGATTTTGATGAAGAACGCTTTGAAGAAATATGCGCGGAGTTCTCTGAATTCGCGGGAAAACTTGATATTGATGATCTGACTTTCATCCCTGTATCTGCCTTAAACGGTGACAATATCGTCACTCATTCACCCAACACTCCTTGGTACGAGGGGTCTACTCTGCTTCATCATCTTGAACACGTCTATACCGGTTCGGATCGTAACTTCATTGACGCTCGCTTCCCAGTCCAGTACGTCATTAGGCCGATGAGCCACGACTATCACGACTATCGCGGTTACGCCGGTGAAGTTGCCAGCGGGACTTTCCGCCCCGGAGACGAAGTGTTGGTTCTTCCCTCAGGATTTACCAGCCGAATAGCGGGAATAGATATGTACGAGGAGTCGCTAAGCGAAGCTTTCCCGCCAATGTCGGTAAGTATTCGTCTAGAAGACGAGATTGATATCAGTCGCGGTGACATGATTTGTCGCCCCAATAATCTTCCCACGACAACTCAAGATGTTGACGCTATGGTTTGCTGGTTTAATGAACGACCCCTTCAAGAAGGAAATATTTATTCCATCAAGCACACATCTCGATCAGTGCGAGCTAAAGTGTCTACGCTTAATTATCGTCTTAACGTAAATACGCTGCATCGAGAAGAAGGCCAGAGCAAATTAGAAATGAACGAGATCGGGCGTATCTCTCTGCGCACTACTGCTCCACTTTTTGTTGATGAATATCGACGCAATCGGACTACCGGAAGTTTGATCATTATTGATGAAGCGACTTCCGAGACGGTCGGGGCCGCAATGGTGCTGGGCACTGCGGCGACTCCTTAGTGGGCGCGAATTCTAGGAGTAAAGACGTGGTTTGGCACGACGACGGTGTGGATCGCTCTGAGCGCTGGTCCACTTTTGATGGCTGGGGGGCCACAGTCTGGTGTACCGGCTTGTCTGGGTCGGGAAAGTCAACTCTCGCAGCTCTTGTTGCTCAGATCCTTACTGCCCGCCGAACGCCGAATTATGTACTCGATGGTGACAATTTGCGCCACGGCCTAAACGGCGATCTTGGTTTTTCACCCACCGACCGCACTGAAAATGTTCGACGAGTAGCCGAAACCGCGCGGTTGTTTGCTGATGCCGGAATGGTGACTTTGGTTCCGGTCATTAGCCCTTATCGTTCTGGGCGAGACCACGCACGCGCGCTTCATGAGGCGGCCAATTTAGTTTTTATTGAAGTTTTTATCGATGCCCCGCTTGAGGTCTGTGAAAATCGTGATCCGAAAGGCCTTTACGCCAAAGCTCGAGCGGGGGAGTTGCCCGGCTTTACCGGTATCGACGATCCCTATGAGGCCCCACTGGCTCCCGAACTTGTAATTGACAGTGCTCAAATTGCGCCGGTTGATGGTGCGAAAATGATCGTTGAGGCTCTTGTCGCTGCCGGACTCCCACCCGTAGCGAAGCGAAACTAACTACCGTGTGGCGGGCAACGCTGCGGGGTCTTTTGGCCCGCAAGGTTCGACTAGCACTGACCGCGCTCGCAGTTTTATTAGGCGTGGCCTTTATCTCGGGAACTTACGTGCTCACCGACACGCTTGACCAGTCTTTCCAAGGGTTCTTCCGGCAAAAAGTGGCGGGTATTGACTTGGTGGTCCAGCGGCCAGGGGCATTTGAAGGCGATCGTGATCGCAATCGAGTGCCTGACTCGGTGGTAACTGAAGTGCGCCAAGTAGCGGGAGTCCAATCGGCCTACGGATTTTTGCAAGATTATGCTCAGTTCGTCGACCAAAAAGGGGCCAGTATGCAAACTGGTGGCGCGCCGACTTTTGGTCTGACTTGGTCGCAAAAAGGCAACGACGGACCACTCAAGATATTGCCCCGATCCGTTCGCAGGGGTGGTTGTTTGGTGGGCTCGAGTCGAGAGCCCCGGCGCGACGGTGAAGTAGCTATGGACGTGGGTACCGCCGCGGCTTACAACTTTCGCCCCGGCGATGAAGTCGAAATCTTGCTTCAGGGCCCCAAAGAGAGTTTTTGTATAACTGGACTATTTGGATTTGGTACGGCAAAAGACCCGCTCGCAGTAACCTTCGCCGCTTTTGATGTCGCTACTGCCCAGCGAGTATTCGACTCTCCTGGTGAAGTTGACCAGATCTTTGTTGTCGCCGATTCTGATGCAAGCCCAGTTGCCCTGCGAACCAAAATACAAAACTCTTTAGCAGGAGATTATGAGGTGGTTCTCGGCGAAGCGTTTGCTGCTAGCCAAAGTGCGGATGTCACTAGCTTCTTTTCCTTGCTGACTCAATTACTGCTTGGATTCGCTGCTATCGGGCTATTCGTTGGCGCATTTATAATTTTCAATACTTTTTCAATTTTGGTAGCCCAGCGAACTCGAGAGTTCGGTTTACTGCGGGCAATGGGCGCGCGCGGTCGACAGGTAGTAGTAGCGGTTATAGCGGAGGCCACCTTAGTGGGAGTTATCGCTTCGGTGGCCGGACTATTTGCCGGTATTGGACTGGCGGCTTTGCTCTTAGGCGTGCTGGGGAGTGTTGGTTTTGAAGTCCCGTCCGGGTCGCTCGTCATCAGTCAACGCACACTTGTCGTGGCGGCGGCAGTGGGGATTTTAGTGACTATTGCCGCCTCAGTGGCTCCGGCCTTGCGGGCAGCCCGAATTTCTCCGATGGCAGCAATCAATGATATTCGTTCCTCGGCCGAACGCTCGTTGCATTGGCGATGGGTCATTGGGTCAATTTTTATTGCCGCCAGCGTGCCTATCCTCATAATCGGGATTGAGCGTTCGCAAAACGCGCTAAGTATCACTGACGAGATCTGGATTGTCGCGGTAGGGGCGTTGTTGCTCTTTTTCGGCGCGGTCACTCTGTTGGCTGCTTTTGCTAGGCCTTTAGTCGCAGTGCTAGGGATGCCTCTGCGTTTATTCGGAGTATCGGGTTCGTTGGCTCGAGCTAATGCCATGCGCAATCCTCGTCGCACTTCCGCTACCGCGTCGGCCTTAGTAGTGGGTTTGGCGCTAGTTGGATTGGTCACAATTTTTGGCGCTTCGGCCAAAGTGTCGGTAGCGGATACGATTGATCGAGGGATTCGGGCCGATTTAATTTTAAAAGCTCAGCAGTTTGCTAATTTTTCTCCCCAAGTTGCCGATCTGGTGAAAGGGGTTCCCGAGGTAGACGCCGTAGCGCCATTTCAATTTGGAAATGTTCGAGTTGACGCCAACGAAGAAACAGTGGCGGGCACCGCTTTAAGCCAGCTAGACCGCGTGGCTGACCTGGGACTAACCGCGGGCGTTATTTCTACGGATAACCCTAACGGCGCCTTGGTGTCAACCGCGGCCGCCCAGCGCTACCGACTCAAAGTGGGCTCTTCTTATTACTTGCTGGGCCCCGAAACACCTACCCAAGCCCGCCCCGTATTCATAACGGGAATATTTAGTCAAGACGATTTTACCGGTGGATTACCCGTCTCGTTTGTAGTTGGCGAATCTAAATACGCAGAACTTTTTGGGGCCAAAAGCCAAGACTCACTGATCTATTTATCGACTCAATCTGGTAAGGCTGATGCGGCCCAGCGAGAGGTAAAGAAAATAGTACAGGCCGACTTTCCTAATGTCAGCGTGCTCACTCGCCAGGAATATAAAAATGATCAAGAAAAAGCAATTGATCGTTTTCTTACCATCACGGTGGCGCTTTTATTCTTGGCCGAGATAATTGCCGTGTTAGGGATTATCAATACTTTGGCCTTATCGGTTTATGAACGAACTCGTGAAATTGGCTTACTGCGAGCAGTAGGTACAACCCGCCGACAAATTCGCCGGATGGTGCGGGGCGAATCGGTGCTGGTCGCCTTGCTCGGTGGAGTAGTTGGGATCACGGTAGGAATTATTTGGGGCTGGGCGTTCACTAGTGCGTTAAAAAGTAGAGTCAATATAATTAGCATTCCAATCACTCAACTACTGATTTTCGTCGCGCTCTCAATGGTGGCGGGAGTGGTAGCGGCTATCGCTCCGGCGTGGCGCGCGGGAAGGCTGGAGTTGTTAGAGGCTATTTCGACTGAGTGATTGATTGACGAGGTATCGCCAATATCTGAGGCGTTAACCAACGAGAGGCAATATCTGCGGCTTGAGTGGTCAAGTGAATGCCGTCAGTGCGCGAAGCTACTCCGTCAATAGTTTCGGTATAAGTTCCGTCGGGATTAATAAATGCGTTTATGTCAATAACACGAACCCGACTGGGGTTAGTGGCCGCCACTGCTAATTCGGTTTTAGTCCATTGGTCGATCCAGCGATCGTTAAATCCCGAGCGATTCAGGTCTATCGAAATAGGCCAAAGCAAGTGGCTGTAAAGGCTGGTCAGCAAAACGACCTGTGCTCCTCGACTAGAAAAAACATCTACCGCTTTTTTCAAGTCCGCGTAAGAGCGGGTTTCCCCTGCGACCGAATCGTAAGGGACTTCAACGCCATCAATTCGTCGGTCGTAGGCTTGTTGGGCACCAAACAAAATAACAATGTTAGGGTTCCACTGATCAACCTGGGCTTTCCAGCGGTCAAGCGATAGCGGTGTACATTTCGCGTCCGCCGCTGCCCATTGATCGCCAAGTTTTCTTTCTCCGGTTTCAGTACCAAATCCACAACCGGGCACTGAAGCGTTCCAGAATAAAAATCCTTGATCAAGAGCATCTTGTTCTAACCCTGGAGCCAGAGAGTTGGCGAGGGAGTCCCCTACCAGCATTACCCGCATCGGCTCTTGGTCTGAAGTTTCCTCCGCCGCAGTTGTGGGTGGTGGGGCGATGTCGCTCGCAGAGATCTCTACTGGTGGCGCGGGTGCACCCGCAGTACTCCATAAGAGCCCGCCGGCAACGACAAATACTGCGAGCGGGGTCGCTAATCGTACGGGCCATCCTCGCCAGGCTCCGTGACGAATAGGTTGTTCAACTAAATAATAAGAAATAGTGGCCACGACAAAAGTAATAAGCACTCGCACTGCGAAGAGGCGGTCAGGGCTTAAACCGGTTCGGTCGCCGCTGAGATAGACGTAGATCGGCCAGTGCCATAAATAGAGTCCGTAAGAGATCGCTCCAATCCACCGCAGCGGTGGCCAAGACAATGCGGTTCCGAGTGGGCCGGAGGAGGTTTGGCTGACGTCGGCGATAATGGTTGCGACCAAAACCGCACAGAGCACAAACCCGCCGCCGTAAAGCCAAGTCGCTTTGTCGGGTGTAGTAGTCCAAAACCACATCAAAACCACGAATGCGGCTGCCCCGGCAATGTGTAGCGAATAGCGAACTAGTTTTTTCGTTGGTATCGGATGCACATGAATCAGCATGGCCAGCAACGCCCCAATGATTAACGACGACGCTCGAGTGTCGGTGCCGAAGTAGACACGCGAAGGATCGCGAGATGGGTCGTACAACGCCAGCATGAGAGCGATCGATCCAAGCCCTAAACTTGAGGACACTATTGCTAAAGGGAGTATTTTCCCCTTGCGCCAGCGCAACATCGCGTAAACCACTATGGGCCAAACCAAATAAAACTGTTCTTCGATCGCCAGCGACCACATGTGGTGAAGAGGGGAGGGAACATTGAATTGTTCGAAGTACGACTGCCCTGCGACTATAAATCGCCAGTTAGCCACATAACCTAAAGTGGCCAATCCATCGGCTCGAATTCGTCGTAACTCGTCCGCTCCGGCGGCGAGAGCGGCATAAATCGCTACTGCTCCGACTACTAACAAAAGCGCGGGGAGAAGCCTTCGCCCTCGTCGCGCCCAAAACGAACGCAAACCTATACCGTCGTTACCTTTCCACTCGGCCAAGAGCAGCCCAGTAATTAAAAATCCACTTAAAACAAAAAAGGCGTCAACCCCGAGGAACCCACCTATAGCCCAAGTGCGGCCGTCGTGATAAAAAAGTACCGCCAGCACCGCGAGGGCTCTTATTCCATCAAGAGCGGGTAGGTAGCGCATACGCCCTTGCATTATCTATAATCTAATACCCAAAAAGTTGTTATTTGGTTCAGGGCCTCGTTTAAGCCAGTGCCTGCTGTATTGTAAGATGGTGATAAAAGTTGCTCGTAATTTCATGTTGTTTTTACTCCTTGGTTTACTAGGGTATCCTCAGGTCTCGGGCGCGCAAATCTCTGACGCTCCGGGAGTGACTGTTCCCAGCACAAGTTCACCAACCACTTTGCCTACTGGGGCAACGCTACAAAGTGGAATTTCTTACGACAGTTCATCACCTGGCGATCTGCTTGACGCTTATTTGCCTAAGCCAAGCAAGGTTCGAGCACCCGCAGTCGTGCTGATCCATGGTGGCGGATGGGTAGCTGGATCTCGTACTGACTTGAGCTCTGAGGCTGCCCAATTTGCTGCTGCAGGTTTTGCCGCCTTCACTATCGATTATCGCTTAGAAGATCCGGGTGGTTGCCAAGCGACACCATTAGATTGTGCTGCCACGAACACTATTCCTTGGGTTGATCCAATAGAAGATGCGCAAACGGCAGTTATGTATGTAATTGACAACGCAAGCGACTTTAATATCAACCCCAAGCGAGTCGGAGTATTGGGAGCGTCGGCCGGAGGTTGGATCGCGGGAATGTTGGCGACTATAGGTTTAGTCAGCAACGCTAATGCACAGGCGGAAACTATTTCTCCTGCCCCTTCCCCCGCACATCTACAAGTAGTGGTTAGTTGGTCGGGAATCTTTGACTTAACCACTATTGAGCCTACCGAGGTCGGCCAGTTGCCTTCTGGTTGTGCAGGTGATGCGAACTGTATTACTAAGCTCGCTCCAACAGGATTTGATGATTTAACCGGTTGCACTTTACAACAGTGCCCCCAAGATTTTTCCGAGGCGTCACCGGTTACTCATGTCGCGAATAAAAATACGCCCCTATATATGTTCAACTCGGCTCAAGAGCTAGTTCCGGTAGCGCAACCTCAAGAAATGGCCGCCGCTTTAAGCAAGGTCGGGGTTGTTAATAACGTAGTTATATTGCCTGGAGATCAACACGCCCAGCAGTATTCTGATCAGGCGTGGGATCAAACCTTGGCTTATTTCACTCAGTATCTTGGTAACCCTCTTGAATCACCCCCGACAACCTCACCCCCGACAACCTCACCTAGGAAATCGAATACCACAAAAACGACTATTCCTTGGTTGCTAATAGGTACCGGAGTGCTAGGGGCGTTTGCTTTGATCGGCATAATGCTAATTGTGGTGCGGTTTCGCCAAGCCAAAAACTCTCATCGTCAACATAAACATTAATTAAGTTTTGCGCTACGATGATCCGCTAATACAAAATTAATAACGGCATGGGCGGTTAGCTCAGTGGTAGAGCACTTCCTCGACACGGAAGGGGTCGGAGGTTCGAAACCTCTACCGCCCACCATGAGGCGTAAAGGTTTTATGAGGAGTGGGGAGTCAGTCCACTCTGCCCATAGAACATTTATCGAACATTTCGTTGAGATCCTGCTCCTGATCCATCGTTTGCGACAACAATGTTCCCAAAGTCTTAGCCGCTCGGTTGTCACCATTTTCAGGAACCTGGGCGTAAACCTCCATCGAGCAGAACTTCTGTCCTTATTTAACGCCAGATTTAATGAAGCCAATGGGCGGTCATAGCGAAACCATTGATGCTGAAGCAGTTGGTCTGTTGAAACTATGGGCTGAGATCGAGGATGCGGCAAAAGCCATACAGGGACTTAGTGGCGAGCCAATCCAGTAGCCGTAACGGTGATAGGGCTAGTAGATGTCCCTTAAGTGGGCTACAAATGCGTGATGAAGAGTTAGTCGAGAGATAGAGTAGAAGTATGACAATCAAAAAAGCACTAATCATAATGCTGGCGGTGATTGCTCTAGGGCTGTTCGCGATCGCTGGTTCGGTCATCTACGCCGCCCAACAAATACCGGAAAAAACAACCTGCACCAAACACCAGGTCCAGAACGCTGCCGTCGAGGTAGCGCACTGCTCAACGGGAAGAGCGGAGGACGACGTCCCCGGCAGTCGAACCGGCGGCTACTAATAAAATCCTGTAGCGATCCCAAAACAACCTTCGCCGGCGAAGATCTGCGCAAGGCAGACCTAGCCGACGCCGGTGAACTCAGAGGTCGGCAAGGTGGGCTTCCCAACTGGCTAAGGCCGGATCAATCTCAACGAGCCATTCGGCGTGGGTACCGCACGCAGGGCGGAGGGGCAAAGCGTTTCAGAAAAAATGTAACAACTGTGTGGTCTACCGAAAGAGCGTTTAGGCGATTCTGATTACCGAAACATTGTCAGAAGCTTTGTTAGCTACGTAGGCCTTGGTGCCGTCGGTGGTAATGGCCACCCCGATGGGATTGGTGCCGACGGGAATGGTTGCACTCACCGCTCCAGTGGCGGTGTCTATTACTGAAACACTGTCGGAAGCGTATTTAGTTACATAGGCCTTAGTGCCGTCGGGGGTAATGGCCACCGCGTAGGGAGTGGTGCCGACGGCGATGGTTGTGATCACGGCGTTAGTAGCGGTGTCTATTACTGAAACACTGTCGGAAGCTCTGTTAGTTATATAGGCCTTAGTACCATCGGGGGTAATGGCTACCACGATGGGATTGGTGCCGACGGGAATGGTTGCACTCACCGTGTTGGTGGCGGTGTCTATTACTGAAACACTGTCGGAATCGTAGTTAGCTACATAGGCCTTAGTGCCGTCGGGGGTAATGGCCACCCTAGCGGGAGTGGTGCCGACGGCGATGGTTGTGATCACGGCGTTAGTAGCGGTGTTGATTACTGAAACATTGTTAGAACTGTTGTTAGTTATATAGGCCTTAGTGCCGTCGGGGGTAATGGCCACCCCGACGGGATTGGTGCCGACGGCGATGGTTGTGATCACGGCGTTAGTAGCGGTGTTGATTACTGAAACATTGTTAGAAGTTCTGTTAGCTACGTAGGCCTTGCTAATCGACTCGTCCTCTACATAGGTGCTGTCGGGGGTAATGGCCACCCCGTAGGGATTGGTACCGACGGGAATGGTTGCACTCACTGTTCCAGTGGAGGTGTTGATTACTGAAACATTGTTAGAAATGTTGTTAGTTACATAGGCCTTAGTGCCGTCGGGGGTAATGGCCACTCCGGCGGGAGTGGTGCCGACGGGAATGATCCTAACCACACCGTTGATCGGAGTAGTGGTAGTAGTAGGGGAACCAGTATTCGTATCGCAGGCACTCAGCCCAAAGGCCGTCACCAACACCGCTGCGACGGCAAAAATACTAGATCGTTTAGGCGACACAACTTATAACCCTAACAGGAACCGCTAGCCTGAATCTAGCAACGACATTTTTCTTACCCCTTGACCGGTACGGGGCCAAAGTGGACAGTCAGTATCAGCACCACGACCTTGGTTCTCTTGATTTAGTAAAAACCAGAGCCGAGCGCCATCGTTGCCTTTGCGCGACTTGACATCAAGACTGCCCATAGAACACGATATTTCGATTCCTACCCTTGTTTTAGGCAAAGCGTTACCAATGTGTAGCGCGATGACAGCCCTTGTCTTTTGATTGCTGGGTGGGGGTAAGATCAAAAGATGGTCAATAAATTGATCGACGATCGCTACATTGTGATTTCAGCAGATTGCCACGCTGGAGCGGACCTAGTTGAGTATCGTCCTTTTCTTGACGCGCAGTATCACAGTGAATTTGATGCTTGGGTTGAGTCCTACGAAATTCCTTACGAAGACTTGAAAGGGCCCGACGGATCGCGAAATTGGGATTCTGATCGACGCTTAACTGATCTGGAAGCCGATGGAATTGTCGCCGAAGTGATTTTTCCGAACACGGTGCCGCCTTTTTACCCAAAGAGTTCTTTGACTTATCAGCCACCGGCGACCGATAGCGCCGATGCCGAAAGACGCTGGGCGGGTCTGCGCGCTCATAATCGTTGGCTGGCCGAATTTTGTGCTCAAGTTCCTGGTCGTCGCGCGGGTATTTGTCAAATTAATCTTTACGACATTGAAGCCTCGGTTCGTGAAATCCGTTGGGCTAAATCTGCGGGCTTAACCGGCGGAGTCTTGCTCCCAGGAGTGCCACCAGGTGTCGGCCTTCCCGAACTGCACGAGATTGATTACTACGATCCCCTGTGGCAGGTTTGTGAAGAATTGGGGATGCCCGTAAATCATCACGGAGGTAGCGGGAGTCCTGCGATGAGTGATGCAGTCGAATCTCCCGTTATATTTTTATTAGAGATCACCTGGTGGTCACATAGAGCCTTGACACACTTGATCGTGTCGGGAGCACTGGAGAACCATCCTGAAATGAAATGCGTTTTCACCGAACAAGGCACCGAATGGATTCCCAGTGAATTGATGAGGTTAGATTATTTTTTTGATCGCATGCGTAATGCGGTTGGATCACAAGAATACATTTGGGGTGAACCGGTGATGGCTAAGTTGCCACTGCAGCCCAGTGAATATTGGGCTCGGCAGTGCTACGTCGGGTCCAGCTTCATCCGTCCGAATGAAGTTCCTTCGCGACACGAAGTTGGTATCGATAGCATTATGTGGGGAAGTGACTATCCCCACAAAGAGATGAGTTTCCCTTATAGTTTGCAGGCTTTACGCGCAGCTTTTTCTGATTGCGAGAGGTCCGAGGTTGAGCAAATGCTGGGTCTCAACGCGGCCGATGTCTACGGATTTGATCTTAAAAAACTTGCCCCTATCGCTGAAAAAGTTGGGCCCAAGGTTTCCGATGTTGCCACAGTTCTCCTCAAGGGTGAGATCCCCAAAGAAGCGGAACGCTGTCCGGCTTTTGTAGGACTGACTGCTGACGCATGAGTATCGACAAAGTCTGGAAACCGCGGTGAACACACTGAAGGACAAAGTCGCAGTTGTTACTGGCGGTGGTGGTGGAATTGGCCGGGCAATAGGAGAGCGTTTTGTCGACGAGGGTATGAAAGTCGTATTGGCCGATGTGCAGGCGCCATTACTTGAATCAACGGTTACTGAATGT
>SHUY01000003.1 GCA_009694435.1 Acidimicrobiia bacterium | reverse complement strand
AGCCCGATCGAGCTGAGTTGACCCAAGAATTACTTAGCGCGGCTACCGGTTTGGGTGGACTGATTGAGGGTGATGTAATCGCACTTGATTTCAGTGGAGAAAAACTTCCCCTCGGATCATGGGGTGCGGACTCGATTATAGATTTTGATTCGCAAAAAATCGGAGTGCTCGAACAAGACGCAGCCAAAGCGGCGGCGGCGTGGGGCAAATCGGTAAATCCGTGGGCGATTTTGTCGCCCAGCACTACATGGGGTCGAGAGGTAAGTGGCCGTACCGCAGTGCGACTCAACGCGGGGCTAACCAGTGATGCCGTAGCCCTCGAAGTAGATAACGGCCGCTTGGTCGCCTGGAAACCAGCATTTGGTGGTCAACTCGTGGCGGCCATCACCACCACGTCGCCAATCCAAATGGCCACCGTGCGCAGTGGGGTAATCGAGTGTCTAGCGCCGCGCGCCTACGAAGCCCCTATCGAACAATCGAATATTGCGCGCGTGAGCCGAGTCAAGGTACTGGCCCGAACTCGCAACGACGATCTCAATGTGCTCGCTGACGCCAAAGCAGTAGTTGGGGTTGGTCAAGGGGTCGACCCGGGCGACTACCCCGTCCTCGATTCACTGCTAATAGCCCTAAACGCTCCTCTTGCGGCTACCCGAAAAGTGACCGATGCGGGTTGGCTACCTCGCTCTCGACAAATCGGGATTACCGGTCGATCAATAGCCCCTCGATTATTCGTGGCGGTTGGAACCAGCGGAAAGTTCAACCATGTGGTTGGTGTGCGCCAGGCGCAAACTGTTCTGGCCATAAACATTGACCCCCAGGCGCCAATATTTGCTCAGGCTGATATTGGAATAGTGGGTGACTGGCGAGAAGTGGTGCCCTTGCTGGCTATTGGCCTCGACCGTAGCAACAACGACGGTCGGCAAGGGCTAACCTAAGTTATTCCGTAAGCCTACGGAATAACTGAGAAAGGAATCTAGGATGGAGCTTTTTGCTGACACCGACTGGACGTTCGGGTATTTTTTGCTCGGCGTGTTGTATATCTTCATGTTCGTAGTTTGGTTCTGGCTACTCGTAAACGTGTTTAACGACCTTTTCCGTCGCCACGACATTGGTGGAGGAATGAAGGTGCTGTGGGCCGCGATAGTGATCATCACTCTGTGGTTTGGTGTGCTTATTTATATCCTCGTCAATGGACGCGGTATGGCCGAGCGCAACCAGAAGCAGATGGATGTTGCCCGTGAGCAAATGCGTGGCGCCGCGGGATACAGCTCAGCCGACGAACTTGAGAAACTCAAGACGCTTCACTCCGCCGGCACACTCAGCGACGATGAGTACGCCAAGGCGAAAGCTAACGTACTCGGCTAGTTAATATTTTTGGCTACGGTCGGCGAAGGAACGTTACGGCGCTTTCTTTGCCGGCCGCCAAAAAGTAATCAAGAACAACGCCGCACCAAGGATTCCTAATGCTGCCGTTATCACCAACGCTTTTTGGGGGTCAAAGGGAAACTCGAGTTTCAAAACGTGGTCAAGCGACCATTGCCCAGAACCGAGCGTGCCTAACGCGATGGAAAGCAGCGCTATCGTTCCGGGGTACTCCCAACCCGGAGGCTGACTGTCAGTAAAGAAACCGTTCTTGCCGTGAGCTGTTATTGCCGCCACGAGCATCAGGGCACAAAGCCCACCGTAAGCCAAGGGAGTAAGTAGTCCGAGAATTAACACCACCCCCACGCCCAGTTCGGTGAGTGTCACTAGAAGCGCGTGTAAAGTTCCGGGGCGAAGACCAAGGCTCTCGAACCACTGAGCCATACCGGGTCCAGATTTAAGCGCCTTGACGTGTTTCCAGCCGTGAGCGAAAATCATGAATCCCAGCCAGATGTGAGCCAAGGCTAAAGCGAAATTGACGGCGTCGGCGTTATCTATCATCATTTTCTCCTTGTTTTCAAGTTTTCCCCACGGAGTCTCTAACTTCACTAGTCTGACGCTTATGTCATCCTAAAAGGTGGATGCGCCCAATCAGTTGAGACCAGTCGATAAGAGGAGGCTTTAAATGGCGGTAGCCGAAGATCTCATTCTCGTCAGCGTTGATGACCACGTAGTCGAGCCCTCCACTCTCTTTGACAATCACTTGCCGGCTAAATGGAAAGATGCGGCGCCGCGCAGTATTCGCAAGGACGACGGCACCGACGTATGGGTTTTTGAAGGCAACGAGATCCCCAACATTGGTCTTAACGCGGTGGCCGGACGGCCGCCCGAGGAATACAACATTGAGCCCACCTCTTACGACATGATTCGTAAAGGTTGCTACGACATTCACGAACGAGTACTCGACATGAACCGGAACGGAGTTTTGGGTTCAATGTGCTTTCCGAGTTTCGTGCAGTTTTGTGGGCAACTATTTTCTAAATCTTCCGACCTCGACACCAGCCTGCAATTACTTCGGGCTTACAACGACTGGCACATTGACGAATGGTGTGGAACGTACCCCGGTCGCTTTATCCCGCTTTCGATTCCCCCGATTTGGGATCCACAACTAATGGCCGACGAAGTTCGCCGAGTGGCTAAAAAAGGTTGCCACGCAGTTACTTTTTCGGAAAATCCTTTTAAGTTGGGATGGCCACATATTTTTGGTGATCACTGGGACCCTTTCTTCGCCGCGTGCCAAGACGAAGGGACCATCATCGCTCTACACATTGGGTCTTCTTCAACGATGATCGAAATGGCCCCGGGCGCACCAATAGATGTGATGATTACTCTCACCCCACTCAATACCATGAACGCAGCAACTGACTTGTTGTGGTCGCCCGTACTGCGTAAGTTCCCTGATCTGCAATTTGCTTTATCTGAAGGGGGAACTGGATGGATCCCTTATTGGCTAGAGCGCATTGACTACGTCTATCACCAGCATCACTTCTGGACGGGTCAAGACTTTGGGGACAAATTGCCGAGCCAAGTAGCGGCCGAGCACTTCAATTACTGCTTTATTAGCGACCGCATCGGCATCCAAGATCGGCACGATGTTGGTATTGATGCCATTACGTGGGAATGCGACTACCCCCACTCAGATTCAACTTGGCCCAACTCGCCCGAAATGCTTACAAAACAACTTGACGGTGTGCCCGATAGTGAAATCGCCAAGATGACTTATGAAAACGCTATGCGGATCTATAGGTTTGATCCTTTTGCTCACCGCAGTAAAGAAAAAAGTACCGTGGCGGCTCTGCGGGCAGAAGTACCTAACTAATTAGGTAACGCTCGGGTTTGGTGGCGTAACTCGGGAACCAAACCAGCTCGAGCCAACGCTCGCACTGCCCGTTCTTCGTCGGCATCAATGATTAAGGCATCGCCCGGTTCACGGTTACAAATGAAAGTAACCACGCAATCGGTACACGCATCGGTGCCTTGACCCACACAATCGTCGCAACTGATTCTCATAAACAGAGGATCGCATGCGGGTGTGACGCTTATGGGGGAGTTATCTCGGCCAGCAGCGCTTCGACCCGAGACTTGATTTCATCACGAATTACCCGCACCGAGGCAAGATCTTGGCCCGCGGGGTCGGCTAAAGCCCAGTCGAGATAACGCTTCGATGGATAAATCGGGCAAGCATCGCCACAGCCCATAGTCACCACCACATCGGCGGCCTTTACCATCTGGGCGTCAAGGCGCGCGGGGGAACGGCTAGTGAGATCAATGCCTTCTTCGGCCATTACTGATATCACCGCCGGATTTAGTTGGCTCGCGGGGTCACTCCCCGCAGAAGCCACTAGCACCCGTTGGTTGGCCAACTGCTCGAGGAACGCGGCGGCCATCTGGCTGCGACCAGCGTTATGGACGCAAACAAACAGGACGACAGGTTTTTCGCCCATTCCGGTCACGCCTCCTCAGGGTGTTTATGAGGATAAAGAACGACTACCAGGCCTACCGCTAACACCATCCCGAGTAGTTGCGCGCCGATAAACGCGGGAACCGAGCTGGGATCGATGCCGGCGAAAGTATCAGAGAACATACGACCCACGGTTACCGCAGGGTTGGCAAAGCTAGTTGAGGAAGTAAAAAAATAAGCACCGGCTATATACGCGCCCACAGCAAAGGCTGCATAACGACTCCGACCTGAACGCGAAATAGCAAAAATTACCAAAAGTAATCCGATCGTGGCTACGATTTCGCTCAAAAACAGATTGCTACCAGTTCGGACTTTGGTAGAAAGTTCTAGGGCTGAGTAATCGAACATCAAGTTGGCGATCATTACTCCAACTAACGCTCCCAACGTTTGCGCACCGCAATAAGCCACGGCGGCTCGAGTAGTGATGCCCCCAAAATATCGATCAGCTCCGGTAACTACTGGATTCAAATGAGCTCCCGAAACGGGGCCAATGGCCAAGATGATGGCCACTAACGCCACTCCGGTAGCAAAAGCATTTTCAAGTAACTGAAGCCCTACGTCATTAGGACTTAATTTTTGCGCCATAATCCCCGAGCCCACTACCGCGATTAAAAGCAAGGCCGTACCTACGACTTCACCTATCAATCTCCGTACCAGAGGAACGTGATTGTGGCTCATCAAACAAGAGCGGTGGCAGAATCAAAAGCCACCCTCAGTTGTGCCCAACGCTCAGGTACAACTGAATACCAAATCCAGGTGCCTTGTCGCTCTCGACTAAGAAAACCCGCGTCACAAAGCACCCCAAGGTGATGACTAATAGTCGGTTGACTGCGTTTTAAGGTATCGACGAGATCACAGGCGCAAACTTCGCCTTCGGGGGAAGCGGCGATAAGACTAAGTAGGCGGACTCGAATTGGGTCGGCCAGAACTTTAAAAGCGCTCGCTAGGTCAGTGGACTGAGACTCGGTGAGCGACGCAGGCAAGGATTTACCCCTGCAGGCTTTAGTAGTTTTCGCGACCCTAGCCGAAGACTCCACGCAAAAATAATACTTTATTTATAGATGGCTGTCAATATTGACTTCTATCTATGTTTTAAATTGCTATCGACGCAGAACCTCAACCAACGAAGAGGCGGAAACAGCTAAGGCGCCGAGGTCTTCGGAGTGTTCGGCCACCCAACGGTCTGATGAAGCCACAATTACCGAGGTATTGGCCGGCAATTGATCTACCTCTCGCACCACCACTGGGTCGGCCTTTTCTCCTCCCGTCGAAAAAATAACTCGAACCCCAGGCCGCTTGGCGGGAACGGTGGCCGCGGCATCAGAACCATCGAAGACCACCACCACATCACAGCGCAGTCGTTGGTGGAGTCGATCAAGAGCAACGAGTAAACGCTCTCGTTGGTCAGAGATGCGAGCCTCCGGCCATGCGGTCATAGAGATGTTGTAGCCATCAACAACTAAATAGATTCCGCGCGTGCGTAACATGGCGTCGAGGGCGTCGGGAGAATCAGCGACTAAACCGGGCGGACAAGTAGGAGGAATGCGTTTCTTGGTGGCCTTGACTGACCCATCGGCTGGGTTGGTGGCCACGGTTCTTGCCACTACCTGAGTAGTGGTGACTACCCCTTCAAGCCGAGTGGCCAACTGGCGAGCAGTGTTGGCAGCTTGAGTCAAGACGTGTAAGTCATCAGAAGAAAGTGGGGGCGATGGGGCCACCGATTCACCCGACTCGCGCCGCAAGTCTCGCAGGGCCGACTCCGCGGCTCGGGCGCGATCGGCCTCACGAGCAGTTAAAGATTCGGCCTTACTGACCGATGCTTCTGCCGCCGCGATAGCCGCAAGGGCCGCTTGGTCTTTCTTGTTGGCCAGGGAAACCGTGCGCTCGGCCACCAATTCACGCTCGCGGCGCGATCGTCGTTCTTCTTTTAACTGATCTTCAAGATTTTTGGCTTTGTTTTCTGCCTCTGCCCGAGAGTCCTCCGCGCGGCGACGGGCTTCGATAAGAGCGTCGATCTCAGTTTGTCTCGCCTTGGCGTCATCGGCTCGCTCATCGTCAGAGCGAACCTGATCGGCTTGGGCGACAATTAAGCCCAGACCGAACTCCCACCCAGATGGACGAGCCGCGTAAAGAGCTGACGCCAAGAGCGCCAAATCGGATCGCTGAGCGGCATCAGTAATAACTTCTAAGCCCGACTCGATATCCCAATCCGCAAGCGCCTGAATGGTGGCCTCACGACTAATAAATACTTCACAAACGTAGTCCCGGAAAGCGGGATCGATTTCAATCGCACGTTGCAATTGAACTCGAGCCGGCCCGTGAGAAAGCCCTCGGCGATCAAAACCGATCAACGGGCGCAGCACTGCCGGCAATTCGGAAGAAAAACTTCCGAACGAGTCGGCCGCCGCGTCGAGCAGTGGCCCAAGAAGCGATTCGGGAATTGGTGGAGCATCAACACTCGATACGGTGGATTCGGGGATAGAAGTCATAAAGCCGACTCCGCGGTCAACTCGGCTGCTTCTGCTCCGCACCAGCGGCACTGAACGGTTTCGATTTTTTCGGACAAAAGTTCCTGATCTTCAACTTCCAGATCGCCCCCTACGCTGAAGTGATGGAACTCAGCCGTGCGGCGAGTGACGGTGACATTGAAGCGGGTCAAGTTGCCGCAGGCATCACAGCGGTATCGAGAGCTCATAGGGCGAGTGTATCCCGAGATCCAAGGATTTCGAACACATGTTCGCTAAGGTGAATAGATATGGCCATCATCACCCCCAGCAACGCTAAAACCGCGGCCGACGGGTCGGTGTTGAAAGAAGCCTTGGTAATTATTGATATCGAAACCACCGGGATCTCGCCCACGGGGGCGGCAATTACCGAAATCGCCGCGATCAAATATTGTGGGAAAACGCTCCTGGGCGAGTTTCAGACTTTAATAAACCCAGAAGAGAAAATCCCGAGCGTCATAACTAACCTCACAGGGATAACTAACGCCATGGTCAAATCTAAACCGGTTATAAATGAGGTTTTACCATTGCTGCTTGAGTTTCTCGGATCACCGAGAAATACGTTTATTGGTGGACACAACGTAAGTTTCGATATTTCTTTTCTCGATTTTGCCCTACAAGCGAGCGAGCGAAAAAAACTGAGGCACAAAAAAATTGACACTCTTTTTCTTGCCCGCAAATTAATACCCGGCGAAGTGCCAAATTTTCGTCTCAATACGCTGGCGCAGTATTTTAAAGTCAAAACCGAACCATCGCATCGTGCCTTGGCTGATGCTAGAGCTACGGTGGAAGTATTACATGCACTTATGGATCGGGCCGCAACTGACGGTGTTGATTTACCAAAAGGATTGACTATTTAGTCCTACCTAGTCTGCAGTGCTTGTGGTTGAGAAGAAGAGGAACGCTTTTCTGCTCGGCGCAAACGCCGGCGATCAAGAAGAAGACTTAATATCTCAACAATGAGAGTTACCAATATTGCTGTGGCCAACGCCCACGCCAAGATAATCAAAAAAACGGGAACAAAACGAGTGATGTTGTGCTTAATAATAACGTCAAGCAGTTTTTGACTAGTTAAATAGCCGCCGAGTCGAGCGGGAATGCCAACTAATAAAAAGGCGAGAGGGAGCGCGAGCACCCAAGCCAAGACCCTCACCAGCCAAGGACGCGTGCGAGGTTGGTTAGCCGACTCGGTTCTAACTACTGGGTTAGTGGAGACCCGTCGGGGCGAGCGTTGTTTAACCGGAGCGAGAGCAGCCGGCGGACGAATTGGGCGATCACTAGCCCGCCGAGTTTGCGCACTGGGAGGAATAGTTATTGCCGTGCCGCACGAATGACACATTTGAGTCGTAACCCCAACTTTAGATTCGAGCGGATTAGAAGCACCGCACGATCCGCAGCGGATAGCGCGAGCCATCAGGCTTCACTCGCTCGTGCTTCGGAACTAACCACGACCCAGCTCTCTAGAATTGCCCGAGCTGCTCCCGAGTCAATCGCCGCGATTGCCTGACTGATACCTTCACTTAAATCAGTAGCGTGATCGGCCGCCACTAGAGCGGCGGCGGCGTTAAGAACCGCTATGTCGCGCACAGGGCCGATCTCTCCGGTCAAAGTTTTACCTACTATGGCGGCGTTAGTGTTGGCATCACCTCCGGCCAAGCTTTTAGAGGTCGCTCTCGTTAAGCCTAAGTCCGCGGGGTCAATTTTATAATTAGTAATAGACCCAGCTTTAAGTTCAAAAATTGTTGAAGTGGTTGTGGTAGTCAATTCGTCAAGCCCATCGTGGCCAAAGAATACCAACACATGCTCAGAGCCCAATTCGGCCAAAGTGATAATCATTTTTTCGGCCATGTTGGCGTCAGAAACTCCAAGGGCCTGATTTTTAACCCGCGCGGGGTTCGCCAGCGGGCCCAGCAAATTGAAAGTGGTAGTAACCCCTAAGTCGCGTCGAGCGGCGGCGGCGAAGCGAAATGACGCGTGAAACCGAGGGGCAAAACAAAATCCGATCCCCACTTCTTCGACGCACCGAGCCACACCTTGGGGACCTAGGTCGATAGCCACGCCGAGCGCTTCCAGGACATCGGCCGATCCACACCGAGAAGAGCTCGCTCGATTCCCGTGTTTGACTACGCGCGCGCCGGCTCCGGCCGCGATCAAAGCCGCCATAGTGGAAACGTTCACTGTTCCGGATCGATCTCCTCCCGTGCCGCAGGTATCCACCAATGGCGTGCCCGGAGCAATCGTGAGATTTTCGGCGAAACCCAAGGTGGTACGGACCATGGCCGCCAGTTCGCTCGCCGACTCACCCTTAGCCCGCAGACCAACCACAAGACCCGCGATCTGGGCGTCAGTGGCCGCGCCGGTAAGGATTTGGGTGAATGTCGCTTCCACTAAATCATCGGGCAAATCGTCGCCGGCCAATAAACGCCCCAAGACATCGGGCCATAACTCGCTAGACGTTGATGAATTGGCCATCGGTAAAGAATACCGGACGGGCCCAGTTCAGTGTCAGGCGCTTTTAGAACGGCGCATCTCGCGGCGCTGTCGAGGGGTGGTAGCCCCCCATATGCCCTCTCGCTCTTCACTGGCCAAGGCATGCTCTAGACACACTTCTCGCACTGGACAAGAGGCACAAATTTCTAACGCGGGGGTCGCATCTTGTTCCGAAGCCGGGAAAAAGAGATCGGGGTTGACGCCTTGGCAACTAGCTAAACCCCACCATGACGACCTGCTGCTCAACTCGCTCATCTTATTCTCCATATTGCCCTTCAGTGAGTTTCGCTTCCGACTGCGTCGGTTTACTTACAAATACACAACTACCTGATAACCCACCAAAATGCTGGAGTACTCCCGATTTTTCACCGGTATTTAGTCAAAAGTTTTCCTACCCGCATAAAAAGGAGCGATAAGCGATTATGAGCACAAGAGCCGGTAGCCTCAAAGTGATGACCACCGAAAACCGCCGCCGGCAGTTTACGGCTTTTATTGGTGCATTGGTAATTACCACTCCGGCTTTGTTTTTGCGAGTTAGTGGAACTCATCTCGATGACATTCCGGCCGCCGTAGTTTTTGGATTAGGGATCGTAGGAGCGGCCTTTCTCTTGACCTGGGCGGCTGAGGCGCTCGAATTAGACGTTTCGCGTGGGCTCGCCATTGGGGTTTTGGCTTTAATTGCGGTCTTACCCGAATACGCCGTTGACTTCACTTTTGCTTACAAGGCGGGGAACAATCTTGATTACGCTCCGCTCGCGCTAGCCAATATGACTGGAAGTAACCGGTTGCTTATCGGAATTGGCTGGCCCTTAGTGGTGTTTATTGGGGCTTGGAAATTGCGGAAAATTGCTCGCCGTCAGGACTACTCCGGATTAATCGACACCGAAGTCAAACTCGCTCGCCCGCAAGCCATCGAAATCGTTATCTTGGCCATGGCGACCATCTATTCACTTAGCCTTCCCCTGAAAAACCACATCACTCCCTATGATGCGGTCATTCTTATCGGCCTTTACTTTTTTTATGTGACCCGAATTTGGCGAGCACCCGCGGGAGAACCCGAACTTTTAGTTGCGGGATTATTTGCCTACCGACTTAAATCTTCTGCTGGTCTAGGAGTGCTGGTCTCATCAAAAGTGAATCAGTGGACGCTATTAGTTGGCTGTCTTCCTTTAGTCTTCATAATTGCGGGTGGAGCAATGTCGGGTCTCCCGGTCGACGTACGCCAGCGGGAAGAACTTTTCTTGACTGCGGCGCAGTCAGCTTTTGCGGTGGCAATTTTGATGAATCGCAGCCTAAGCGTCAAAGAGGCTTGGTGGTTGCTCGGGTTATTTTTGTCCCAGTTTGTTCTGGGGGTAATTTTGCCGCCCAGTTTGGCGGAGTGGGAACGGATTGGGGTCGGCATCTTCTATCTAGTGTTGGCCGGCGGCGTACTGATAAATCAACGGCGTTTCTTGGGGCCAATACTGCGTGACGGGCTACGAACCCCTGCGGGTGAGATGATAGGTAGCGATGAACGCAATTAGCGAGCCTGCTTCTACTAATAATCAGAAAATACTGAGTTGGCCAAGTATCACCCGCGGGGCGCTGGTGGGTTTGGCGATAGTTGTTGTCGCCGCGATAGCGCGAGCGGTGCTTAATCATCAGATGGACGACTTTAAAAAATCGATCTGGGTTTACCTGCTTTTTGTAGTGGTACTGGTTGGCTATTTTGTGGCCGGCTACGTGGCCGGGCGCGCTCGCCCAGATACACCCCTCGCTAACGGGGCCCTAGCCGGACTGGGCACGGTAGTGCTATGGATACCCATCCGTGTCGTTATATGGGCAATACGAGAAGATGGTCACGCATTGCTAAAAGGAAACCAAGCGATACTGCGACCGGGACAAATTTTTGGCGCGTTAGTGATATCTACAGCCCTCGGAATGGTCGGAGCCTTGATCGCGGCGCGGCGCTCCCGCACCACTACCTAGGGTTTAGGAAAACGCCAGCCGGCCGGAGTCGAGTACGAGGTTTTCGCCCACCCACGTTTGGTAAATGGCGTCGTCTCCCTCCATCCAGATGCGAACGTCAAGTCGGTCACCCGGGAAAACTGGGTTAGAGAATCGACCTTCCATCTGGCGAAAACGCGCCGGATCGCCTTTACATACTGCGTGCAACAACGCTCGCCCGGTAAAGCCGTAGGTGCACAGTCCGTGCAGAATCGGCTTGGGAAATCCCGCCAGTTCGGCGAACTTAGGGTCAGAGTGGAGCGGATTGCGGTCACCGTTTAGACGGTAGAGCAATGCTTGGTCAGCACGAGTATCGTAAGAAACCACGTGATCGGGCTCGCGCTCGGGGGCGACATTGCGGGGACCGCTGGGGCCGCGATCGCCACCCCAACCCCCTTCACCCCGAATAAACGCGGACATGCTGGTAGTGAACAACGGTTTACCGTCGGCTAAATCGGTGGCTTCGTTTTCGAGCACAACGATGGCAGCTTTACCTTTGTCGTAGATCGCGGCAACTTTTCCAACCATGGTGGCTTTTCCAGAAACGGGAAGAGGTTTGTGCAAAGTTACGGACTGTTCACCGTGAACCAACATTGCCCAGTTGAATGTTCCGATGACTTCCATCAAGTTAGGACCCGAGCCACCGCTACCGTTAATGACTACTGGCATAGTAGGCAGAGCCTGCTGAGTGATGTCTTGGCTGTTCTCGGTAGTGAACTCCAACTCAAATCCAGTTGGGTCGGTAACGCCCGCGCCAACTCCTAATGCGTAGAGCAAAGAGTCTTTAGAAGACCAGCTGGCCTCGGAAGGAGAGCTGGTCGCGCCTACGGCTTCGGGGTTAATCGGCATGGTTGGATCCTCCTAGTTTTACGAACGAAGTCGCTATCGTGCCACCTTCTAAGGGCTCAACGCCAAAGGGCGCTTAGGGCTTAGCGGGAGCGGTGGGGGGTAACGGATCGCCCACTGCCAGCCGAGTGGCCCGAGCGGCTAGTGCGACCAGTGAAAGCGTGGGCCCGTAACCCGTAGAAGTTGGAAATACCGAACTATCGGCCACAATCACATTGTCAATATCCCATAGGCGACCCGAAGGATCGACCACCGACGACTCGGGAGAGTCACCCATTCGGGCTGTCCCCATGATGTGATAACTCACCGGAGCGTGCCCCATGGCGGGGTGAGGATCATTTTCGTTGGTCGGGGGTGAAGTGGAAACTGCGGTCCACTCAGCCCCTGCGTCGCGTAGCACCGACTCAAGGATGGGAGCGACATGATCAGAAGTCGCAATCTCATGCCGATGAGGCCGATAAGTAACTCGCCCCGACGCAAAGCCCCACGCGTCGCGCACTGAAGGGTCGAGATCGATGCGGTTATTCGGCTGAGCGAGATCTTCGCCTTGCATAGTGAAAACCCACAGTCTTTCTCGCAACGCCGATGCTCGCATTGAGGCTGCGTGGTGTTGATTTGATCCGTAACTCAAAGATTCAAGAATAGGACCGGCGGCGCCGCCGTGCTCAACGATTCCCCCTCTTAGCCACGGTAACCCCGCACCATTAGCGGCGACATCTTGAGCTTTGTCGCCCACGATGTGATCGTCGTGGAGGTGCGTTACCGAACGACCCCGACTCGCGCCCCATAGTCGTTCGGGAAACCCGCCCGCGACCATGGTCTGAAAGTGAAACATTAAGTTGCGACCCACTAGCCCCGAAGAATTCCCTAGCCCGTTACGCAACAAGAGTCGGGGGGTTTCAAACGCACCTCCCGCGAGCACAACATAATCAGAACGAATTTCGTGCACCGGTGGCCCTCCGGGATTATCTACTGGAGCACGAAGGTCGAGATAGCGCACTCCGGTTGCCTTTTTTCCACTGGTATCAGTAGTTATTTCGTGGACATAAGCCTCAGGGATGATTTGGCACCGGCCCGTATTTAGTGCTCGCCGCAACAGCGCTACTGGGTCACCCTTGGCTTCAATTGGGCACCCATAAAAAGCGCAAAACCCACAGTTATTGCACGCGGGGCGGCCATCGTAAGGAACTGAATTTACTCCCGTTGGCGCTCGGTACGGATGCAGCCCGTGGCGAAGCGCGGCCGCGCCGGATAACAACGATCCGTACATGTCAGCCCCTGGAGGCATCGGATAAGGACTCGAGCGCCAAGCAGCAAAGGGGTTTCCTGCTTCCCCCGCCACGCCGACTAGTTCTTCGGCTTCGGCGTAATAAGGCTCGAGGTCAGAATACTCAAGCGGCCAATCAACTACATCAGCACCTTCAACTCCACCCAGTTCACTACGAAGAGAGAAATCGACTTCGCGAAAACGAGGCAGCTTACCGTCAGCGTGCACCCCCCCACCCCCAACCGTTGACGGCAGGCTGTTGACGTGGCCAGTCAAAAATCGATCACCATCAGATTCACTGCGTCGAAAAGTGCGGGGCTCGGTAATAGGATCCGGTCCGAGAAAGTGCCGGCGAGTGAATTTGATTTCATCGTTAGAGAAGTGGCCCATCGGGCCGTAGGGTTCGGTTAATTCAAGCAGGTGATTGCGGCCTTTTTCGAGCACAATGACATTCCAGCCCGCGCTCGACAAAATATGAGCCGCAGTCGCTCCCCCTGGGCCCGAACCGATTACTACCACGTCGCAGTCATTGCCAGTAACCGAACCGGTCATGGCGCGCTCACCTCTTGATCGGTATAGCCCTCGGGTTGAACATCACCGCGGTAATCGATCGCCTGCCAGGCTTTGGCATCACGATTTCCGCCATAGATCGGATCGCCGTAAAGACTTTCGCACCCGTGTTCGTAAAGCACCGAGCGAAACTCGGTTGATGTTTGCTTTAGGCGCTCGGTCTGCTGGTCGGGGCTTAACTCGACGAAATCATCGCCGAGAGCTAGAAGTCCGGCCTCGTAGACAAGGGACCACTGGTCAATACGAGTGCGCCAGGCCAGTTTTTCCCACTCTCCCATTTCAATCCAATGGTCAAACGCTGCCGCTCCTCCTCTTCGCCCCGAAGTCGGGCCTCCGGCCCAAATTTGCGGTGGGTCGAAATTAAACGCCCCCAACAAGCGATCTATGTATTCCGCTCCCCCGGCTTCGCCGGCGCCAGGGGTCAGATCATCGCCAGGAATCACCCGGTCGAGGACACAACGCAAGGCGACTAACTGAGAAGCAGTGAAATTTGAAAACATATTCGGAGTATACAAGTCTTGATAGGCTTTGGGCATGAAACGAGCAATCGCTTTAGTCGGAGTACTGATCTTGGGCGCGGTGAGTGGTGGTGCGATAACTGCAGGGGCGGATACACCTAAGAAAGTGTCGGCCACTAAATATGCTAAGACGCTGTGCAAAAATTATACGGCGGTGGCCAAAGCTAATAAAAATTTTGCGGAGAGTTACAATGTTCTTCCAATCAACGATACTTCTACTTTTCAAACGGCCACTCTCGCTCTCGGCGACCAATTGTTGGCCACCTACAACACTGCGGTTACTCAATTGATGGCGATTTATCCAAATACCAGTGGTGGCAAAGCCAACGCCGCGACTTTTACTAAGAAAATTCAAGGCAACCAATCGGACCTAACGGACGCATTTGCCGATCTCCGAGCTGCCGACCCTACGAGCGCGGGGTTTACCGGCACTAACTTGGGATTCAATACGACGATCAACTTGACCTTGGGCTCACTCAATGGATTATCAGACCCGTTTTCTAGTGTTACTAACTCTGACCTACTAAAAACCTTTCAGCAGGTTAAGGCGTGTAAAAAAGTAGTAACCATTAGCGGGAGCTAGCTCCTCTTTTGTGGCTTAAGCGCGCGCAACACTTTCTTGACTGAGGCGCCCCAACAAGTCACTTTGGGGCCGAGAATAATTCCTCAATCTCTTCTAGTGGTTTGCCTTTAGTTTCGGGCACTTTCTTGGAAATCCAGACGAAGGCCAAGATACTCATGACCGTAAAGAGGGCGAAAGCGCCCGCCGTGCCCACGATATTGACGATGCTAAGAAATGAAGCGCTGACAACAAATGCTGCCCCCCAGTTAGCCGCCGTGGCCACTGCGATAGCGCGCCCTCGTACTCGAGTGGGGAAAATCTCAGAAATCATGGTCCACACTACGGGGCCAAGCGAAAACGCGAACGAGGCAATGTAGATAACTAAAAGGACGAGAGTGGCCAGCCCTAAGAAACTTGTTCCGGTAGTTTTACCTTGATCTTCGAGGAAAATAAACGCCAGCGTGAGTCCGGCTAACGAAACGATCATTCCCGTCAACCCCGCGAGGAGCAAAGGTCGACGACCAAAACGATCGATAAATGCTATGGCTACGAAAGTGGCCAAAACATTTACGCACCCGATAGCCAAAATAGTGGCGTCAGTTTGCTGTTGCACCGAAGAGAACCCGGCGGCCTTGAAGATGCTGTCGGAGTAGTAAATGACCGCATTGATCCCGGTTACCTGCTGAAAAATCGCCAGTCCGAGACCGACCTTGAGCATCGGACGGATTTTTGGGCTGAGTACATCGCTCCACGAACCCTTATCTTTTTCTTCCATCGCCAATTCAGCGGCAATGTCGTCTAAACGAGAATCAACCCCGTCGACGCCCTGCACTTTTACTGCCGCCACGCGCGCCTTGGGGCGCCAACCCATCTTTAGTAACCAGCGAGGAGTGTCGGGCATCGGGATCATGACTAGAGCCAAGAGAACACCGGGTATGACTGCGAGCCCGAGCATGAGCCGCCAGTTTGCGCTGTCGCTTAGCGCGCGGTCGACGATCTGAGCCACCAAAATACCGATAGTTATAGCGAGTTGGTACGAAGACACGAAGCGACCACGCATTTTGGCCGGTGCCATTTCGGCCGCGTAAAGCGGAGCGGCCACCGAAGCGATACCGACACCGCCGCCAATCACGAAGCGCCCGACTACGAGGATCGCCGTATCGGGGGCTAGAGATTGCACCAATGCGCCCACAAAAAAGAGCATTCCCGCCGTGATCAAAGTGGCGCGCCGGCCGAAACGATCCGCCATTGCCCCCGCGAGGAGCGCGCCGACTAGGGCGCCCAGAGTTACCCACGAGGTGACTACTTCTTGAAGAAAGGTGGTTAAATCAAACGACTTAGTAATGAACGGTAACGCCCCAGAGATAACGCCTTGGTCATAGCCGAATAACAACCCCGAAAGAATCGTCACTAGGCCGACTAGCCAAAGCCACTTTGACATGCTTTTCACGTCTACCCCCCCTCAAATTACTCTTGACCGGATTAGACCGGCCAAGAGTTTTACTGAGCCGGTCTAGCGGTATTTATGAACAGCCGCTAGTAGCGCCGCACGAAGGACACGCATGGCACGAGCCGGCGCGCTGCATAATGTCACCACACACCGAGCAGATAACCATCTCGGATTGACGTGCCGCGGGACGCTCGGGCGAACGTAGAGCCGCTGACGGAGCTTGATCTTCAAGGGGTAATGGGTTCGTGCTCATAAGGTTCGGCGTGGTCGCTTCTTCTACGCCGGGCAAAGTGGGCTGAGAACGCTCATCGACAGTGAAGATGCCCATGTCGGCCCGCTCTTCGGGGGAGATGTACTCCACCGCCAAGCGTCGGAAGATGTAATCCACCAAACTGGTAGCGAAACGGATGTCAGGGTCGTCGGTGATACCCGCCGGTTCGAAGCGCATACTGGTGAACTTCTCGATGAAGGCCCGCAGCGGAACTCCGTACTGGAGCCCCAGGCTCATAGCGATGGCGAAAGCATCCATCACCCCCGAGAGAGTTGAACCTTGCTTGGCCACCTTAAGGAACACTTCGCCGGGGCGTCCGTCTTCGAATTCGCCCACCGTGGCGTAGCCGTGACAGTCGGACACCCGGAACGAGAAGGTCTTCGACTGACGAATCCGAGGAAGTTTTTGCCGTACCGGCTCTTGAACGATGACAGTCTCAATAATCCGCTCAACTTGCGAAGTGAGTGGATCGGTTTCGTCCGCTCCGGCTTTCTTTTGGGTCGAGAGTGGCTGACCAACCTTGCAGTTGTCGCGGTAGAGCGCCACGGCCTTGAGCCCTAGTTTCCATGATTCGAAGTAAAGACTTTCGACATCTTCGATCGTGGCTTCTTCGGGCATATTGACCGTCTTGGAGATCGCTCCGGACAAAAACGGTTGGGCCGCGGCCATCATTTTTACGTGCCCCATGTAGTGGATGACGTTGTCACCCATTGAGCAGGAAAATACCGGCAAGTGTTCTTCTTTTAGATTGGGCGAACCGACGATAGTTTTTTGCTCATCGATGTAAGCGATGATGGCGTCGATTTCGGGGGCCGAATAGCCCAACTTGCGCAGCGAACGGGGAATGGTCTGGTTGACGATGAACATCGTTCCTCCGCCCACGAGCTTCTTGGCCTTAGTGAGGGCCAGGTCGGGCTCGATGCCGGTGGTATCGCAGTCCATCATCAGGCCGATGGTTCCGGTCGGAGCGAGCACGGTGGCCTGAGCGTTACGAATACCGTGAGTTTCACCGATCTCGACCGCCTCATCCCACGAACGTTGCGCCGCGCCCAAGATTTCGAGCGGAACGATCTCTTCGTCGATTTTGGCTACTTCCGCGCGGTGCATACGTAATACCTCAAGCATCGGTCCGGAGTTTTCGGCGTAACCGGCAAACGGACCCATCCGCCCAGCAGTACGAGCGCTAGTGGCGTACGCGTGTCCGGTCATAAGCGCGGTGATGGCACCCGCCCAAGCCCGACCTTCAGCCGAGTCGTAGGCGAGCCCTTGAGCCATAAGTAACGCTCCGAGATTGGCGTAACCCAAACCAAGTTGACGGAACTTGCGACTGTTCTCACCAATCATGGGGGTTGGGTAGTCAGCGTTACCAACCAGAATCTCTTGGGCGGTGAACATCACCTCAACGGTGTGTTCGAAACCGGCAACATCGAAGTTTCCTTCTTCATCGAGATACTTAAGCAGGTTGATGCTGGCCAAGTTGCAGGCAGAGTTATCAATGTGCATGTATTCCGAGCACGGGTTAGAAGCGTTAATGCGAGCAGTGTTAGGAGCGGTGTGCCAGCGGTTAACTGTGGTGTCGAATTGCAGGCCAGGATCAGCGCACTCCCACGCCGACTTAGCGATCTGGAGCATAAGGTCGCGAGCCCGTAAGGTCTTTACTGGCTCACCAGTTTTAACCGCACGCAAATCCCAGTCTCGGTCGGCTTCAACCGCGGCCATAAAGTCATCAGTGATACGCACTGAGTTGTTTGCGTTTTGGTACTGAACTGAAAATGAGTCCGCGCCATCAAGGTCCATATCAAAGCCCGCATCGCGCAACGCACGCGCCTTGCGCTCCTCGCGTGCTTTACACCAGATGAATTCTTCGACATCAGGGTGGTCAATGTTGAGCACAACCATTTTCGCAGCGCGACGAGTTTTCCCGCCGCTCTTAATTGTTCCCGCCGACGAATCCGCGCCGCGCATAAAACTTACCGGTCCCGAAGCAGTACCGCCGCCGGCCAAGTTTTCCACCGAAGAACGTATGCCCGATAGGTTGATACCCGAACCTGAACCGCCTTTGAAAATCGTTCCTTCTTCGCGGTACCAGTTAAGAATTCCGTCCATGGTGTCTTCGACCGCGAGAATGAAACACGCGCTGGCTTGTTGAGGAACGCCCTCGACCCCAATGTTGAACCACACCGGCGAATTAAATGCAGCTCGTTGCGTAACTAAAATTGCTTTCAGCTCGTTGCGAAAAGCTGCGCCTTCTTGATCGTCAACAAAGTAACCGTCGTTTGTTCCCCACGCGGTAATGGTGTCGGCGACGCGATCGATTACTTGGCGTAGTGAAGTTTCGCGCTCGTCGGTGTTAGGAGTACCGCGGAAATATTTTTGCGCCACGATGTTGGTGGAGTTTTGTGACCAGTCCATCGGGAACTCAACGTCGGGCTGAAAGAACGCGTCGGTTCCGTCTTTGTAATTTTGAATACGCGCTTCGCGTCGTTCCCACTCGATCTCGTCGTAAGGATGTACACCGGCTTGAGTGAAGTAGCGACGAATTCCTATTCCGATTTGCTCCGGTGCGATGGCCATGCTTTTTTGTTCCTTTCGGTGGGTTTAAATACGACTTGATATTAATACCATATGTTGTGGTTCACTTAGTGGACTACGCGACATGGGGTGTGAATTACAACACTGAAACTCCCCTCTTGTCAACCCCCCCACGAGCCCCATATTTAGAACTGTTTTATACCGCCCGTTGGGGGCGACTACCGGGGGCGCTTGGGTTCAGTGGCTTTTCCGAGTTCAACTGCTTCTCGCTCAAAATCAGCCGCCGCGTTGAACCCTTTGTAGACCGAGGCGAAGCGCAGGTAAGAGACTTGGTCAACTTCTCGCAGCCGCTCAAGCACCCCCAGCCCTAGTTGCTCGCTGGCTACCTCGGGGGCGGAAGCCCGAGCGTCTTCTTCGATTCCGTCAACAATGGCCTCCAAGGCTTCCGGGGCAATCTCGGCTCCGGCTAAAGCTTTTTCTATGCCGTCGGCGATCTTGGCCCGATCGAAAGGCTCTCGCAGACCGGAGCGCTTCACCACCATTAGCGGTAGTTCGACTGCTCGTTCGTGGGTGGTATAGCGGCGGCCGCAACTCAGGCATTCTCGCCGCCTCCGCACCGCACCACCGTCTTCGGAGGGCCGCGAGTCGACGACCTTGTCGTCGTCGGCTTGGCAGTAGGGGCAATTCATAATTGCTACCGTACCCGCACGAGCGAGAAAAATCTTGTGAACCGTAATTCATGATTATCAGCCTTGAATACTGTTATTGATCGAGACTGATGACTTCGCCGGGGATTAACGGTGCTCCGTTGCGAGCCATAGACAAATCATCAACCAGGGGTCGAGGGTCTTGATCGGGGGCCAAGCGCGAAACTATCGACCATAAAGAGTCGCCGGAGCGCACCACGACGGTTCGCTCAGAAGAAACTGCTCCACTAGGTGGAGTGCGCTCGGAGGATGAGAGGGGGTCACCTCCGAGCGCGCTGCCAGCCTGGGCCACCATGACCACGAGCCCCAACGCCAAAACGGCAACCGTAAGCCGGCGACGTAGGTAGGTGGCTCGAGAAACCCGACTCCGAGAGACCCGAGATACAGGAAACCGAGCATTACGCCGAGGGGTCGGACGTGAGCTCACACGGCGGGTCGCGGGACCGATCGTGATAAAGCCGGGATTAGTAGTAATGGCAGTCATGGATCTTTCTCTCCTGTTCTGGTTGGGCTGATACTTATGAAATCACCTAGCTGTGACGCTTATGGATCCCGCCTTTGAATCAAGGAGGGATTTAACTCTCCGAACGTATGTTCGTATTATGGCAGAACATACGTTCGCTAGTCAAGAACAAATGTTCGCCCCGAACATATATTCGTGTTAGGGTGGTGGATAAGAGAAAAAATCCCATCTTAATTTCGTCGATATACGACAAAACATAAGGAAACATAAAGAAATAAGGAGTAACCCCATGAGCCAAGATCTGACTGACCGCCAGCGCCAAGTCCTTGAATTCATCGACACCGAGGTCCGCACTCGGGGATATCCGCCCAGCGTGCGAGAAATAGGTGACGCCATTGGCCTCTCGTCGAGCTCAACCGTTCACGCTCACCTTGCCGCCCTCCAAGACAAGGGCTTCATTAAGCGCGACCCAGCCAAGCCTCGGGCGATGGAATTGGTCTACGACTCGGCCTCGGGCGCGGCAGTAGAGCGCCGCCCGGTGCGCCATATTCCTATCGTGGGCGATGTGGCCGCCGGAGTGGGAGTGTTGGCCGAAGAAAACATCGAGGAAACCATCCCGATGCCCGAAGACTTCACCGGATCAGGCGAACTGTTCATGTTGAGAGTACGAGGCGACTCAATGATTGACGTCGGGATAGTCGACGGCGATCACGTCGTCGTGCGTCATCAGCCCACGGCTGAACAAGGTGAAATCGTAGTAGCCGGAATACCCGGAGAAGAGGCAACGGTAAAAACTTTCTTGCGTCGTGACGGTCAAGTTATTTTACGACCCGAAAACTCCACCATGGAAGAGATGGTTTTTGCACCTAATGAGATTTCGATCTACGGCAAGGTCGTCACTCTGTTGCGGCGCTTCTAAAAAATAACCGCCGATCAAGTCGCCACGTTATGGTCGCGCAGTATTGCTTCAAGTTGCGATTTTTCGTGCCGAGCGCCTTCGGTCAGACGCTTCACGACCAGAACACAAGGTAAGCCAAAGTCGCCTCCGGCAAAAGTGCGGGCCCGCGTCGCCGCGACCGCGACGCACCAGTCGGGCACAACGCCTCGGCTGATCTCTTCTCCAGTTTCGGCGTCGATAACCGGGATCGAACTAGTCAATATCGCGCCCGCACCCAGCACCACTCCGGCTCCGACTCGAGCACCGTCGGCCACAATGCAGCGCGAGCCGATCATGGTGTCATCGCCGATCATTACTGGAGAAGCTTGAGGCGGTTCGAGCACTCCCCCGATACCTACTCCCCCAGAAAGATGAACCCGTTCGCCAATTTGAGCGCACGATCCCACGGTGGCCCAGGTGTCGACCATGGTGTCGGTCCCCACGTGAGCGCCGATGTTTACGTAACTAGGCATCATCACCACCCCGGGAGCAAGGAACGAACCCCAGCGGGCCGACGCTCCGGGCACTGCTCGCACCCCCACGCTTTGGTAATCGCGTTTGAGGGGAATCTTGTCGGCGTACTCAAACGGACCGAGCTCGATGGTCTCCATAGCCGAAATTCGAAACAGTAACAAGATCGCTTGCTTGAGCCATTGATTAACTACGACCGACCCGTCACTGGGATTGATCTCGGCTACCCGTACTTCACCCGCGTCAAGGGCATTGATAGCTGCGTGGATTGTGGCTACGGCTTTTGCGTCAGTTGCCGAGACGCTCTCGCGCTCGGCCCATAGTTCGCCGATCTTGGCTTCTAGATCATCCACTGCTGGCCCTTCCGGTAAATGGACTGGGTGACATTCCTTCGCTCACCATCATTGCCTAAGTCGGCTCGCCGCGAGTTCGGTTTGTTCGTCGGTGATACTAAGCGCTAGTCGCACGTGTTTAGCCCCCGCAGCGCCGTAGAGGTCGCCGGGGGCCACCAACAAACCGGTGCGGGCCAATCGCTCAGCTATCGCCCACCCGTTAGTTGATGGATCGGCTGGGTCGGTGAGCCAGAGATAAAAGGTTGAAGGTCCTCCGTCCGAAACAAGGCCAAAGGATTCAAGGGCGGGGGTCATCACCGCTCGCCGGTGCTGATAGCGGGAGCGTTGTTCATCGACATGAGCATCATCCGCAAGAGCAGCCGCCGCTGCAGCCTGGTTTGGCGCTGCCACCATAAGCCCCGCGTGGCGGCGCACCTCGCCTAGGTAACTCACTAGATCGGGGTCGCCGGCCATAAAGCCCACCCTTAGACCGGCAAGATTTGAGCGCTTCGAAAGCGAATGCACGGCCAAGACCCCAGTGTGATCACCGGCCAGAGCGGTAACCGGGGGGGCGGGTGCGCCCGCGGCGGTGAAAGTGAACTCGGCGTAACACTCGTCGCTCGCAACCACGATGCCTCGTTGTTGAGCCCACGCCACTGCGTTCGCCATCGCGCTCGCGCTCGCACTCGCTCCGGTGGGGTTGGCGGGATCGTTGAGCCAAAGCACAAGGGCGCGCTTCGCGTCAGCCGGATCTACTCGACTTAGGTCGATACACCAATTTTCGTCAACCGGAACCGGCTGGACGCGTAACCCCGCCAAAGTGGCCCCCATGGCGTAAGTGGGATAGGCCAGTTCGGGGTAAAGCACCGTGTCCCGGCCGGGAGAACGTAACGCGAGATAGTACGCCAAAGACGCCACCGCTTCTTTAGTACCAACGCACGCAGTTATGTCGGTGGGGTTCACGGTCGCCGACAAGCGTCTCGCCATCCAGTCGGCGGCCGCTTGGCGGAATTCGGGTGAACCAATTGAGGTGGGGTAACCCGACGAACTCGGAAGAGCCTCGATGAGGGCGCGGCGCGCGACTTCGGGAATTGGGTCGACGGGAGTGCCGACCGAAGTGTCGACTAATCCACCCGGAGCGGCTTCGGCTAAAGAACGCAGTGACCCCAACTGAGCTTGAGGGTAAGGAGGCGGAACGAATCCGGAAACAAAACCAGTCATGCCGGCCACGCTAGCGAACCGACTGATAAACCCGCGGCCCCGCAACCCAGGTCTCGGCCAAGCCCCGGTGGATTTTTTGGGTCGAGTTCACCTTCAAGCACCACCAAGTCGGCTCTCAGCCTAGGGGTCATGGTCATCACTCGACCGCCGATAAAAAGCGTCGCGGGGGCTTCGGTTGTAGTCACGAAGCAGCGGGGTCGGCAATAAATTCTGAGTAGCGAGAGTGTTGGGCCGCATCGAGACGCACTCGCACCCGAGTTCCCACATCGGAGTGAACCTCGACGAGAACCTCGCCGTCGCGATGCAGGCTCGCGATTACGTCTCCCCGCTCGTAAGGCACCAAGTATTCCAAAATCTCCCCTAGGGACCGCAACTTATCGCCGATAGCACTAACAAACTTTTCGATTCCCTCATCGCGATAAGCCGAGACACACAGCGCATCAAAAGTTTGGATTTGACGTATCTGATCGGGGTTAGCGATATCGATTTTATTTATTACTCGCAACTCAGGGACAGTGTCGGCACCAATTTCTTTAAGCACACGATGAACCGCCTCTATTTGGGCGGGGGCGTCAGGAGCGCTGGCGTCAACTACATGAATTAAAAGATCCGCGGCAGCCACTTCTTCAAGAGTCGACCGAAATGCCTCTACTAGTTGGTGAGGCAAACGCCGCAAGAAGCCCACTGTGTCGGAGCACAACACCATTTGCCCCCCCGGAAGGGAGAGTTTTCGGGTGGTGGGGTCGAGAGTAGAAAAGAGTCGGTTCTCGACGTAAACGTCGGCTGCAGTGATCCGGTTGAGCAGCGTCGACTTGCCGGCATTGGTATATCCCACCAAGGCCACAACCGGTATGCGGCTGCGTTGCCGCGCTTTTCGCTGGGTGCTACGAGTACGGGCAAGCCGGTCGAGCTCTCGTTCAAGTTGGGCCATACGAGTGCGGATACGCCGTCGATCGACTTCGTGGAGCGTTTCGCCGGGCCCGCGAGTTCCGATACCACCACCTTGCTGACTTAGCTGCAACCCTCGTCCACTTAGGCGAGGCATGCGGTAGCGCAATTGCGCCAACTCGACTTGCACCATTCCTTCTTGAGTGGTGGCGTGCTGGGCAAAAATGTCAAGAATCAAAGCAGTGCGATCGACAACGTCACATTCTAAAATCTTTTCAAGGTTACGCTGTTGATTAGGAGCAAGTTCGTCGTCAAAAACTACTACGTCAACATCAAGAGCTTGAGTGAGCATTTTTATTTCTTGTGCCTTACCCGAACCAACGTAAGTTGCCGGATGGGGGCGCTCACGCGATTGAACAACTCTCTCGACAACATCTGCTCCCGCGGTGTCAACTAATTGCACTAACTCTTCGAGGGAAGAGTCGCATTCCTCACGAGATCTTTCGTTAGTCGCCGTCCCCACCACCAAGGCCAACTGGCGAGTTACCGTCAGATCGATTTCAGTAGCGGTAAGTCGCCTAGTATTGCGTCCCGATCTACTCACCGAGTGGTCGCGTCTCGTTCATTTACTCACAATTCGATCGTTTCGTCACCCATAAACACCACCGGCCCACCCAGCAAAATCGTGGAACCAAGTTCGACGGACAATTCTCCCCCCAGAACTTGAACTTGCACCCCAGAGTCGACCAGCCCCGCTCGATGGGCCACCGCGGCCACGGCACAAGCACCGGTACCGCACGACTGAGTCTCGCCCACCCCTCGCTCCCAGACCCGCATATCAAGCGTGGATCGGTCAATAACCCGATAAAACTCAACGTTGGTGCGGTCAGGGAAGCGTTGGTCGCATTCGAGTACCGGGCCAATTTGTGCCACCGCAACCGCCTTGGGGTCGGTCACCAAAATTGCCCAGTGCGGGTTTCCCATAGAGCACGCGGTGCCTTCGTAGGTGACGCCATCAATGTCGATGGCCAAATTATCGACCGAATCACTGGTGACGGGAACGGCCGCAGGGGAAAAGGCCGCCGGGCCCATATCAACCGAAGCCCGAAGCATTTCCCCCGAGGTCGGATCAATGGTGAGAGTGAGGGTGCGCAGTCCCGCGGAGGTTTTGACCACCAATTGATTACCCCGAGCGAGACCGGCGCGCACTGCCACCCAAGCTAAACATCGGATCCCGTTACCGCTCATCTCGGCGAGCTCACCGTCGGCGTTGCGGAGCTCCATTGCGCAGTCGGCGTCGTTAGTAGCGGGCAGAAGTGCGATCAAACCGTCCGCTCCGCCCCCCGAGTGAGCCCGATCGCACACGCGACGCGCCGTATCTGCGTCGGGAGCGGCCGCACCGGGTGCCACTACGGTGACCAAAAAATCATTATGAGTGCCGTGGAGTCGGCTGACCACAAGTTTCATTTACTCCACCCCGCCAAAAGCCCGGGCAAGATACTCTCGGGAGCACCGCTCGCCCCCCACCACACGACGCGCGGGTCGCGGCGGAACCACATGCGTTGCCGACGGGCAAACGCGCGCGTCCGGCGTACCATTTCGGCAAAGGCTTCGTCGATCGTGAAGCGCCCCGCCCGAGCGTCGATCATTTCGCGATAGCCAATGGCGGCCGCGGCCGAGCGAGAAAGGCTCCCCCGGCTCAACAGCGCATCAACTTCATCCACCAGGCCACCTTCGCGCATTGCGCTAACCCGCCTAGCGATACGCTCGGCCAAGTCGGCCCGAGTGCGCCAAACCCCAGCAATAGCAACGGGAAATACCGTCGCCCCGCCCGGCGGCAGCCACGATTCAGAGAATTTCCGGCCCGTGATGGCCATCACTTCAAGGGCCCGCACGATGCGCCGAGCGTTGTCGGGTTCAATACGACTCGCGGCGGCCAGATCGCGCGCTTGTAATTCTTCGTAAGCCGCTCGCAACCCCTCCGGGGTGGCCACCCGTTCTTCAATCTCGGCTCGCAGTGCTAAATCTTCGCCGGCAAAACGATAATCATCTATTACCGCTCGCACGTAGAGCCCGGTTCCACCCACCAACAAGGCTCTATTGCCTCGAGATTCGATTTCGGCCACCGCGGCGCGAGCTTCAGTCTGAAAGCGAGCCGCACTGTAATCATCTTGCGGATCAACTACATCGAGAAGGTGATGGGGAACCTCAGATTGTTCCGATAAAGTCGCCTTCGCGGTCCCGATATCCATTCCCCGATAAACCTGCATCGAATCAACCGAAATAATTTCGATATTCCCAAGAGTTCTAGCCACAGTTAACGCCAGCGACGACTTGCCCGAAGCGGTTGGACCTACCAGAGCCAGATGAGTTACCGGTGTTGGCGCCAACACCCTCTAACCCGCCGCAAGCGGAATGCGAACTCGTCGGATGGGAGCGGGTTCGACTATCTCCACCAGTTCTCCCGCCAGCCAGTGGGGGGCGGTTTCGGTAATGAGCACGTTCGCGATCGTTCCCGCAGCGAGATCGGCCTCTAGGTGGACCATTTTCCCTTGTCGAGAACGACCCGATACTCGCACCGCAGCGGGATCCGAATCTTCGGTCGACTTGGATCGGCTCGATCGCTTCTCGGGCCCCTCAATCAAGATCTCTTCCGTTCGCCCCATGCGAGCCTTATGATGAGCCGTTCCGTGGCGCTCTATTACCTCGGTGAGTTGAGTCATCCGGTCGCGGATTATCTCGGGGTCAACAAAATCGTCGACCATCTCGGCCGCGGGAGTGCCCGGGCGAGGCGAGAACACGAAGGTGTAGGCGCTATCGAATTTGGCCTCTTCGGCGACGGCCAAAGTGGCAGCAAAATCTGCGTCAGTCTCACCCGGAAAGCCCACAATGATGTCGCTCGTCACCGCGAGATCAGGAATGGCCGCTCGGGCCGCGCCGAGGCGCTCAAGAAAACGCTCGGCTCGATAGCCCCGATGCATTCGGGCCAAAATTCGGTCACTCCCCGACTGCAGCGGCAAGTGAATGTGCTCACACACCGCATCACACTCAGCCATCGCAGCAATTGTGTCGGGACGCAGGTCTTTGGGGTGAGGCGATATGTAACGGATCCGACTAATCCCGTCGACTTCATCAATAGCGCGTAATAGATCGGCGAACTGCGGTTGGTACTGACCGGCGCCAAGGTCGCGCCCGTAAGAATTTACATTTTGCCCCAGCAGCGTTATCTCGCGTACGCCGCCGGCGGCCAATTGCTCGGCCTCGCTCACGATGTCGCCCATCCGGCGGCTGATCTCCGCGCCGCGCACACTCGGGACGATGCAAAAGGTGCACGAGTTATCGCAACCAATCTGAATAGTTATCCACGCCGAGTGGCCAGATTTACGCTGGGCGGGCAGAGCCGTCGGGTCGGCGTCGTGCTCTTCTAGGATTTCCACTACCGGACCAAAGCGGGCCTGGTCCAACAGGGCGGGCGCACGAGCGATGTTATGAGTACCGAAAACCACATCGACATGGTCGGCCCGAGCCATGATCTTCGCTCGGTCCTTTTGCGCCAAGCAACCGCCGACGGCAATTTGCAACCCCGGGTGACGCTCTTTGAGAGAGCGGAGATGTCCCAAAGTGCCATAAAGCCGATTGTCCGCGTTCTCTCTTATGCAGCAAGTGTTGAGCACCACCACATCGGCCTCTTCGACATCGTCGACCGCCTCCATGCCTTCGGCCACGAGCAACCCCGCTATTTGCTCAGAGTCGTGTTCGTTCATCTGGCACCCAAAAGTGCGGATATGGAATCTACGGGTCATCTCTTTGAGTCTAGGACGACTGATCGCCGCCACCCACTAGAAATCGTCCGAGGATTGATTATCTCATCCCCCGGCGTGCGGGTGGGCGATAGGTGTTACCGTGACGAGAACTGTTTTTCTCAACAATGTCAGCAGCGGGAAAACCCCGCCCAACCAAAAGTGAGGTACAAAAATGCAAGAACTAGACCTAATAAAGTTATGGAATAAAGGCCGCGCACAAATTATTAGCTCCCACTTAGCCCCCACCATAATTTTGGGTATTGTCATTGTTCTTGGCGCAATAGGTGAATTCCAAGGCGCTAGTGACGCACTCAAGTGGTTCACGCTTGCGGTGATTGCGGTTAGTGGCATCTTGGCCACCCTTTCGCAGTACGCGACAATCCGTGAAGGCGCTGCGATTGCGTCAGAATTAAAGGAAGCCAAAGGGACTAGCAAAGTCGGCGAAGTAATCGGCAACTCACAAGCCTTTACCTCGCTAACCACTGCGCTGATTTTTCTTATCGATATTGCCGTCTTCGGGTTGGCTATCTGGTTGGTACTAGACGCCTAGTTCGCTACTGCGATCTATTTAATAAACGTTCTTCTCTAGGCATAAGCAACGAAAGTCCTATTAGTATGTTTCGCGCGCCACAAAAGTAAACCGAGGAAATACGACCTGCGAGCAAGGTTCGCTTGCGTTTCGCTATTACGGTTGCGGCAACGGCTGGTCGCGGTGTTGCTGGGCGAATCAGAACGGACGCGCTGTGGCAGGATCTTGGGGTATGAACGTTAGTGCCCTGGAATTAATAGTCGCCCTAGTGGCCATATTTCTTGGTTCGCTGGTTCAAGGATCTATTGGTTTTGGCCTTGGCATTATCGGTGCTCCGTTCATTGCTCTTGTCGTACCCGCCGCTTTGCCCGCATCACTCGTTTTAGTCGCTTTCCCTCATACCATCGCTTCGATCGTGCGAGAGCACCACGCCATCGACCGCCACGTCTTGCCCTGGATGCTGCTCGGAGCAGTACCGGGAACGCTGATTGGATTATTGATCGTCACTCAATTTGAAGGGCCTGACATCGCAATAGTGGTCGGCTCAATCACTCTTTTTGGCGTCGGGCTGAGTTTGATTTCGGCGAGCATTCCGATCAAACCGACCACTAGCGCGGGAACAGGTTTTATCTCTAACGTTTTTGGCACCGCCAGCGGAGTCGGCGGACCCCCAGTGGCGCTACTACTCCAACGCCACCCCGGACCGGCCACTCGATCGACTCTCGGAGCGTTTTTTGCCGTGAGCGGTGGACTTTCGCTTATCGGTTACGTAATTACCGGAACCATCAGCGTAAATCAGATCATCTTTTCTCTTGAACTTTTACCGGCCCTAATCGCGGGCTTCTGGCTCAGCCGCCACACCCATATATTCATAGACCGCGGTTGGCTCCGGCCGGCCATGCTGATTCTTTCAGCAGTAGCCGGAGCCGCGGCTTTGATTAGAGGCTTGAGTTAAACCGCTTCCGCGTTAGCCGGCTTCTTAGTCGCTTTGGCCTTAGTCGGCGCAGGGGCGGGTTCGTCCACAACCGTCGGGTCGGGCTCGGGAGTTGAGCCGTTACCGTTGGCCTTGGCCTTTTCGGCCGTAGCCGCCTCGGTCATTACTTTCATTTCTTCGGCAATAGCAGCCAAGCCGGCAGCATCTCGAGCCGCGTCAACGGCTTCGAAGTCGCCAATGCCGGCGGCGACCCGGATCTTCTCCAAAATTTCCAGCATCATGTCGACGTGTTCAGCCAAGAACACTTTGGAGTTCTCCCGTCCTTGACCTAGTTGTTCACCTTCGTAAGTGAACCAAGCTCCAGCCTTATTGATGATTCCGAGGTCTACTCCAACATCGAGTAGTGACCCTTCTTGGCTGATGCCCTTGCCGTACATAATGTCGAATTCAGCCTGGCGAAACGGTGGGGAAACCTTATTTTTCACCACTTTTACTCGAGTGCGGTTACCCGTAACCTCGGCGCCATCCTTAATCGCCTCAATACGACGAATGTCTAGGCGAACTGACGAATAGAACTTCAACGCTCGTCCACCCGGAGTGGTTTCGGGTGATCCAAACATCACACCGATTTTTTCTCGCAGCTGGTTGATGAACACACAAACGGTGCGCGAGCGATTTAAGTTCGCGGTGAGTTTGCGCAGGGCTTGGCTCATCAAACGAGCCTGCAAACCTACATGGCTCGCACCCATTTCACCTTCGATTTCGGCCCGAGGCACCAACGCGGCCACGGAGTCGATTACCACCACGTCGAGCGCGCCGGAGCGAATCAACATGTCGGCGATTTCAAGGCCTTGTTCTCCGGTGTCGGGTTGAGAGATGTAAAGCTCGTCAACATTGACGCCGATAGCACTGGCGTAATTAGGATCCATCGCGTGCTCCGCATCAATGTAGGCACACACACCACCGTTGCGCTGGGCCTCGGCCACAACGTGCATCGCCAGCGTTGACTTACCGGAGGCTTCAGGACCAAAAATCTCTACTACCCGACCTCGAGGTAACCCGCCTATACCCAAAGCAAGGTCGAGGGCCAAAGCACCGGTAGGAATAGCAGCGATACCTACGTGCGACCGCTCACCTAGGCGCATGATGGCGCCCTTACCGTATTGCTTTTCAATTTGGCCGAGGGCCATTTCGAGAGCTTGTTTTTCTTCCATTGGATTCTCCTGGTCTCCCCCTGAGGGGTTTTCGGTTGTTGGGGCGGGTGCCCGTTGGTTGATTGAGAAGGTACGACGAGGGTGTGACGGTTATGAGTGAATTACACGCGTGAGACTAATCGAACATGCGTTCGGGGTCAAGGATACCCCGTAAAACGGCTTGTTTACTAGGGTTTGGGGAGTGGAAACGGGCTGAAACCCGCACAGCGCGTGATGCTCGCCGCTGGGTGAAGTAAGCGTTGCGTGGCCTGCGGTGCTGCTCTCTGCGACTGTGGCCCGCAAAGGCTCGACTCTATGCTCTGCCCTGACGGGTTGAAAAACCCACCGGAACTGAGTCAGGCGGCCCGAGCGCTCTGGGCAAGATAATTCGCGATGAACTCTGCTATTTCACAGGCGCAGCCGTGTTCGTTCACACCGGAGAACGAAGAGCTGTCCGAGATCTCGGCGACAGAACCAACGGCGCCATTTCGTTGGGCGATGAGTTCCGGCGGAACATCGAAAACTCGGCCCGCAAACACCGTCGCCCTAATGGGAATCTGGCCAATCAGTTTGGGGTCGGAGTCGTATGGGTCGGAGTCGAGCGCCGTCAAATTAGCGATCTTTCCCACTTCAATACTCCCGAGTTCATGCTCGCGCCGCCACGAGTACGCGGCTTCGATGGTCACCGCCCGCAGTGCGTCATGAATTCCGATTCTTTGCTCCGGCCCCGCAACACGTCCCGATGGCGTCGTCCGATTCACGCCGTACGCGGCCATCAACATCGGATCACTGGGGCACATCGGAAGATCCGAGTGGAAAGAAAGTGGAATACCTCGTCGCAGTACCGATGCGGAGCGCACCATCACATCGGCTCGTTCTGGGCCGAGACCCCACTCGCTGTACTTGTCGGCAAATCCGACGGGATAGTAGGGATTCGCGGAAACGATGGCGCCAAGTTGAGCAATTTTATTTACCTGATCTTCAGTTGAGTTTGCGAAATGCACGATGACGGTGCGGTGATCATCTCTTGGCTTGCGGCGCTGCGCCTCTTCGATGATGTTGAGAAGAACTTCAAGACCAAGGTCTCCATTGACGTGAATATGGATCTGCCACTCAGCGTCCCAATAGGTGTCGAAAACAATTTTTAGTTGATCAGGCTCCATCAACCATTCACCGCGGTGATGAGGGTCCGGATTTCCGTCGCGATCAAGATACGGTTCCTTCATCTGCATCAACTGCGAGATGATTGCACCATCGGCGAAAAGTTTTACGTGGTGGTCAATCATCCTTACCTTGGTGCCACTTCCAAGCTCAACCTGACTGCTCGCATCGGAAACGAACTGCTCGGGTGATAATTCCCGTAATGGTTGTGTGCGAGCCTGAACCATAAACGTGCTCTCGAACGGCACGTCGTCATGACCGAGAATCTCTTGATAGAGATCCCACGGCTCACTTGTCCAATAAATCCCAGGCTCGTTGATCGCAGTTACACCATTCATATGGAGATACTCGACCATCTGGTTCAGTCCCGTGTGGAATCGCTCTGTGGTCACGAAGTGCGGAAACAGGTACTGCGCAAGAATTACCATAGAGCCATTTTCATAAAAATGACCCCGCGCCCAATCCAACTGTTCGCTGGCGAGGCCATGCCCTTGAGTCAACTCATAGGTCAATCCAATTGCATCGAGCGCCGCCGAATTGAGGATCCATTCATGACAGGATCGTTGCCATACCGCAGTCGGGCGATCTTTCACTATCCGGTCAAGACGTTCGCGACTGAGCGGTCCGTGCCACAGGGCATGCCAGCCCCAGGAGAATAGCCACTCGCCGTCTGGCAGAGAACGATGGGCGGCGAGTATACGACGGTCGTATTCGGCTTCACTTACCGCCGCGGTAAATGTTCGGCGCGGCAGAATCCAGTCCTCGGGTGCTATGACTTCGGTTGTCAACGTGGTTGCCCCCAATATCGGATGCAGGTGTTGATCGATGAGTCCAGGAAGAAGAACTCGATCGGTAAAAACATCGGATAATTCATGGTCGGGACCAACTGCGGCCAAAACTTCTTCGAGAGTTCCTACGGCGAGAAACCGGCCGTCTCGAATAGCTACCGCCTGCGCCGATGGACAATCGTCGTTCATTGTGACGATGCGTTGGGCTCGGTAAACAACGGGTTTAGTCACAGGCGAATCGTAGTCGGCAGAACAACTAGTGAATCGATGGATGGTTCCGGCCACCTGCGCTTTACTTCGGCGACTACTCTACCGCCAACGCTACAGCAACTAAGGCCGCAACCTACCGAATTAAATGCTCGCTATTGACTACTTCATCACCAACAAATAAAGAGGCTCTTTCGGTGCGCCTAAAAGTTCTGTTCACTCCCACCGGCGGCACTCCGAGCGCCACGGCTAGAACGGTGAAAATTAAAAAGAATTAAGGCGAAGTCTCAATAGATTGAGCGCCGAGATGGTAGAGAACTGACGGATTCGCTCTCGATCGCCAGGCAATCGGGTTGACACCGTCTCGGTTGCGTGGCCGGTCACCGCTACGCCAAACCACACCGTCCCTACCGGCTGACCTTCTTGTTCGTCCGGGCCCGCCACTCCGGTAACCGCCACCGCCGCGTCGCACCCCAACACTCTTTGGGCCCCCTCGGCCATTTGGGCGACACACTCAGCACTCACCACCGAACTCGCGGTAACTCCCAGCACCGATCGTTTGACCTCGGTGGCGTAACTGGCAATTGAACCCCGAAAAGTTGTACTCGCCCCCGGAACATTGGCCAGACGCGCGCCAATCAAACCGCCGGTAAGTGACTCGGCGACACCCAGGCTCCACCCCCGCTCGGCGCAGGCCTTCAATACCACTGACTCCATCGTTTCGTCGTCAACGGCAAAAATTAAATCACCCAAAATTGCTCGCAGCTCGGTCTCTTCGGTTTCAATCAACGCCCGCGCGTCCGATTCATTCGCCGCCTTAGCCGTGAGGCGCACATAAAGCCCCTCTATGCCCCGAGCTAAAAAGGCAATCGAAGGGTTGCTCTGTGCGTCAACTTGAGTCGCGATCATTTCGGCTAGACCTGACTCCGAAGTACCCCAAGTTTTTAGTGACCGCGAAACAATTACCGACCGCATGCCCGCTCGCTCCAGCAGATCAGGGATAACAAAATCTTTTATCATGGCCTGCATCTCGTACGGCACTCCGGGAACCGCGTAAATGACTTTGCCGGCAATCTCGGCCATAATTCCGGGGGCGGTACCCAAGGAATTAGGAATAACGCAGGCTCCTTCAGGGATATCGGCCTGGCGCAGATTATTAGCCGGCATATCTCGATCCCGCATACCGAACATGGCGGCAATCTTTTCGACCAATTCTTCGCGCCGAACAAGGGGAACCCCCATGACTTCAGCGATGGCTTCTCGGGTTACGTCGTCGGGAGTGGGGCCAAGCCCGCCGCAAACAATAACTGCTTGGGCTTCGTCGAGTAAGTCGCTCAGCGCGGTGACCATGCGACCAAGGTTGTCGCCTACTTTACGATGATCGTAAGAATCTATTCCGGCCAGTGCGAGTTGTTCACCGAGCCACGCACTATTGGTGTCGACTATCTGGCCGAGTAATAACTCAGTGCCGATGGCGAGAACATTGCACTTCATAAAGCGGGATAAGGCCCAGTGCTTTTATTTGGGCTCCAACCGGCGCGAATAATTTCAATACCCGAAACTACCGAGAGGGCCACTGCCGACCACAGCCAGATCTGTTGGAACCAAATGATGTCCGCGGTAGGAGGAAACAAAACAAAGCCCACGGCAAAGTACTGCACCGCAGCCTTCCACTTGCCCAACCTAAGTGCCGGTAGTGAGACCCCCTTTCGAGCAGCCACTACTCGGTAAATCGAAACCGAAACTTCTCGCAGTACCACTATCGCCACCGCGATCCACGCGAAATCGCCGTTGATACCCAAAACGATGAACCCACCCAGCACCATGACCTTGTCGGCCATTGGGTCTAAAAAGGCGCCCGAGCGAGTGGTGCCTTCACGCCGAGCGAGATAACCGTCGAGCCGGTCCGAAAACGCCAGTACCGCCCAGCCGGCGTAAGTGAGCCAGTTGGCCCCTTGATCGAGCATGAGCACCAACACCGGGATAGCCAATACCAGCCGAGCCAAAGTAACCAAATTGGCCAGAGTGAAAATGGCGGTCTCACCGAATCGAGTAGCGCGCGGTGATGGCTGATTCACGCGCTTGACCCTATTGGATTGATGCCGCTCAAGTCGGGATCGGCTAACCGCACAAAATCGGCGTACAGATCAGGCCCTAGAGCCGCTTGGGCTTTGGCCTTGACCATTACTCCGGGGGTCAAATTGAGACCGCCAGAGATATGAATCAACCCATCAATCTCGGGGGCTTCTCGGTGGCTACGACCCACCGCAACTCCAGTATTTGGGTCAACCTCGTCAAGCAAAACTTCGAGATCAGTCTCACTCGCCACAATAGAGTCGCGCGCGCCTTGGGTTATCGGCGTCTGAACTTCTTCACACTCTCGCAGTCGCTCGTTCATTAACTCTTCGGTCACGGTTTGGTCGAGACTATTTGCCGCCGTGCCCTCTTCGGGAGAAAACGGGAAAAACCCGGCCCAATCGAGTTGAGCGGCAGACAAAAATTCGAGTAAAGATTCGTGCGCGCTTTCGGTTTCGCCCGGGAAGCCCACGATGAACGACGACCGAAAGGTTGCGGTAGGCTCTTGGTCGCGAATTGAACCAATCATCGCCATAAACTTTTCTGCCCCGCCCCACCGCTTCATTCTGGCCAACAGCGCCCGGTCGGCGTGTTGGAGCGACAAATCGAAGTAGGGCACCGGCGTCGGCAACTCCAACATTGTCCTGACTAGCTCACCCTTTACTTCGCTCGGGTACAGATAGAGGATCCGAACTCGCAGCAACCCACTCGGGCCCAACTCGGAATCGAGTTGTTGCAACAAACCCGCCAGTGCCCCCGGGGCACCGATGTCGCGGCCGTACCACGCAGGGTCTTGAGCCACTAGAACGAGTTCGACCACTCCGGCTTCGACCAGTTCTCGAGCTTCGGCCATGATTACTTCCGGCGAGCGAGATCGTTGGGCGCCCCGAAACGACGGAATGGCGCAAAAAGCACAGGCCCGATCGCAGCCTTCGGCAATTTTCAGATACGCCCACGGTCGACTGGGGGCCGCTCGGGGTAACTCCAGCAAGTCCCGCACCACCCCGTCCGGGCGCACCGGCAATGATTTTCCACCGGCCCACTGAACGGGTTGCGAAATTGGAGTAAGGGCTACGGGAGAAAACTTCGCCAGCGAACCCTCGCCCGCAAAACCAACTACCGCGTCAACCTCGGGGAGTGAAGTAGCCAACTCCTCGCCGTAGCGTTCGGCTAAACAACCGGTAACCACCACCCGAGCGCCCGCTTGACGCCGAGCGGCCAAGTCGAGAACGGTGTCAATTGATTCTCGTCGGGCCGCTTCAACGAACGCGCAGGTGTTAACCACTACTAGATCAGCGCCTTCAGGATTATCGGCCGGAATCATCCCGTCGCCCAAAAGCGATGCGATTACCTTGTCCGAATCGACCGCGTTCTTAGGACACCCCAGAGTCTCTACCCAAAACCTCGCCGTCTTGGTTTCAAAAGTCATTGGGTAATGCTACCGGTGGAACGCGCCCCGAAAACGAGAGCGCAGAGTTACTCGCCGCGGCGCTCCATAGCCTCAAACTCATCAACGCTCATAAGCACTTCACGCGCTTTCGAGCCCGAGGCGGGGCCCACTACGCCTTTACGTTCAAGCAAGTCAATAAGTCGACCGGCCCGAGAAAATCCCACTCGCAACTTGCGCTGCAGCATTGAGGTGGAGCCCGATCCCGCTCGAACCACCAACTCCATCGCTTCTACTAAAAGCGGGTCATCGTTATTTGAGTCTTCCGCCCCGTGAACAGAAGTAGAAGTTTCTTCGGCAATACCTTTGACGTACATTTCGGATGCCGCTTGGCGTTTCCAGTGCGCGGCCACCTTGCGCACACACGCCTCTTCCACCCAAGCCCCTTGGATACGCTGAGCCCGATTCGAACTCGCAGTAATAGCCAGCAAGTCCCCTTGACCAATTAATTTTTCGGCCCCCGCTTGGTCGAGAATGACGCGAGAGTCGGCCAAACTCGAAACGCTAAACGCCAACCGGCTCGGAATATTAGCTTTGATGACACCAGTGATTACATCAACCGAAGGTCGCTGAGTGGCGATGACGAGATGGATACCAACCGCTCGGGCCATCTGAGCAATCCGGCAAACACTGGCCTCCACGTCGCGCGCAGCCACCATCATTAGGTCGTTGAGTTCGTCGACCACGATGACAATAAAAGGCAGTCGCTCGTATCCTTTACCGGTTACCGGGTCAGGCTCGGATGGCGTGGGCAAACTATCCGAATCAATCAACGAGTTGTAACCCGTTATGTCGCGCGCCCCCACTTCCGACATCATCTCGTAGCGCAGATCCATTTCGCGCACGGCCCACGAAAGTGCGTTAGCCGCTTTTTTAGGATCAGTTACCACTGGGGTAAGCAGGTGAGGAACATCGTTATACGCCCCGAGTTCGACCCGCTTGGGGTCAACCAAAATCATGCGCACCTGATCGGGAGTGGTACGCATGAGCAGCGAAGTAACTAAAGAGTTGATACAACTCGATTTACCGGCTCCGGTGGCACCGGCAATCAAAACGTGAGGCAGCGCGGCAAGATTAAGCATCACCGGCCGGCCGGCAATGTCGCGACCCAATCCAACCTCGAGAGGATGCTTGGCACTTTTAGCTTCGGGAGCGTTGAGGATGTCACCTAGAGTCACAAGTTGACGAGCCTTGTTGGGAACCTCAACCCCCACCGCCGAACGCCCCGGTATGGGGGCCAAAATGCGTACATCGGCGGCGGCCATGGCGTAAGCGAGGTCGTGACTCAAGCCGGTTACTCGACTTACTTTCACCCCGGGCGCGAGTTCGAGTTCGTAGCGAGTAACCGTGGGGCCGACTGTGGCCCCAATCAAAGTAGCGCCGACGCCATGTTGTTCGAGCGCCGCTTGCAAGAGGCGACCGCTTTCGTCAACCATTTTTTGATCGATAGTTGTTTTTTCGCCTTTTTGTAAAAGATTGCTCGGCGGCAACTTCCAAGCACCGCGCTTTTTACCCGAGCGGGAACCAAAGCCCAAGGCGGTTTGACCATCGTCTTCAACCACTATTTCGGTCGAGTCGTCATACTCTTCACCTTCGGGCGGCAAAGACGCGTCAAAAACTGGAGTTATAGCCTCGACCGGCGGGGCGGCTAAGTCGACGCTCACGTTGGCATCCGGCTCGGGTGCATCAGTTTCTTGGTCGTGGCTGGGCATCTCACCAAACTTACGAACCGCGCGCCCCGAAAAAGAAAAAAACGAACGAAACGCTCGGCCAATTGACGAAATCGCGTCGCGCATCGGAATTCCAGGAGCCAACAAAGTGCCTAACAAAGCAAAACCAAATAGCACTACGGCCGCCCCCACTACCCCTGCCGCCGAAGATAACCCGCCGCCAACTACTACTCCGGTGTAACCCCCCGCGTCGCGTAACCGGGCCCCCGAGGCATTGATTGAGGGATCGCCCGCCGCTAACTGCAATGCCCCCACGGCCGCTATCCCTAGAAGGATAAAACCAATACCGACGCGCAAGGGTGCGAGTTCAGAAGACGCGAGGGCCAACTCATTGTCACCGTTGGCGTAATCGTCAGTTTCAGAATTTTCTTTTTCCCTCTTCTCTTTACGATCAAGCGAGCGAGATGAAGCAGGGCGCTGAGCGAAACACGCCACCGCCAGCACTAGAAAAACCACCGGTACCGCGTAGCGAGCTCGCCCTAAAACCGTTCCTAAAGTATTAGCAATCGTCACCCCGACTGGGCCAGCAAGATCCGAGACTAAGCCCAGCATCGCGAGAGCAGCCAAAACGACTAGACCGATAGCTAAAGCATCGGCCCCGTGGCCTTCGAGGTCGCGCCGAGCCGACTCTTTGAGCCGGCTGCTTCGGCGAGGAGCCGAGCGGGAGGTCGATTTAGCGGTGGCGCGCTTAGCGGTGGCGCGAGTCTTGGGTTTGGCCTTAGTTCGAGTTTTACCCCGAGAACCTATGCGAGTTGCCACCCACTAACGCTAACACCAGCAACAAGGGCCTCAGGAGCACCCAATAACGACGCCAGTTGAGCCTTCGGGCGTTTGACCGTTACCGCACTTGATTTTATCTGGGGTTGATCATCCTAAAGCGCCGGAGCGTAGCCACCGTCTACGGGATACACCTGGCCCGTGATCCAGTCGGCAGCATCACTGCAGAGCAAAACCGCGAGCGGAGCGGGGTCATCCACTCGACCCAAACGCCCGATTGGGTAAGCCGCGGCGAGTTTTCCCTCGAGATCAGGGTCATCGGCGACAGCATCGGCGAGGGATCCGTGTTGCATTGCTCCCAAAGAAATGCAATTTACGGTCACCCCGCGGCGGCCCACTTCGGCCGCGAGCCCACGAGAAAATCCCATAGCCGCAGCTTTAGCCGCACCGTAAACAACCTGCCGACGCTCGCCCCGTCGACCGGCATCAGAAACGATAGATAAAATTCGCCCCCACTCTTTCGCCAACATCCCAGGCAAATAAGTATGGGTTACGTGAAGTACACCGGTTAGGTTCACCCGCATTAGCGGTTCCCACTCCGTGGGCGAACTCTCCGCGAAAGTAACTAACCGATTGCTTCCGTCGACCCATGAGCGCACACCGCTGCCGGCGTTGTTGACCAAAATGTCTACGGGTCCAGTGGAGTCATACATAGCATGCACCGATTCAGGATTGCATACATCAGCGACAACCGAATGAGCGATACCGCTTTCGCTAATAATCTCCGCCACTACTTTGTCGGCGCGAGCGGCGTCAATATCGTTTATCCATACTTCAGCACCCGCGCGCGCCATATGCATAGAAATGGCTCGCCCCACACCGTCGCCAGATCCAGTTACTAAAGCCGTCCGGCCACCAATAAAGTTTGACCAATCGCGAATCACTGCTTCATACCTCCATGACCACGGGGATAATCGTAGGCCGACGCCGAGTACGTTCATTTATCAAACGCCCCAGTGCCCGTCGCGCTCGCCGGCGCAAAGTTTCTGCATCAATAGCATCGTTAGCTGCACCTTGGGCTATCGCACTGCGAACGGCTTCGCGAGCATCTTCGAGCAACTCTTCGGCTTCATCGGCGTGCACCCACCCACGCGTGACTATCTCAGGGCCAGTGACAATCTCCCCGGTAGTAGCCACAACGGTGACGATCACAACTACAAACCCTTCTTCTGCGAGTGAACGCCGGTCGTGCAAAACTCCCGGATCAAGATCACCCGTGATGCCGTCGACGTATTGATATCCCGCCGGAACTGCTCGGCGTTTTACTGAGACCTTGTCTCCTTGCATAACCAATGCGTCACCATCTTCACAAACAATAATGTGATCAGAATCGACCCCCATTTCGTTAGCTAATCGGGCGTGGTGAACCATATGACGAAACTCGCCGTGAACCGGAACGAACCACTCCGGTTTGACGAGATCAATCATTGACTTCAACTCATCTTGGGCGGCGTGCCCCGAAACGTGCACCGGCGCTGAGCCACCGTGAATGACTTCGGCCCCCGAACGATAAAGCGCGTCAATAACTTTAGAAACACTCACTTCGTTACCTGGAATAGCGTGCGCGGAAATAACGACTACATCTTCGGGACCAAGTTTTATATGTTTATGTTCGCTGGCCGCCATTAATGACAACGCGCTCATGGGCTCACCTTGAGAACCAGTGCAAATAACACAAACTTTCCCGGGCGCAAGTTTGGTGGCGTCTTCAATGTCTATAACCCGATCAGCCGGTAGATCAAACAGGCCGATTTCACGAGCAAACGCGGTGTTATGAATCATTGAACGACCTACAAATGCCACTTGCCGACCCGCCGCTACCGCGGCGTAAGCGACTTGCTGTATGCGGTGTAGGTGGGAAGCGAACGAAGCCACCACAAAACGACGGTCTGAATACCGGTGTAATAAATCTTCAATCACTGGACCCACGCTCGACTCCGATTCAGTACGGCCCGGCGTCTCCGCGTTAGTCGAATCAGACAACAGGAGTTTTACCCCTTGCCGACCCAGTTCACCGAGTCGCGATACATCAGTGCGACGGCCATCAACGGGCATAAGGTCAAGTTTGAAATCACCCGTGTGCAAAATCGTTCCGACTGAAGTTGAATAAGCCACCGCAAACGCGTGCGGGACTGAATGGGTGACCGGAATGAACTCCGCCGTAACGGGTCCAATCTGCACTACATCACCATCACCAACGGGAACGAGCGTGGTGCGGTCCATCACCCGAGCTTCTTCTAATCGTTTCCGGGCGAAACCTAAACACAGCGGGGAGCCGTAGATCGGGGCGGAAACATCAGCCAACAGATACCCCAGTGCCCCTACATGGTCTTCGTGGCCGTGAGTAAGAACAATCCCGTCAACTTGGTCGGCGTGGTCACGAAGATAAGTGAAGTCCGGTAGAACTAGGTCGACTCCGGGCATGTCGGCGTCGGGAAACATCAAGCCGCAATCAACGACAACAATGCGCCCCTCTACTTCAAGACAAAAGCAGTTGCGCCCAATTTCTCCTAGGCCGCCCAAAAAGACGACGCGAACCGGTGTCGCCATTTGTAAGAGGCTACTGCCTCAAGACGAAGAGCTAGACCGCGGCTTCTTCGCGATCTTGCGTAACAGCATCAAGCGAGCCGTACTCTTCACTGGTGTCGGCCCAGTCCTCAAACTGAATAACTCCCAACTCGGTGAACTTCTCCCGCAGCCAGCCGTCACCCGCGTCAAGAAGCCCTAGCTTCTTGCAGTTAGGCACGATCTTAGAGAACAACATGCCCGTAAAAATTGGACGGTCAGGGGCTTGCATAACAAAATTGACCGCATCTTTTACGTTGACACCCATGCGCTCCCAGACTTCTTGTTGCAAGAAACGATCGCGCATGCGTACCGCAGCTTCGTAAGCGAACTCTTGACGCTCACGAATTTCTTTACCGTCCAGTTCTTTGTAGTACTCCTGCAACGACAACACACCAAAAGCCACGTGGCGAGCTTCGTCGCTCATGACGTAACGCAAAAGTTCTTTGATGAGAGGTTCAGTAGTCATCTGACGCATGAAGCCAAATGACGCCAGCGCCAATCCTTCGACCATTACTTGCATACCTAGGTAGGTCATGTCCCAACGAGAATCAGTAATGATGTCATCGAGCAAGGCTTTTAAGTGTGCGTTAATGGGGTAATGCCCCGACAACTTGGTGTCTAGATAACGGGCAAATACTTCCACGTGACGAGCTTCGTCAACTACTTGAGTTGAGGCGTAATACTTAGCATCAATCCACGGAACAGTTTCAACTATTTGTGCAGTGCAAAGCAACGCACCTTGTTCTCCGTGCATGAACTGCGAAAGCGTCCAGTTCTGCGACTCAACTCCAAACGCCAACCACTCTTTATCGCCCCACTTGGCGAAAGGAGTGCCGGACATATCCATTCCTTCTTGATAAAGGTAACTGTTAGCCGCTTGGTTAGCCGCTACTACTGCCTCTTGATCAACTTCGATATGCCACGGGAGGTCGTTAGCGTTCCACTGCGAGGTCTTGGCTTTTTCATAAAGTTTGCGCAGTGGCTCACGGGTTTGTTCGTAGTCCCAAGTAAAAGAAACTTCTTGTTCGGTAACAATACTGTGTTGCTTGCTATCAGAATCACCATTAGAGACTGCCAATATCGCCTCAATGTCGTCTACTTGAGACCGACCGATAAGTTCTTCGTTAGTAGTAGCCATGATTTTATAGCCTCCCGTTTGGATTTTGAATTCTAGATTTTTTAACTTCGATAGTGAACGCGGGTAAAACAAACTCCCTCACGTAAGCACGCAGTGCTACGAGATTGGTAAGCGCCCCGGCGTCTGTTGGAGTAAGCCAAAGGGTTAAACCGTTACGCGCGATCCACTCGGCCGCTCGGTTAGATTTATCCCCTAAGTATGGTTCGAGACAAGGAGTAATTATCTTGGCCGCCCGGCTCAAAAAGCGATCGCCGCCAGTAAAAGCCAAATGGGGAAGCAAGCGCTCGGATTCAAAATTAGCTACATACCGCAGAGCCGGATGCTCTCCTATTTCTCGCCCGGCCACTAAAAGCACTGCCACCACCGTGTCTTCAAGACTGTCTTGTTCTTGAGCAGCAAAATGGATCGCGCGCGTAATGCGCATCACTTCCGCCCTTACTGCATCGCGCACCATTTCGGCCTTGGAAGGAAAGTAACGATAGAGAGTGGCTCGAGAACATCGAGCCGAGCGCGCGACGTCGTCAAGAGTGGTTTTGGCAAAGCCCAAGCGAGCAATGCACTCACACGTGGCAATAAGCGCTCGTTCTTTAATGCCGTCGTTAGTGCCATCAATTACGGGCAACTCAAGATCAGCTCGCACCTGATCTTTTTCGGGGGCAAAGGTTAAAGCCATATATGAGACATTATGACTCTTTTTGTCTCATTGTCAAGCCTCAGTAAAACCATACGCGGTATGGGTAAATATCAAGACCGGGGTTGAAGAATCCCAGCCAACAGTTCTTCGCCCACCAAAGCGTGAACCGCCTGAGGGTCGCTCAGATCCCAGCGCCCGGGGCTGGCAATGATTGATAACACCATGCGGGCTAAGAACTCTGCCGCGCGCGCGGGATCGAGGTCAGATCGGAGCCGATCCTTCTCCGCGCTTATTAGCGGGACTAGATATTGAGCGATCTCCCCCACGATTCGGTGTTGCTCAATCGTGATAATCGGAAGTAACGCCTCGGGCTCGGTAGTCAAAATCTTCTGGAGCACCGCGTGTTCCAACAAAGACTTCCGAGCAAATACAAGCCCGCGTTCCAAGCAAGTCTCAATATCGGAAGCGTCAGCAATAGCGTTCGCTAAGGAAATAAAAAATCGGTCCATCTCGGCACCGATAGTTTCCCGCAGTATTTGTTCTCGACCACCAGGAAACATGCGGTACAAAGTGGCGCGTGAAATTTCTGCTTCCTTAGCAACATCATCGAGAGTTGTTTTATCAAGACCAACCCGGGCGACGCGAGTATAAGTAGCGGAGTAGACCCGCTCCTTAGCGTCACTCATTTTAGATATCAAGCAGTGCGTCGAGTCCTACGGTAAGCCCTGGGCGATCGAATACCGATCGAATCGCTAATAAGACTCCAGGCATGAACGAAGTTCGATCGTACGAATCGTGGCGTACGGTTAGTGTTTGTCCGGTGGAACCTAGAATTACTTCTTCGTGCGCAACCATTCCCCGCATACGAACTGAGTGAATCGGAATTCCACCCGGCCCACTTGCCCCTCGAGCACCTGCGATCACTACCTGCTCGGTGGGGTCGGCGGCGAAGTCGCTTGATGCTGCGGCCATTCGCTCGGCGGTGAGGATAGCCGTTCCGGAAGGGGCATCAACTTTTTGGTCGTGGTGGAGTTCGATTATCTCGGCCGTTTCGAAATACGGCGCAGCGAGTTCAGCAAAGCGCATCATAAGAACTGCGCCAATAGCGAAATTAGGAGCGATGAGCGCATTGGCTTTACTGGCTTCAAAGCGAACGCGAATATCTTCAAGGTCGGCGGCCGAAAATCCGGTGGTGCCAACTACGGCGTGAATCTCATTTTCCGCGCACCAAACTAAATTATCCCGAGCCGCCTCGGCCACCGTAAAATCGACTACTACTTCAGCTTTTACTTTTACCAACTCAGCCGCAGTCGGAGAGACCACTAAACCGGTATCGACAACGCCCCGCTCACTGAGTTCGACTCCAGCCCACGCAGGATCAATGGCCGCGACCAAATCTAAGTCGGGAGCACTAGCCACCGCAGCGCAAACCGCGACGCCCATGCGCCCGCCGGCCCCAAATACTCCAACTCGTTTCGATGCCATCACTTCAGGCTACCGGCAACCAGTCGGACCAAACACGAACATTCGTGAGTTAATTAAACAACGCCTTTACATCGGCGGTTTTGACTGGGCCCACTACCGCTAGAGATCTTTCCGGAGGGGCCATGACTCGCTCTACTACTCGAGCTATATCATCAGGACCCACTGCGTTGACTCGGTCAACGAGTTCATCAAGCGTGGCAATCTCTCCTAGCGACAGTTCGTTTGACCCAATCCGGTGCATTCTCGAGCCCGAGGTCTCCAGCGATAACGCTAGCGATCCGGTTAGGTGGCCTTTAGCGGCCATCAATTCGTCGTCCCCCACTCCTCCGTCGACAATCACTCGATCAATTTCGGTGCCGATTACTTCTAAGAGTTCTGGCAGTCGATCCGGAGCCGTGCCGGCCGAAATGGCAAACGTGCCGGTTTCATCGAAAGCGCTGCGATAGGCGTAAACCGAATAAGCCAAACCCCGTTTTTCTCGCACTTCTTGAAACAATCGAGAAGACATTCCGCCGCCCAAAACTTGGTTGAGTACCGCAAAGGCGTAACGATCGGGGTCATCACCGCGCAGCGCGCGCATCCCTAAAACGACGTGGGCTTGTTCACTATCGCGTTCAACCACCGCCAGTCTCTTTGGGGCAGTCCCGTCCGTCCAAACCTCACGCTCGGGGCGCTGGTGACTCGTGTCGGGGAGCAAGGCGGCTTCAACTTGCTTAACCACTTCGTCATGGTTGAGATTTCCAGCTGCGGCGACCACCACATTGCTCGGATGGTAATGAGCGGCGTGAAAATCGCCTATTTCTTTTGGCCCCAAAGAATTAATAGTTTCGGGAATTCCAATCACTGTGCGCCCAATTGCGTGATCAGGAAATATCGCTTGGGCAAAAACATCGTGGACTAAATCTTCGGGTGAGTCATCGTGCATGCGAATCTCTTCAAGAATGACTTGCCGCTCTGCGTCAACATCTTCACCGCGCAAACTTGGAGACCAAACAATGTCAGAAAGAATGTCAAGCGCTTCGTAGATCCGCTCATCAGGAACGCGTACGTAGAAAACTGTTGCTTCGTGGGTGGTAAAGGCATTCATGTCTCCACCCACCGACTCAACCGAGTTGGCAATCTCAAGTGCTCCTCGACGAGCCGTACCCTTAAACAGCAAGTGTTCAAGAAAGTGGCTAGCACCGGATATCTGGTTGGTCTCGTCGCGCGAACCCGTACCAACCCAAAAACCTACTGCGGCCGAGCGTAAGCCCGGCAGTGCTTCGGTAACTACCCGCAGCCCCGAGTCAAGGATGCTGCGTTCTACGGCTTCGCCCACGAAGAGTTAGCGCCGCCGCTTACCGCCGCCGCGATTTCCACCCGAGTTTTTCTCCCCTCGGCCAGCATCGTCGGGACCAAGGTCACCGAACTCTTCTTTAGCTTTAGCTTCCCAAGTATCTTCAAACGAAACCGCACTCCGACTTGAGTCAGATTTGCTCGCTTCGCGCTTAGGAGCCGAATCGCTATCACTAGAATTCGATCCTTCGTCATTAGCCATGCTGAGCGAGAGTTTGCCCGAGTTGTCAATGTCGTCAACGCGTACTTCAACTTCGTCGCCAAGATTAACCACGTCCTCAACTCGATCGATGCGCTTACCGCCACCCAATTTAGAGATATGCAGCAGCCCGTCTCGACCAGGCAAGATATTTACAAACGCTCCAAATTTAGTCACGTTCACCACTCGACCGGTGTAAGTCGCTCCCAATTCGGCGGTCGGTGGATCAAGAATTAGTTCAATGCGACGCCGAGCCTCTTCAACGGCTTGCCCATCTTTAGAACCAATTGAAACCGTACCCACTACCCCATTGTCACTAACCGAAACATCGGCTCCAGTTTCTTGAGTAATAGTGTTAATGACCTTGCCCTTAGGACCAATCACCTCACCGATTTTGTCAATCGGTATTTCTATGCTGATTATTTTTGGTGCGGTGGGGCCTACATCTTCACGCGGGGCAGAGATGGCCTCGTTCATAATGTCAAGGATTTGCAATCGTGCCTCTCGAGCCTGGCGCAATGCGTCGCCCAGAACACTGGCGGGAATGCCAGCAATTTTGGTGTCGAGTTGCAAAGCAGTAATGGCATCACGAGTTCCGGCCACCTTGAAGTCCATGTCGCCAAAAGCGTCTTCCGCTCCGAGGATGTCGGTAAGGGTTACGTATTTTCCATCGTGATAAACGAGGCCCATGGCAATTCCCGCCACCGGCGCTTTAAGCGGAGTACCAGAATCCATCAAAGAGAGACTCGATCCACACACTGACGCCATTGAGGTAGAGCCGTTTGACGACATCACATCAGACACGACTCGCAAGGTGTAGGGCCACTCTTCGGCACTAGGCAACACGGGCACCAATGCTCGTTCTGCCAGTACCCCGTGACCGATTTCACGCCGCTTAGGTGATCCCACTCGGCCAGTTTCACCGGTTGAGAACGGCGGGAAGTTGTAGTGATGCATGTAGCGCTTCCGGTCATCAGTGCCAATCGAATCGACCATTTGCTCCATACGCGGCATTCCGAGTGTGACCACACTCAAAACTTGAGTCTCACCTCGCTGGAACAAACCGGTTCCGTGAGCAGTAGGCAACAAACCAACTTCAGAAGAAATTGGGCGTAGGTCGGTAAGACCACGCCCGTCAATACGCACACCTTCATTGACAATACGGTCACGCACGACCTGCTTTTGCAACGAACGGAACGCTTTTTTGAGTTCACCAGTACGCCCGGCAAATTGTCCCGGAGCTTCGTCAGAACCAACCAAAGTAGCGATCGCAGCCGACTCAATCTCGTCAAGACGGTTGTTGCGATCATTTTTATCCGCAACAAACATCGCTTGAGCAGTAGCGGTACGCGCTTCGTCGGCAATGGCATCGAAAATATCGTCGGCGTAGTCGATGGAAGGAGCATAAGGAATGTCTTGAATTGGACCTTTTTCCGCCTGAACTTTTTTAACTAGTTCAAGTTGCAACTCAATAGACGCCAAGATCCACTGTTTCGCGAACTCCAAACCATCAGCAATAGTTTCTTCGGTTACCTTCGGCGCACCGGCTTCGTACATTTCGAACGAACCAGCAGTACCGCCTGCTTCCACCATCATTACTGCAACATCACCATCATGAAGTTTGCGACCGGCCACCACCATTTCGAAGGTGGACTCATCACCTTGCTGGTAAGTCGGGTGAGCAACCCATTCGCCGTCAATAGCAGCAATGCGTACTGCACCAATCGGTCCGTCAAAGGGAATCCCCGACACCATCAGTGCCGCCGATGCGCCATTAATTGAAGCAACGTCGTGGGGGTTCTCAAGATCAGCGCCAAGAATGGTGGAAATCACCTGCACTTCGTTGCGAAAATCGCTGGGGAACGAAGGGCGCAACGGACGGTCGGTAAGACGACAAGTCAAAATAGCGGCTTCACCAGGCCGACCTTCACGGCGAAAAAATGACCCAGGAATTTTACCTACGGCATACATCCGCTCTTCTACGTCAACCGTAAGCGGGAAGAAATCGATCCCGTCGCGCGGCTTGCTAGTCGCAACGGTGGTGAGCAAGGTGGTGTCACCAATCTGAACTAAAACTGCTCCAGCAGCAAGACGAGCAAGCTTTCCCGTCTCTAGCGACAATACGGTCCCTTCAGCGTTGATAGGACCGGAAACACGAATGGCGCCTTCCATAAGACGCTCCTCTCTGATTATTTTTCGACGTCTTTACTTATACTTGCGAGTAATTCCGGTGAGAGCCACGAGGGTCGAACAAGAATAAAAACGCGAGTAATTCTTTAGAACGATTACCTCCGCAGACCTAACTTCGCGATGATCGCTCGGTATCGGTCAACTTCTTTGCGCTTTAGATAGTCAAGCAAACGGCGGCGGCGACCAACCATCATGAGCAAACCACGACGCGAGTGATGATCTTTTTTGTGCGTCTTGAGATGTTCGGTTAGGTGATCAATGCGGCCAGTAAGCAGGGCTATCTGGACTTCCGCCGAACCAGTGTCAGTCTCGTGGCGGCGGTGATCGGAGATCGTTGTTGATGATTCGGGCATACCTTCGCTTCTACTTGTTTTCGTCTTTGGTGCTTTTAATTCCCTGGTTGGGAACCCCTTTACGGTAGCAGACTCAGCTCAGGCACCTAGAAGCCGCCGAGTTTCCTCAACATCGAGGCCCATTTGCTTAATTAGGCTCTCGCTACTCTCAAAACGCTCCTCACCTCGGATTCGATCAACGAAGCGAACCGCTACGTTGCGACCATAGAGGTCGTCATCAAAATCAAGCAGAAAAGCCTCTAGCAGTGATACCGGTGCGTCTTCGTAAAACGTTGGTCGGCGACCCAGCGAGACAGCACACGGCCGTTCAATCCCGTCGCCGTCATCTAGCGGAGCACCCGAGGACGGCCCACAACGAAAATAGCCTGCGTAGATTCCATCGGCGGGTAAACACATACGATCCGAAACGGCGACGTTTGCGGTGGGATAGCCCAACTCTCGCCCGCGCTGATCACCTTTCACTACCGTTCCTCGAACTTCATAATCTCGAGCGGGTAGACCAAGCAACCGCGCGGCACCAGTTACGTTTCCTTCACCAAGCAGCTCACGAATACGAGTCGACGAATAAGCGACCCCCGTCGAGTCACCCGCCACCGGAACTAGGCCCAAGCCAATAACTTCGAACCCCAGCTCTGCCCCCATTTGCTCAAGTAACTCAACTTTTCCGTGTCGGCGATGGCCGAAATGGAAATCGGCTCCAACCACAACTAAACGGGCACCCAAACCTTCGACAAGAACTGTGCGAACGAAATCTTCTGCGGCTTCTTTGCTGCGCTCCTCGTCAAAAGTCAAAACGCAAGTTGTGTCGACAAAGCCGGTTTGGGCTAAAAGTTCTAGTTTTTGCTCAAGATTAGTGAGGAGTTTGGGTGCAGTCGCCGTTCGCACTACTTCAGCCGGATGACGATCAAAAGTCAGACAGACTGCTTCACAATTTCGAGCCGTAGCTAAATCGCGTACTAGCCGTAGGACCGCTTGATGACCCAAATGAACGCCGTCGTAAGCCCCAATAGTTACTACCGTCCCCCCGACGGGAGGCTCGTAACCAACTAGGTCTACAACACTATCCATAGCAGTTACTCTCCGGCTCCAGGAGAGACTACGACGGCGGCCACAAATTCATTTTCTTTTGGCTCATAAACCGCGAGCAGCTCACCCCTCGCTCCCACCACCGCGCACGGCCCGCTAATATTTTCTTCTTCTTGATTTATACAAATACGTCGCCCGTGACTTACCAACTTTTCGGTCGCCGAATCAACTTTAACTTGGTCAAGATCGCGCATAGCAATTAATGGTGATAACAAACAATCACTGGGCGCGGCTATTACCGAATCAATAGCGTGAGCTTCTTCAACCCCAAAAGAGCCACTCGAAACTCGCCGCAAAGTGATTATGTGTCCTAGCCCGCTCAAGGCTTCGCCCAAATCGGCCGCCAACGAGCGAATGTAAGTTCCCGAAGAACACTCCACTAAAACCGTGGCCCGAGGAAAACCTGGTTCTGTGTCATCAAAATCTTCTAATAAAAATTTATGTACCGTTACTGGCCGCGGTGGACGAGCAACCTCTTCGCCCGCGCGGGCCGACGCGTACAACCGTTTCCCGTCAATCTTCACGGCAGAAACCATCGGCGGTATTTGTTTGATATCGCCCACAAATTGCGGTAAAGCGGCCTCGAGATCACTACGGGTAAACGTCATGGCAACTTCGCCGGTTACCTCTCCCGCGGCATCGAGCGTGTTCGTAGCCACGCCGAACTGAATCGTGGAGCGGTAGACCTTTTTCCCCGCCTGTAAAAATCGCATTAGCCGAGTAACTCGTCCCAGACCGACCAACAAAACACCGGTGGCATCGGGGTCAAGTGTGCCGGCATGACCCACTCGTTTTTGCCCGTAGACCGAGCGCAACTTGGCCACTACGTCATGGGAAGTCCAGCCCGGCTCTTTGTCAACGATTACTAGGCCATCAACCATTTTGACCACCAACCGCACCAAGCTCGGAGCGCACAAGAGCAAGCACTTCTAAGGGCGGCTTGTCTGAGCTAAATCCAGCCGCGAGACGATGTCCCCCACCACCAAAAGTTTGCGCAATAGCCAAAACGTCTACCCCACCTAGTGAGCGCAAACTCCCGCGCGTAGTCGAGTCGGGTTCTTCTCGCAACAGCAGAGCAACTTCAGACTCAGCAGCTCGCCGAACTATGTCAATTAATCCTTCGGCCTCTTCCCGCTTCACCCCGTGCCGTTCGTACATTTCGTTAGTCGCAACTGCCCAAATAAGGTTAAATTCAGAATCTAATTCGACTCCGTTAAGCACCTCACCCAATAAGCGCAAGTAAGCAAAACTGTCTACTTCGAAAAGCTGACGCGAAAGATCGGCTACGGGTAAATCAAATTCAGTGAGTCGGCGGGCCATTTCGAATACTGCGGGAGTGGTGTTTTCGTACTGAAAACGGCCGGTGTCTGAAATTAGTGCTACGTACAGACAAAAAGCAGCATCGCGATTCAGCTCGAGGCCTAGCTCGTCGATCAGTTTGAGCACCACACTGGCGCTGGCCGCAGCATCAGATTCAATTAGGTTGATCGTCCCGTAAGAATCGTTAGAAAGGTGATGGTCAACAACAATAAGTTCGCTCGCCGCACGCGCCGCGGGCTCTAAATTTCCTAGACGATCAAGTGAACCGCAGTCGAAAGTAACCATCACTTCGGGCGCAGCAGGAAATTTTTCGGGTGGTACTAAATCTTCCAAGCCGGGTAGGCCGGTAAAAGTTGGACCCACTACGAACGGGTCGGGAAACGACGCCACTACTGGTCGTCCGGCCGCACGCAACACATGGAACAGACCAAGGGTTGACCCCAAAGCGTCACCATCAGGTCCTACATGACAAGCGAGAGCAATCTCGGACGCGTCTCTTAGTGCCGCCGCGGCCGCGACTACGGCCTTATCGGAGCCCGCGGCTCGGGCCGGGCTCATTGTTTTGACTCGCGGATCTTGCGCAAAATCTCTTCGACTCGTTGTCCAGTTTCGAGTGAAGGGTCTTCTTTGAATTTCAAATCGGGGAGATACTTCAACCGAGCTTCCCGGCTAATGGCTTTGCGCAGTCGCGGCGTAGCCGATTTAAGTGCTACCGCGATTGAGGGATCATCTCGGCCCAACGCTCCGTAGTAAACCGTAGCGTTACGGAGATCAGGGCTCACATCGACACTCATGACCGTGACTAATTCGAGTCGAGGATCGGCCAGCCGTTCAAGCTCGTCGCCTAGAACTTCCCGCACCAACTCGTTAACCCGCAGCATGCGGGAGAACTTGCGAGGGGCTCGGCTGACCATACTTCGCTCCGCTTAGGTGCGGGGAATCTCCTTGAGGTCATAAGTCTCAATGATGTCACCCGCTTTTAGGTCTTGGAAGTCAGAAAGACCAATACCACACTCAAATCCGGCCTGAACTTCGCGAGCATCATCTTTGAATCGGCGCAAAGAGTTGATTGCGCCATTCCAGATGACAACCCCGTCACGCAAGAAACGCACCTTCGAACCTCGAGTAACTACACCATTGCGCACAAAACAACCGGCCACTTTCCCGACTCGGGGAATCCCGAATATTTCACGCACTTCAGCATCTCCGGTGACGACTTCCTCAAATTCTGGTTCCAACATACCAATGAGGGCAGAGTTGACATCTTCAAGAACCTTGTAGATAACTTCGTAAAGACGAAGTTCCACTTTTTCAAACTCGGCTCGTTCACGCGCCTTGCGATCGGGCCGAACATTAAAACCAATCACCGTGGCATTAGAAACGGCCGCCAAATCGATATCCGATTCACTAATACCGCCTACGGCTCGGTGAACAAACGAAAGTCGAACTTCTTCATGATCTTTATCGAGTTTGCGCAACGCATCAGTTATGGCTTCCAGCGAGCCTTGCACGTCGGCTTTCAAGATCAGATTGAGAGTGGCAACTTCACCGCGTTGCACCATGGCGAAAATATCTTCTAGGCGAGCCCCGCCGGCCAGCGATGCCGGGTGAGAGCTACTGGCTGATCGACGGCGGTGGATTCGTGCTTCAGCAACCAAGCGGGCGGTCTTTTCGTCGGGAGCAACGCGCAATTCGTCACCCGCTAACGGAACTTCGTCCAGACCAAGGACCTCTACTGGCATAGAGAGCCCCGCCTCTTTGATTGATTTTCCGTGCTCGTCAAACAACGCTCGAACTCGGCCCCATCCGCCACCGGCCACGACGGGGGCGCCGACTTTTAGTGTTCCTCGTTCAATCAAAACTGTCGCTACTGGCCCTCGCCCGGGATCAAGGTTGGACTCCAAAACAAATGCTCGGGCGGGTGCGTCTGGGTTAGCCGAGAGTTCTTCAAGTTCGGCCACTAACAAAATTGCCTCTAGCAATGCGTCTACCCCTTGGCCAGTAGGAGCGGAGACATCGATCATTATCGTGTCGCCCCCCCACTCTTCGGGGACTAATTCGTTTTCAACAAATTGTTGGCGAACTCGTTCAGGGTTAGCGTCCTCACGGTCCACTTTGGTAATGGCCACAATGATCGGAACGTCTGCCGCACGGGCGTGATTAAGCGCCTCTAAAGTTTGCGGCATCAAACCGTCATCTGCGGCCGCAACTAAAACGACTACATCGGTGGCTTGTGCACCGCGAGCACGCATCGAAGTAAAGGCTTCGTGTCCAGGAGTATCGATAAAAGTTATGGGTTTAGAATTATGCTCAGCTCGGTAAGCACCGATGTGCTGAGTTATTCCCCCCGCTTCGCCAGCAACAACATTGGCACTGCGAATGCGGTCAAGCAAAGTAGTTTTTCCGTGGTCGACATGACCCATAACGGTAACAATCGGAGCGCGCGGAACCAGAAGACTCTCGTCTTCATTTTCTTCTTCGTCACCAAGCATGCCTTGCAACTCAAGTTCTTGCTCTTGACCAGGTTCGACCAGCAGTACTTCCGCGTTAAGGGTTTCTGCTATGAGATCTACCATCTCGTCGGCTAGCGACTGCGTGCCGGTTACTAATTCACCCGCATCAAAAAGCAACCGCACCAAGTCGGCCGTATTGCGATTTAACATGGGGGCTAGTTCTTGCAGCGTCAACCCTCGAGGCACCACAATCTCGCCTTCCGGCACTGGAGCATCTATTGGGGTGAGTACCGGAGCGGAAGCGGGACCTAATTCTTCAAAACTGCGGCGCCGCCGTTTCTTACGCCGGGGCCGTTGTCCTTGAGGGGTTGGCCGACCACGGCCACCACCGGGGCGACCAGCCGGGGCCCCTGCTCCCGGAGTTGCTGCGGGACCGGGACGAGGGGTGTAACCGCCGGGAGAACGCCGAGGCGCGGCCGCTTCACCAGTCGTACCGTCGGTCGGACTGCGGCGCGCGGGTCCCGCGCCACCAGGGCGAGGACCAGAAGAAAAAGAACGACCCGGAACGGGCGGTGGAGGTACTCGACGTTGACCTGGCGGTGGTGGAATCGGCTTAGCATTAGCCGCAGTTGGTTCAACTTTACTCTCGGGGGTAGCGGCCGGCACCGAGGGAATTTCTGAAGCGCTCGGAGTAATTTTAGGAGTAGAAACAATCGCTTCGGGTTCTTCGACTCGAGCCGAAGAACGCACTACTCGACTAGTCGGATTAGGGACCGCGGGGGCAATCTTCGCGTCCGCCTCTTCGTCCGGAGCCGATTTACTCGCCGGGGCTTTTTTAGCCGGGGCTTTTTTAGCGGGAGCTTTTTTAGCGGGAGCTTTTTTAGCGGGGGCTTTTTTAGCCGGGGCTTTTTTAGCGGGGGCTTTTTTAGCGGGGGCTTGTCGAGTCATTCCTTTAGAGTCGGCTAAACGGCGCACGCGATCGCCCATCGCTTCTTCCAAACTGGCCGAATGGCTAGTAGCGCCAATCTTTAGTTCATTAGCAAGCTCGAGCACGACCTCATTAGAGACGCCGTACTCACGCGCTATTTCATAAATTCGTACTTTCTTGGCCAAGCCTCTACCTAACTCGTCGGACTAACTGAGGAACTCGCTATTAGGGTCTTGCATTTTACTTCGTACCGCTTCAATTTCTGATTCGAGCACGCGAATGCGCAGCGCCTTGTCAAGGGCTCCGCGGCGAACGGCTTGATTAAGACATTCGATTCCGTCGGGTGGACCACACAGCCATGCGCCTCGACCCGTTCCCGGCCCGAGACTAAGCGATCCGTCAGCATTGGCCGACAAACGAACCAGGTCGTCGACCGACGCGTTCGTTCGACACCCCACACACAAGCGACTCGGGAGGCGATCTTGATCACGCGTCAGCCTGCTCCTCGTTTGCTTCTTCGGCTACCGCTTCTTCGACTGCCTCGGCCACTGCTTCTTCGACCGCCTCGGCTACCGCTTCTTCGACTGCTTCTTCGACTGCCTCGGCCACTGCTTCTTCGGCGGCAGAATATCCCGCAGCCTCAGCCGAAATCGCCTCACCACCGCCAGCAGGTTGGAATACCAATTCTCCGCTTTCGTCTTTGACCCATTCGCCTTCGG